>JASJBD010000152.1 GCA_030066665.1 Gammaproteobacteria bacterium
CATGCGACGAGGCTTTGAGGCTGCGCCCGAGATTCTGGAATGCGTATAACAATCGCGCGCTGGCGTGGTTGGCGCTGGGCCATCTGGTCAATGCCCGCGCGGACCTGGAGGCGGGGCTCGCGCTGAATCCGAATTCCCGAAATCTCGAAAAAGTTCGGGTGATGCTGCTGGCCCGGGAAGCCGAAATGAACGTCACCATGGCGGCCGTGACCCCGGCCAACCGTTAAGGGAATCCCCGTATCCGATTGCCGCGATGCTGCTGTTAGCATCCGTGCCGCAGAACGAACCGAATTGAGTATTATCCGGTGCCGTTCAGGCCGTCCGGACAGTACTGTGTATGAACCTGAAGAAGGGACTTATTCCATGAGTGACAAGAATCTTAGCCGCAGGCGTTTCCTGCAGCAGGTGGCCGTCGCGGTGCCAGCCGGTGCGATGTTGCTGGACAAACAGGCGGGGGCGGCCGACATGCCGAAACTGGATCCGGCGGATCTGGCCGCGGCTGCGCTGCTGTATGTCGAGGACGCTGCGGATGTCGATACGTCCAACCCGATGGCCGCCCGTTTCGAGCCCGGGCAAAACTGCGCCAACTGTGTGCAGATCCAGGGTGAGGATGGTGCCGCATGGCGACCTTGCGCCATTTTCCCGGGCAAAGTTGTGGCGTCCGCGGGTTGGTGCAGCGTCTGGGCACCGATGCCGTGACTGCTTGACCGGCGACCGGTCTTCGTCACAGTTCCAAAGGCGCCGGGCACGGCCACGTGCCCGGCGCCTGTTTCGTTATGGAGCCAGGCAGGCTAGCGGGTCCCGGCACAAGGCGACACCGACGATATAGGCCAGCGTGCCGACCGCCGCGAAGAAGAACCACGTGCGTGTCTGCTTGCTGCGTCCCCGCTTCAACGCGTAGTGGCCGAGCACAATATAAGCCAGCAATGCGAGGAACTTCGCCGTCAACCAGTCGACCATGAAGGGATACTCGTTGAGCAACCAGGCCATGGTCATCGCGCTGACAAACAGGATCGTGTCGTTCACGTGGGGGGCAACCCTGACGAAGGGGTGCTGCAGCCGACCCGACTCGATCAGCATCCAGTAGCCGCGCAGCATGAAGAAAGAGGCCGTGATGATCACCGCGGCGACGTGAATCGTTTTCAGAGTTCCGAACATCGTGTGAACGAGTGTAGGACAGGGATTCGGTTACTGTCAGCTACTGAACTTGCGGTAACCCCGCGCGCTGTCTAGCATCCAGTGCGGCACGCGTATTCTGCCGGGCAGTCGTGCAGCAGGCAGCGTGTATCTGGCCGCAATAAGAACCAGAACAGTCGGGGAAATTTCTCATGAATAGCGAAACAAACAGTGCCAAGGCAGTGAGCGCCCCGGTGAGCGTGGTCGTCATCGGCGTCGAGAATCTCGATGCTTCGCTCGAATTCTACGCGGGGACCCTCGGCCTGGAGGTCAGCGAGACGCGAACCTGGGAGGGCACGGCATTCGAGCAGTACTGGCAGTTGCCTGCCGGTAGTGGCGCCCGCTGCGCATTTCTCGGGCATGGGGCGGACCCGGTTGGGCGTATTCAACTGATGGAGTTCGATGCGGCCGATCGACAGCTGGTCAGATCACCGGATATTCGGCGCGCCAACGGACTTTTCAATCTGAATATCTATGCCAGTGATATCGAGCGGGATTACCAGAACCTCAGGTCGCAGGGATTCAATTTCTGGAGCGAGCCGGCGTACAACAATTTTGGCCCCGCAGTCGGGGAAACGCTGGAAGTGGCGTTCGACGGGCCCGATGGTGTTGTGATCAACCTGATCCAATTGCTCACCGAGGATCCACAAACGGTCATTGGCCACATCCTGAAGTTCATCGATGAATACGGCCGCACATCGACGGGCTTCACATCCGTCGTCACCACGGCGCACAGCGTGCTCGACATGGAAAAAGCGCTCGCCTTCTATTACGGCCCGTTGCACATGTCGTTATTCATTGAATCCGTGCTGGAGAGCGCGGAGACGAATCGCGCGCTGAGCCTGCCCGAGGATGCGCGGACCCGGAGCGTGATCGTCCAGGGCGACCACGAGTACGGCAAGATTGCATTGGCAACGCCGATGAATTACGAGGTGCCGAACCTGGTTCCCGCCGCCGTGCCACCGAATATCGGTTACCTCGCACAGTCATTCCAGGTTGACGATCTCGAAACGGTTGCCGGTGCCTGCGCCGCGGTGGGCGCCGAAGCCGTCGCGGACCCGGTGGAAATAGATTTACCGGGTCGTGGCAAGTGCGCGTCGATGCTGGTCCGAAATCCGGGCAGTGGCGCGCTGCAGGAGTTGTTCCAGACCATCTGATTGCACAATAACGGCTGGTGGTGGACCCAGCCGGAAAATGACATTTGTTAGAAGCTTGCAGGCTCTGGGACCATAGAATCACAGTCACCCCGAGTCAGGAGTGTTACATGAAACTGGCAGTCATTTTGTGGGGGATACCGCAAGCCATGCGGGCGTGTGCCGTAGTGTTTCCCGAGTTCGCGGAACGTCTGCGAGAGCGCGACGCCATCGCCCAGTTCCGATTACGCGACAAGCCCATGGGTCGGTGGGTTAAGCTGAAGGGCGGTAAGATCTCGACCGGGAGTGGCATTCATGACAACCCGGATTTCACGATCTTCTTCAAGAACGCGAAGATTGCCGCGAGCTTCCTGACGCCACCTTTCGACCAGCTCGAGCGCATCGACGCAGCCAAGAACTTCAAGCTCACGATGGCGGGGCCGGACGAGCTGGTCGTCTGGTTCATGCACTTGCTCGGCAGTATGGAGTCCTACACCTGGACAAGCGGCACCGACATGGGCAATGGCGTCACCCGTTACACGAACGGCACGAATGGCGGTCCCATTTTTGTCTATGTGAAGGACGGCAAGATCATTCGGACGACGCCGATGGACCTGGATGATGACGATGCCGGTTCCTATACGATCGAAGCCCGGGGCAGGAAATTCACGCCGCCACGGCGGACGACACTGGCATCACATGGGCAGTGTCAGAAATCGATGGTGTATTCAAAGAACCGGATTCTGAAGCCGATGAAGCGGGTCGACTTCGACCCGGATGGCGATCGCAACATCCAGAACCGCGGCAAGTCCGAGTTTGTCGAGATCAGTTGGGACGAAGCGGTCGATATCGTCAGCAAAGAGATCAAGCGTTGCAAGGCGGTTGGCCCGGGCGCGATTGCAGTTGCCAACGGCTCGCATCATCAGTGGGGCAATCTCGGCCACTACCTGAGCGCCTTCAACCGTTTCTGGAACCTGATTGGCGTGACCAAGCTGGTCCACAGCCCGGACAGTTGGGAGGGCTGGTTCTGGGGCGCGATGCACCATTGGGGTAACAGCATGCGGCTCGGTGCGGCCGAGCCTTACGGCACGGTTGAAGACTGTCTGAAAGAAGCCGAGATGATGGTGTTCTGGTCGAGTGATCCGGATGCGAGCTATGGCTTCGAAGGTACCCAGCGTCGCCAGTGGGCCAAGGATCTTGGCATCAAAATGGTCCACATCGACCCGTACATGAATCACACGGCGGCGCATCTCGGCGGCAAGTGGATTTCGCCGAAACCTGCCACCGATGCGGCACTGGCCCAGGCAATCTGCTACGTGTGGATTACTGAGGATACCTACGATAAGGAATTCGTCGAAAAAAGAACCACTGGTTTCGACGAATGGAAAGCGCACGTGCTGGGTGAGTCGGACGGCGTACCGAAGACGCCCGAGTGGCAGGAACAGGAAACCGGCGTGCCGGCGCGCGACGTACGCGCGCTGGCCCGTGAATGGGGTCGCAAGAAGACCTATCTCGGTGCGGGTGGCTGGGGTTGCGGCCTCGGCGGTGCGTGCCGTTCGCCGACCGGCGCACAGTGGGCGCGGATGATGACCATTCTCGGGGCGATGCAGGGGATGGGCCGGCCGGGATCCAACTTCGGCAACCTGCAGTTCGGCGCGCCGGTGGATATGAACTTCTACTTCCCCGGATATGCCGAGGGGAGCATGTCGGGTGATCTGGCATACAGCGCCAATTCGACCAACAACTATCAGCGCATGCCGCACATCGTGACCATGAGCTCGGTCAAGCAGGCCATCCCGCGCATCTGGTTACCGGAGGCGATCATGCACGGCAAGGCCGTCGGTTACCTGACCGCGGTGGATTCCGTGCAGGGCCAGTTCTTCCCGTTCGGCTATCCGTCGCCGGGCCACGTGCCGGTGGAGATGATCTACAAGTACGGCAGCGCATCGTTCGGCACCATGGTTGATGCGAACCGCTGGGTCCGGATGTACCAGCACGAAAACCTGAAGTTCGTCGTTAACCAGTCGGTCTGGTGGGAAGGCGAGACGCGATTCGCCGATATCATTCTGCCGGCCTGCACCGTGTTCGAACGCTGGGATATCGGCGAGTGGTACAACGTCGGCCCCGGTTATGTGCATCACATGTATTCGATGAACAACCACCGCGTGATCTCCTTGCAGCACAAGTGCATCGAGCCGCTCGGTGAGTCCAAGTCCGATTACGACATCTTCCTGGCGATCGCTGAGAAACTCGACCTTGGCGCGGTCTACTCGGAAGGCGGCAACTCGGAGTACGAGTGGTGCAAGCGCGCGTTCGATTCGTCGGACATGGCCAAGCGCATTTCGTGGCGGCAATTCCTGAAGAAGGGTTACTACGTTGTGCCGCCGGAACCCGAGGGCTCCCGGGCGCCTACCGCCCTCAACTGGTTCTACGAGGGCCGCAAGAAAGATGTGCCGGAGCCGTATCCGTTGCCGTCGGATTACGTCAGCAACTACGCGGAGGGTCTGCAGACACCGTCAGGAAAATATGAGTTCGTGCCAACGACACTGCAGCGTTTCGACGACCCTGAACGGCCGGCAGTGAACAAGTACATGCGGACGTTCGAGAACGCCGAGGATGACCCGGCGATGGCCAAATACCCGTTGCGGTTGCTGTCGCCACACTCGCGCTATCCGTTCCATGTCATGGGCGACGACGAAGGTTGCTTCCTGCGGGATATTCGCGAACATCGTGTGAAGGTCGGCGAGCATTATTATCTGGTCGCCCGCATCAGCCGCGACGACGCTGCCGAGCGCGGCATCCAGGATGATGATCTGATTCGTCTGTGGAACGACCGCGGTTCAATCGTCTGCGCCGCGCAGGTTACGGATCGGCTGCGGCCGGGCGTCATCAGCGCATCCACCGCCTCGGCTGAATATCGGCCCACGGGTGAGCCGGGCAGGTCCACGGATCTCGGGGGCTGCGTCAACCTGCTGAACCCGAGTAAACCCATCACCACCAAGAGCCACGGTATCCGACCGAATGGCACGTTGATCGAGGTGGAGAAATGGACCGGCGCGGACAATTGGGCGCCGGCGGAGGTCGCGTGAGATGACCGAAAAATGGAACATGATCGTCGATATCGAGCGCTGCAATAATTGCCGCGCCTGCTTTCTGGCGGTCAAGGACGAACACACCGGTAACGACTTCCCTGGATACGCGGCGGAGCAGCCGCCGATGGGGCACAACTGGCTGGATATCGAGCGCAAGGAACGCGGTACGTATCCAATCGTTGACGCACACTTCATGCCGGTGATGTGTAATCACTGCGACGATGCGCCTTGCGTGAAGGCGGCCAAGGGTGGCGCCATCACCAAGCGTGACGACGGTATTGTCATCATCGACCCCGAAAAATCCAAAGGACAGAAGGAAATCGTCGACGCCTGTCCGTATGGCGCGGTCTACTGGAATGAGGAAAAACAGATTCCGCAGGCCTGGATTTTCGACGCGCATCTGCTGGACGAGGGCTGGGACAAGACGCGGGCGGAGCAGTGTTGCCCGACCAATGTGTTCAGGTCCCTCAAGGTTGAAGATTCCGAGATGCAGCGAATCGCCGCGGACGAGGGACTGGAAGTTCTGCAGCCGGAGCTTGGGACGAAGCCGCGCGTGTACTACAAGAACATGCACTTGTTTAACAAGTGCTTTGTCGGCGGATCTGTCGTGGCTAACGTTGGCGGTGTCGAGGAATGCGCCGAAGGCGCCGAGGTGGTGCTGAAACACAACGGGGACGAGGTCGCGCGGGCGACCACGGACCTGTTCGGCGAATTCAAAATCGACAAGCTGGCCCCGAATAGCGGTCCGTACGAGTTGGAGGTGACGTCAGCGTCTGCGGGCGGCCTGTCGACACAGTTCAGTGTCGGCGATGACAGTGTCTATCTCGGGGTCATGAAGCTCGCGGCCGCCGCGTAGTACTCCTGGAGAATAAGAATGATTTTGCTGACGGGGGTTACCGGCAAGACTGGCGGAGAAACGGCGAAACAGCTGCTCGAAAAAGGCGCGAGTTTGCGGGCGCTGGTCCGGGACGCGGCCAAGGCCGCGGATCTGAAAGCCGCCGGCGTTGAGCTGGTGGTAGGTGATATCGCCGATGCGAAAGTCGTCTCCCGGGCACTGGAAGGCGTGGATAAAGCGTTTCTGACGTTGCCCAACGGTGAGCAGCAACAGGCAAACGAAAAGCAGTTCACCGACCTTGCCGTCGCCGCAGGCACCGATCACCTGGTGAAGATGTCGTCGATGGAAGCCGTGCCCACAGCGAAGACGCCGATTCCGCAGGGTCACTGGGCCGTGGAGGAGTATATTCGCGCGTCCGGCCTGGACTGGACGATGGTCAAGCCCAACTTCTTTATGCAGAACCTGCTTGCCAGCGCGGGCAGCATCAAGGAGAAGCGCAAGTTCTTCCTGCCGATGGGTGACGGTACGACCGGTATGGCTGACATTCGTGACATCGGCGCGGTTTGTGCCGAGGTGCTTACCGGCGAGGGGCACGCCGGTCAGAGTTATGAAATCACCGGACCCGAGATCCTGTCTTTCTACGATGTGGCCGATCAGTTCTCCGAGGTGCTGGGTGAACAAGTCGAGTATGTGGCGATGCCGATGGATCAGTTTCGCGAGCGAATGACCGGAATCCTCGCCCCATGGCACCTGAACGCCGTTTGCGAACTGTTCCGCGAGATTGACGAAATTGGTCTCGACCAAACCACGGACACCTTCAGGGCACTTTTGGGTCGCAAGCCGACGTCGCTGCGCCGGTTCATCGAAGATCACCTTGCGCTGTTCAAGTAGAGGCCCGGCGAACCCATGGATCCGAACGGTGCTTCGGCCGCCTCGAACCCGGTGACCCGCCGCGTCGACGCGGCACGCCGCGCCCGCGAACGGACCGCCCCGCTGCGCTGTGCCTGCTACGCGGCGTGGTCGGAGCTGACAGCTTCCCCGCATGATATCGATACGCGCCACTCGCTCCGTGACAAGCTGGGTGCCGCCACAGAGCTAGGTTATGACGCACGTCTCGATCAGGTCATCGAGGCGTACCTGCAACTGGAACCGGCGGAACTCAAGCGCCAATACAGCGGCTTGTTCGAGGTCGGCAGCGATGGACCGCCTGTGCCGATTCGGGAGGACCTGCAGACCGGGCAACGCGCCGGCACGCGCGAGGACCTGGTACGTTTTTACGACTACTTCGGCTACGGGTTGTCCGAGAATTTCGCCTGGCAGCCGGATCACCTGTCGGTCGAACTCGAGTTCATGCATTTTCTCTGCTTCCGAGAGGCGGCCGCCGAGCGGGACTGGGCGTCCTATCAGCTGGCTCAGGCCGACTTCGCCGAACGGCATTTGCTGAACTGGATCGATCGGTTGGTGACGGAGGTCGACCAGTTCGCCCGAGATTCGCTCTATGCGCGAGTGCTGCATGGACTGAGTTCGTTCGTCGCCGAGGATTTCGCCTGGCAGTCGGGTACCATCGCGGCAGCGGAGGGGGATTAGCGATGGGATTCGGGCATCGGTGTCGGCCATTGGGGAGAACAGCAGCGGTGTTCGGGCTCGTCGCGACGTCGATGGCGGTCGCCGCGGTCACGGCGCCCGGCTTCGCTTATGTGACCGAGACTGAGCTAGCCGCGATCTCCGACTACCTGAAAGAGCTCCATGGCAACCAGTAGCGTTGACGCCCGGCCGTGGCCGAGCGCCGGCAGGGCGTGGTTCGCGGTTGCGGTCCTCGTGCTGGCCTTCATCTTTTCGTTCATCGATCGCGTGATCATCGCGTTGCTGGTGGAGCCGCTGAAAGCGGATCTGCAGCTCAGCGACACCCAGCTCGGCGTGCTGCAGGGGCTCGCCTTTGCCGTGTTCTACGCGTTGATGGGAATTCCGATCGGCCGTCTGGCCGACAGCCGCAGCCGTCGGTCGATTATTGCGATCGGCATCGCCTTGT
>JASJBD010000153.1 GCA_030066665.1 Gammaproteobacteria bacterium
CTCCGATGCGCCGGTCGGCCGATTACGTGGTCGCGTGCATCGGCTTGAGCCCGGCAGTATCCCGCTGGTCGTGACGTATCACCCCGCCTACCTGCTCCGCAGTCCTGGGCAAAAGCGGAAGTCCTGGGATGACCTGTGCCTGGCGAGGGGCGCCGCCGCATGATCGCCGTGGCAAAAGACCTGCCACTGCGACTGCGCCCGATGCGCCAGGAAGACGTGGCCGCCATCGCGGCGCTGGAGGCGCAGTCTTATGATTTTCCGTGGACCGCCGGCATTTTTCGCGATTGCCTCCTGGCCGGCTATACCAGCATTACCCTGGAGCGCGATGACGAAATCCTGGGTTATTCGATCATGTCGGTGGCCGCGGGTGAAGCGCACCTGCTGAACATCTGCATCGCGCCGGCCCTGCGCAGACAAGGGATCGGGCGCCGCATGCTCGACTACATGCTGGACCAGGCCGTCGCCGCCGGCGCGGAGAAACTGTTCCTCGAAGTCCGGCCGTCGAACCGGCGTGCGCTCAAGGTCTATCGCAAGGCCGGCTTTGAAATTATCGGCGTGCGGCGGGACTACTATCGGGCCGCGCAGGGTAAGGAAGACGCCGTAGTCTTGCTTCGCCGCCTCGGCCGCGCGCCCAGCTGACGGGCGTGCAGAAAGGCAGCCTCTGGTTTCGGCGCCCGGTGCTCGGCTGGGCGCTGTACGACTGGGCCAATTCCGCGTTCGCGTTAAGCATCATGACGACTTTCGTGCCGGTACTGCTGGGCGAGTACTGGAACGATGGCGCAGAGTCGGCTGTCACCACATTTCGCCTCGGTATGGCCAATGGTATTGCCAGCCTCGCGGTGGCCCTGTTGGCACCGGTGATCGGGGCCATCGCCGATCGCGCCGGACGTCGCAAGCGATCCTTGCTGTTGTTTACAGCGCTGGGACTGCTGATGACTGGCAGCATGTACTTCGTGACGGCCGGTCAGTGGCAGATTGCGCTGGCCTGTTATGTGCTCGCGTCGATTGGTTTCGCGCAGGGTAATTCCCTGTACGACTCCTTGCTGGTCGATATCACGTCGGCGGAGTTCTACGATCGGGTGTCCGCTTACGGTTTTGCGCTGGGCTACCTGGGTGGAGCGCTGCTGTTTTCGGTGAATGTCTGGATGGTGTCCGCGCCTGCCACGTTCGGTCTCGCATCGGCGGGCGAGGCCGTGCGCCTCGCATTCCTGATGGTGGCGATCTGGTGGGCTGTCTTTACGCTGCCGCTGATCTTCTGGGTCCACGAGCGGCCCACGCCGGACAAGCCGGAGCATGGCGCGATCGCGGCCGGCATTCGTGAGTTGCTCGGCACCTTGCGTGCGGTGCGCCAGCAACGCGACCTGTGGATTTTCCTGATCGCTTACTGGCTCTATATCGACGGCGTTTACACCATCATCAAAATGGCGGTCGACTTTGGCCTGTCGCAGGGACTGGGCATGGAGGACCTGATTCGTGCGATCCTGCTGACCAACTTCATCGGCTTCCCTGCCGCGCTGTTGTTCGGTTATGTCGGTGACTGGATCGGCGCACGGCGCGGCATCTACGTCGCCCTGGGCGTCTACATCCTGACCACGACCGCGGCGGTGTTCGTCGATACCGAGGCCGAGTTCTACGTGCTGGCCGCCGCGATCGGGATCGTGCAGGGTGGTGTGCAGAGCCTGAGCCGCTCGCTGTTCGCGTTTCTGATTCCGCGGGACAAGAGCGGCGAGTATTTCGGTTTCTACAACATGCTGGGCAAGTTCGCCGCGATAATCGGCCCGGTGTTGACCGGACTGGTTGCATTGATGACCGGCAGCCAGCGCCTCGGGATTCTGTCGATCCTGATTCTGTTCGTCGCCGGCCTGTTTCTGCTTACGCGGGTGAATCTGCCGGCGGAGTCGCAGCCGGTCGAAACGCCCTGACCTGTTCGCGGAAGCGCGCAACACGACGGCTGTCGGCCGGACCGTCATACCGCAAACGAGCATAGGCGCCAAACAGGCGCTGCACCTCGGTAGCCAGGTCCGGCCGGCGGGCCGCGATGGCTCGCGCGTATTCTGTCGGGCCCTCGTCAGGACGCCGCGGGCGCGCTGCCCGTGCCGTGCGTTGACACAAGAGACGATACAACCCGGCCAGCGCGTCGCGGCGGGGTGCCTGGCGCTGCTGTTGCAGCCACCAGATCCACGCCAGGCACAGTGCCATGCCAATCGTCAGCGCCAGGATCAGGTGCCGGGTGGATGGTTCGGGTATACCGATTCTGCTGAGCAGGTCCGTCTGGCTGTCGGGGCCGAACGCGAGTACCCAGCGATTCCATGCGGTGTTCACCGCGTCCCAGCTCAACAACAGTTGCTCGGCGAACGCGCTGCCGCGGAGCGCCGCGGCGCCACCCACGCTGCCGCGATCGATGGCAACGTCCATGCCCCACTCGATACGCTCGGGGGCTACCGCTGCGGTCGGATCGATGCGCTCCCAGCGACCATCCAGCCAGACTTCCACCCACGCATGTGCATCGGACTGCCGCACGATCCAGTAATTGCCGAGCGGGTTCAATTCGCCGCCCTGGTACCCGGTCACAACGCGTGCCGGAATGCCGACCGCGCGCGCCAACACGGCGAAGGCCGACGCGTAGTGGCCGCAAAAACCCTCCCGGGTTGAGAACAGGAATTCGTCCACCGACTGGGCGCCGAGCACCCCCGGCGTCAGCGTATAGAAGTACGGTTGATTCCGAAAAGTATCCAGGATTGCGCTGAGAAAACCGCGGTCGGTCTCGTGACGACTACGCAGCATGCGCGCCCAATCGCGCGTGCGCGGATTGGAGCCATCCGGTAAATACGTGTCGGCGGCCCGGGCGCGATCCGGCATGTTGCCCGGGGTTGTGCCGCTGACTATCGAAGTCGCGGTGTAAGACAACCGCCGATCAAGCGGCGAAAAGCTTGCCAGCGCAAAAGTGGACGTGAGCGTCGATCGTTGGGCACTCCAGTAAACCGGCGTCTCGAGCGCGAGCAACCAGTGTTGGTTGTTGGGCTCCAGCGTGATGTCGTACGTGATGCTGTCGCCGTTGCGATCGACCTTGTCGACCAGACCAGGCAGATAACTGCGAGCGCGCATCGACCAGCTGCGGCCGTTGAACTGTGCCAGCACCGGGCCACGCCAGTACAGCGACGCACCGCGGGGAATGTCATCGTCGAAGCGAACGCGAAACGCCACCTTGTCGGACAGCGCGAGTTCGGTGATGTCTCCCGGACTCATCGAGTCGCTCAGGCCGGTCGTTGCCTGTCCGCCGCGCTGGGGCAGCGACCAGAATGGCCCCGGCACTCGCGGGAACAACACGAATAGCAAAATCATGAGCGGCACGGCCTGCAGCACGATGCGGCCGGCGAGCCACAAGGCACGGCCGGCACGAATGGGCTGGTCGCGGCGGGCCGTCTGCAGCAACGCGGTGGTCGCGGCCAGAACCGCAATGGCCAGATAGAACGGTGCCCACGGCGCCTGCTCACGCAGGAATGCCGCGAACAACAGGAAATAGCAGATGAAAACGACGATCGCTCGATCGCGGTGGCCGCGGGTTTCGAGCAGTTTCATTGCGACCATCACGAGCAATAGGGACGAGCCCGCATCGACGCCGGAGATCTGCCGGTAGGTCAGCAGGATGCCGGTAAACGCCAGAAGCGTCAGCGGCACCCGGAGCCACGCGCTGGGCAGGCGCTTGCGGTTGAATGCCAGCCAGAGTCGCGAAGCCGAAATCGCCACGACCATCAGGGGAATCCACGGATGCACAAAAGGCGCGTGCGGCAGCGTCGCGAGCAGCACAGCGCCCACCAACCAGATCAACTGGCCCGCAGATTCCTGCGGTGGCTCCTGGCGGCGTTCCCTGAGCGGTTTCTGTTTCATGCGTCGGTGTCGCGCTGACCGTGCAGCGCCAGCAATTCGAGACAGCGGTGTCGATGGTCCGGCCCGACGCCGGGCGCAACCTGGCCACCGGGCATTCGCAGGCCGTATTCCCAGCCGCCTTCGTCGGCGTCGAGCACACGTCGCGCCAGTCGTGACACGCGTTCTTCGTCGTCCCCGGTCGGTTCCGAATCCCAGTCGATCCAACGGGGCATCGGTGCGCCGCCCTCATACTCGCTGATCAGTTTCTGCCCGGTTCGTGCCATGACCTTCCACGCGATGCGGCGGGGCGGATCCCCCTCGCGCCAGTCGCGCATACCGCTGTAATCATCGTCGCCGGCCGTATCACGGCCGCGGTCGTGCCGTCCGGGGGCGCCGGTGGAGCTGCCGCTCGCGCGGGCCGCGGGTTGCGGATATGCCAGACCGTGGAGGTCCATGTTGATCCATGACCAGGCCTGGAACAGCCCGAGCGGAAACTGGGTGCTGACCCGGACGCGCGGCAATTTGATGCGCCCGCGCTGTTGCGTTGGCAGGGGTACATTCACTGTGCTGCGTTCGCCGGGTTCCAGTTCCGTCACCTGCGTGGGTCCGCCGTCCCAGCCGAGTTTGAGTTGCCAGCGCGCGTCGCGACCCGGATTTTCCAGCGTGAAGCGAAAGCGCAGGTCGTCACCGGCGAAGACCGGGCTTGCCGCAACTGCTTGCAGTAACAGGCCGGTCAGATTGTGATGGCAGTGGTGAATGCTGACGATGCCGATACCAGTCAGCAGGAATGTCAACGCGAAACCCATGTTGTTGTTGTAGTTCATTGCGCCCAGCAGCATCGTGAAAACGATGACCGCAAAGATCAGGCCGGCCCGCGTTGGCAGAATATAGACGCGGCGGGATTCGAGTTCGAGGCGCTGTGGATCGATTCCCTGGCGTTTGGCCGCCCACGCCCGGGCGCGCTCGCCCCAGCGGGTTGCGGTGTTACGCAGCACCGCGACCATCGGAGTCAGGGCACCGGGACGCTGTCCAGGATCGCTTCGGCGAGCGTCTCCGCGTCGCGGCCGGCGTATTGGTCGCGGCCCTTGATGCGATGGCCGACCACCGGCCCGAACACCGCTTTCAGATCCTCCGGCCGGACGCCACGATGCCCTTCCAGCATGGCCCAGCAGCGCGCGACCGATAGCAGGTCGACCGCCGCTCGCGGCGACAGGCCAAACTCCAGTTCGGGTGCGTCGCGGGTCTGGTTGATCAGCGCCTGCGCATAATCCAGCAGCGCATCGGCGAGATGCACGCTGCGCGCAGCGGCCTGCAACTCGGCAATGTCTTCGACCGAGATGACGGGTTCGACATCGGCCAGTAGTCCGCGGCGGTTGTCGCCACGCAAGAGCTTGCGTTCCAGTTCGGGTGCCGGATAGCCGAGACCGATTCGCATCAGGAAGCGGTCGAGCTGCGATTCCGGTAACGGGAACGTGCCGACCTGGTAGGTGGGATTCTGCGTGGCGATGACGAAGAACGGTTCCGGCAAATCATAGGTTTTGCCGTCGGCTGTTACCTGGTGTTCTTCCATCGCTTCGAGCAGCGCGCTCTGCGCTTTCGGCGTCGCGCGATTGACCTCATCGGCCAGTACCAGCTGTGCGAACAGTGGTCCGGGATGAAAATGAAACGCGTTCGCGGTCTGGTCGAACACCGATACCCCGATAACATCGGCCGGTAGCAGGTCGCTCGTGAACTGAATGCGGCGGTAATCCAGTCCCAGCGCCGCCGCCAGTGAACGTGCCAGCAGGGTCTTGCCAACGCCGGGCAGATCCTCGATCAGCAGATGACCTTGGGCGAGCAAACAGCTCACTGCCAGACGGATCTCCCGATCCTTGCCAAGCACGATTTCACCAACGCGCGAAACCACTCGCTCCGCTTTACCGCGAGCCTTCGCGAGGCGGTCGTGATCGGCTATCCGTGCAACGGAATCGGTCATGCGAAGTCCAATGTACCACCCGCAGCCACTGTACCAGCAGTCTCGCGCGGGGCTTATGACAGATATCGCCGCATGGTGCCGGATTCGGGCCGGCCCGAGTGCGAACTGGTCCGCAAATTAGCCTTGGTTCAGGGCTTCGAGGCGCTGCAGCTGCTCTCCAATCTGCTCGAGATCGCGCTCCAGTGCGGACTGTTTGGCACGTTCCTTGTCGACGACCGCGGGGGGCGCATTGGCAACGAAGCGGTCGTTGGCCAGTTTCGCGGCGCTGCGTTTCAGGTCCGCGGTCAGGCGCTCGCGGTTTTTCGCCAGCCTGGCCAGCTCCGCATCCACATCGATCAAACCCGCCAGCGGCACCAGGATCCTGAGTTCGCCAAGCAGGGCAGTCGCTGCGGGCGGGGCCTCCGCGTCGGCGTCGAGCACCGTGATGTCGTCCAGGCGGGCCAGATCCTGCAGATAGCGATCATGGCGCGCCATGCGTGCCGCATCGGTCGGGTCGCCGCCTTGCAACAGCACGGGCAGACGTTTGCCGGGCGCAATATCCATTTCACCGCGTATCTGGCGAATTCCCAGAATGAATCCCTGGATCCACGCCAGTTCCGCCTCTGCTTCCACATCAGAGGAGAAATCGTCCGGGCTGGGGAACGACTGCAGCATGATGCTGTCGCCCGCCGCGCCAGCCAGCGGTGCCAGCTTGCGCCAGATTTCCTCCGTAATGAACGGCATGATCGGGTGCAGACAGCGCAACAGGCTCTCCAGCACCGTAACCAGCGTGAGTCTCGTCCCGCTCTGTTCCGCGCTGCTGCCCGCGCCTTGCAGCACGGGCTTCGCCAGCTCCAGGTACCAGTCGCAATACTCGTTCCAGGTGAACTCGTACAATGCGCGCGCCGCGAGATCCAGGCGGTATTGATTCAGATGCGATTCGAATTCCCGGATGCAATGCGCGAGTCGGGACCGGATCCAGCGATCCGGCAGGCTCAACTCCGCGCCGGACGAGTCCGGCGACGCCTCCACGTTTATCATCACGTAGCGTGCCGCATTCCAGATCTTGTTGCAGAAATTCCGATACCCCTCGACCCGGCCAAGATCGAAGTTGATATCACGACCGGTGCTGGCGAGCGCCGCGAAGGTGAATCGCAAGGCGTCCGTTCCGAATCCGTGAATACCGTTGGGAAACTGCTTTCGTGTGGCCTTTTCGATGCTCGATTTCAGATGGGTCTGCATCAGGCCGCTGGTACGCTTATCCACCAGGGTTTCGAGATCGCTGCCGTCGATCAGGTCCAGCGGGTCCAGAATATTCCCCTTGGACTTGGACATCTTCTGGCCTTTCTCGTCCCGAATCAGTCCGGTGATGTAGACGTCGCGGAAAGGCACGTCGCCGGCGAACTTCATGCCCATCATGATCATGCGCGCGACCCAGAAGAAAATAATGTCGAACCCGGTAACCAGCACGCTGGTCGGGTAGAACGTGCGTAACTCGGGCGTCGGTTCCGGCCAGCCCAGAGTCGAGAACGGCCACAGGGCCGACGAGAACCAGGTATCGAGCACATCCTCGTCCTGTCGCAGGGTCACGCTGGCATCGAGGTTGTGGCGCGCGCGTGCCTCGGTCTCGTTGCGACCGACATAGATATTGCCGGCGTCGTCATACCACGCGGGTATCCGGTGCCCCCACCAGAGCTGGCGACTGATGCACCAGTCCTGAATATTGCGCATCCAGTCGAAATAAGTCTTTGACCAGTTCTCCGGCACGAATCGAATGCGGCCGTCTTCGACCGCGGCGATCGCTGGCTCCGCGAGTGGCCCGGCTCTTACGAACCACTGATCGGTCAGATAAGGCTCCACCACCGTGCCGCTGCGATCACCGCGCGGGACTTTCAGTTTGTGATCTTCGGTGCTGTCCAGCAGCCCGGCCGCGTCCAGGTCCGCCAGGACTTTCTCGCGTGCCGCGAAGCGGTCCATGCCGCGGTAGGCGGGCGGCGCGTTGTCGTTAATCGATGCATCGATCGTGAAAATATTGATTTGCGGTAAATCGTGGCGCTGGCCAATCTCGTAGTCGTTGAAATCGTGGGCCGGCGTAATCTTCACGCACCCGGTGCCGAATTCGGGATCGACGTAATCGTCGGCAATCACGGGGATTTCGCGTTCTGCCAGCGGCAGCGTCACGGTCTTGCCGATCAGGTCCTGATAGCGCTCGTCATCCGGGTTTACAGCAACCGCGGTGTCGCCGAGCATGGTTTCCGGGCGGGTGGTTGCCACGACGACATGGCCGCCGCCGTCGGTCAGCGGGTAACGGAAGTTCCACAGGTGCCCGTCTTCTTCGTTGGAGAGCACTTCCAGGTCCGACAACGCCGTGTGCAGGACCGGGTCCCAGTTGACCAGGCGCTGGCCGCGGTAGATCAGGCCTTCCTC
>JASJBD010000154.1 GCA_030066665.1 Gammaproteobacteria bacterium
GGGGACAACGTGCAGATGAAGGTGGAATTGATTGCGCCGATCGCGATGGAAGACGGTCTGCGCTTTGCGATCCGCGAGGGTGGCCGCACGGTCGGCGCCGGCGTGGTCGCCAAGATTATCGAATGATGGTGGCGATCTTCGCGAGGCTTGGTGACCGGCAGAGCCTCATCGCAAGTAACGCGCAGCGAAGCGAGCCATGGAGATGAGGCTCTGCCGGTCACCAAGCCGGGCAGGCGGGCGCCGAGGTTAGGCAGGAGACGTTGGTAAATGGCAACAAATCAAAACATCAGGATCCGGCTGAAGGCTTTCGATCATCGCCTGATCGACAGCTCGGCCCGCGAAATCGTCGAAACCGCCAAACGGACCGGGGCCCAGGTGCGGGGCCCGGTGCCGCTGCCGACCAAAAAAGAGCGGTTTACCGTACTGATCTCGCCGCACGTCAACAAGGACGCCCGGGACCAGTACGAGCTGCGGACCCACAAGCGGTTGATGGACATCCTGGAGCCGACGGACAAGACCGTGGATGCCCTGATGAAGCTTGAATTGCCGGCCGGTGTGGACGTCCAGATTAAATTGAACTAGAGAGGATTGTTGCTATAATTATCGGCTCGCTGTAGCCCGGTCCGATCGTCTCGTGCCGGGCTTCATGCTGCCAGAGGCGGGCAGATTTTGGGCCCGTCAGGGTGTTCCCCGGGGGGAACCAGCTAGCCGGCGGCGGAGCCGGCATTCCGCACGGACCAGCCGAGTATCCAGGTGTCGATTCGCTAGGACCCACGGATACGGCGGCGGCCCGCTCGACCACAGTTATTTTGATGCCCCGCCAACGGGGCGCATTGCGTTGAAGGAACCGCCATGGCCATCGGGCTTATCGGCAAAAAATGCGGTATGACGCGTGTCTTCACGGAGGACGGCGTGTCCGTGCCCGTCACAGTGATCCAGGCGCTGCCCAATCGCATCACCCGGGTCAAGACGGACGACACGGATGGTTATGCTGCGCTGCAAATAACAACCGGCAGCATCAAGCCCTCGCGGTTGAGCAAGCCCGTGGCCGGCCAATATGCTGCCGCGTCCAGCGAGCCCGGCGAAGGTCTGTGGGAGTTCCGGCTGCAGGCAGACGAAGCCGCAGAGTTCGAGCCCGGGGCCGAGCTGACCGTCGAGCGTTTCGAGGCCGGGCAGACCGTCGACGTAATCGGCACCAGCATCGGCAAGGGCTATGCCGGCACGGTCAAGCGACACAATTTCCGCTCGCAGGACGCCACGCATGGCAATTCCCTGGCGCATCGCGCGCCGGGATCCATCGGTCAGAACCAGACGCCCGGCCGCGTGTTCAAGGGCAAAAAGATGGCCGGCCACCTCGGGAATGTCCGCACGACCATGCAGAACCTGGAAGTCGTCCAGGTCGATACCGATCGCAACCTGCTGCTGGTCAAGGGCTCGGTACCGGGACATCGTGGCGGCCGCCTGCTGGTCCGGCCCGCCGTCAAGGCCAAAGCTGCCAACTGAGATATCGGGGTCGGGACATGAAAGTAGCAGTCAAAGGCAGCAGAAGCAGTCTCGATCTCTCGGATCAAACGTTCGGCGCCGATTTCAACGAGGCGCTGATTCACCAGGTCGTCACGGCGCATCGCGCGCAATCCCGATCCGGCAGCAAGCGGCAGAAAAACCGTGCCGATGTGCGGGGCGGCGGCGCCAAGCCCTGGCGCCAGAAGGGCACCGGCCGCGCCCGGGCGGGCACCACGCGCGGACCGATCTGGGTCGGCGGGGGCCGGGCCTTCGCCGCGCGCCCGCGCGACTACGAGCAGAAGGTGAATCGCAAGATGTATCGCGCCGCGATGCGCTCGATCCTGTCCGAGTTGCTGCGCCAGGAACGCCTGCTCGTGGTGAACGAGCTGAAGACCGAGGAGCCGAAGACCCGGGAGCTGGTCGCGCAATTGAAGAAACTGGACGTCGATCGGGTGCTGATCGTGGTCGACGAGTACGACGACAACACCTGTCTGGCCGCGCGCAATCTACCCGATGTCGATGTGCTGGATCTGCGCGAGGTCAATCCGGTCAGCCTGATCCGGTTCCCGATGGTGGTCGCAACGAAAGCCGCAATGCAGGGGCTCGAGGAGCGGCTGTCATGAGTGCAACCGCGAACAAGGAACGTTTGATGACCGTGCTGCTGGGCCCGCACGTGTCGGAGAAGAGCACCCGCCTGGCCGACGAGCACAACCAGGTGGTGTTCCGTGTGCGGCGGGACGCCAACAAGAGTGAAGTCCGCAAGGCCGTCGAACTGCTGTTCGAGGTAAAGGTCGATGATGTCCAGGTTGTGAATTGCCGCGGCAAGATCAAGCGTTTCGGCGGCAACATTGGCCGCCGGCCGAGTTGGAAGAAGGCCTACGTCACACTCGCCGAAGGCGAGGACATTGATTTCCTGGGCGCGGAGTGAGCGGGAGTTACTGAATCATGCCGTTACAGAAACTCAAACCCACGTCACCCGGAAGGCGCTTCACCGTGCAGGTTCGGTCGCCCCAGTTGCACAAGGGCGAGCCGCACGAACCGCTGCTGGAAAAACTGTCGAAGAGCGGTGGTCGCAATAACGCCGGTCGCATCACGACCAGGCATCGCGGCGGCGGCCACAAGCGCCGCTATCGCATCATCGACTTCAAGCGCAACAAGGACGGTGTGCCGGCGCGGGTCGAGCGCATCGAATACGATCCGAATCGCAGTGCGCACATCGCGCTGCTGGCGTATGCCGACGGCGAGCGGCGTTACATCCTGGCGCCGAAAGGTCTGCGCGAGGGTGATCAGCTGATGTCCGGGCGCGAATCGCCGATCAAGGTCGGCAATGCGTTGCCCATCCGAAACATCCCGCTGGGTACGCAGGTGCACAACATTGAGTTGAAACCCCGCAAGGGTGGCCAGATCGCGCGGTCTGCCGGCGGCAGCGCGCAGATCGTGGCACGCGAGGGCGCTTATGCCACGTTGCGGTTGCGCTCCGGTGAAATGCGTCGCGTGCACATCAACTGCCGCGCGACGATCGGCGAAGTCGGTCATAACGAACACAACCTGCGCAAGCTCGGCAAGGCCGGTGCGAAGCGCTGGCGGGGTGTGCGACCGACCGTGCGAGGTGTTGCCATGAACCCGGTGGACCACCCCCATGGCGGTGGCGAAGGCCGCAGCTCCGGTGGCCGACACCCGGTGACGCCGTGGGGCGTGCCGACCAAGGGATACAAGACCCGCAGCAACAAGCGCACGGACGGCATGATCGTGCGGCGGCGGGGCAAGAAGTAATTCAGCGAGGAAGCAGTAGTGCCGCGTTCAGTTAAAAAGGGACCGTTCGTCGATGATCACCTGGCTCGCAAGGTCCGGGCGGCCGTTGAGTCGAACAGCCGGCGGCCCATCAGGACCTGGTCGCGTCGCTCGATGATTCTGCCGGACATGGTGGGCCTGACGATCTCGGTACATAACGGCCGCGACCACGTGCCCGTGCTGATCTCTGAGAACATGGTGGGCCACAAGCTCGGCGAATTCGCCGTGACCCGGACATTCCGCGGTCATTCCGGAGATCGGAAGACGAAGACGTAGGAACGGTGACGATGCAGGTAAGCGCAAAACTCAGGTACGCGAGAATTTCGCCGCAGAAATGTCGGCTCGTGGCCGATGCCGTGCGCGGCAAGTCCGTGGCCAGCGCGTTGCAGACGCTGAGTTTCATGCCGCGCAAGGGCGCGCGCATCGTGAAGAAGGTACTGGAGTCAGCGGTTGCGAATGCCGAGCACAATCACGGCGCCGACATTGACGAATTGAAGGTGTCACTAATCCACATCGACGAAGCGCCGAGTTTCCGGCGCTATCGGGCGCGGGCCAAGGGCCGCGGAGCTCGCATCATCAAGCGCAACAGTCACATTACCGTGCAGGTTGCGGACGAATAGGGATTCGGTATGGGGCAAAAGGTACATCCAATCGGCATCCGGCTCGGGATCACCAAGGACTGGTCCTCGCGCTGGTACGCAGACAGCAAGACTTTCCCGGACTATGTGGCAACCGATCACCGGATTCGCGAGTTCCTGAAGAAGAAACTCAAGGATGCGTCAGTGAGCAGGATCCAGATCGAGCGTCCGGCGCGCAAGGCCCATATCACGATTCACACGGCCCGGCCGGGCATCGTGATCGGCAAGAAAGGCGAGGACATCGAGCGCCTGCGCCAGGAAGTTGCGCAGTTGCTGGACCTGCCGATTGGCGAAGTGCGAATCAATATCGCCGAGATTCGCAAGCCGGAACTGGACGCGCAGCTGGTCGCCGAGGGTATTGCGCAGCAGCTTGAGCGGCGAGTGATGTTCCGTCGCGCGATGAAACGCGCGGTAACGAACACGATGCGCCTCGGTGCGCTCGGCGTGAAAGTGAAAGTTGGTGGCCGGTTGAACGGCGCCGAAATCGCGCGTTCCGAATGGTATCGGGAAGGCCGGGTGCCGCTGCATACGTTTCGCGCCGACATTGACTATGGCTTCGCGGAAGCCCGCACGACCTATGGCGTCATCGGCGTGAAGGTCTGGATTTTCAAGGGCGAAGTTTTCGAGCACCAGGAAGCCGCTGCCGAGGTTGCCGAGCAGGCAGCCCGTTGACGGAGCAGAACGATGCTACAACCGAAACGCACGAAATTTCGCAAGCAGCATAAAGGTCGGAATCGCGGCCTGGCTCAACGCGGCAGCTCGGTGTCGTTCGGCGAATATGGGCTGAAGGCTACCGGTCGCGGGCGGCTGACAGCGCGCCAGATCGAGGCGGCGCGGCGGGCGATGACGCGGCACGTGAAACGCGGCGGCAAGATCTGGATTCGTGTGTTCCCGGACAAGCCGATCACCAAGAAACCGCTCGAAGTGCGGCAGGGCAAGGGCAAGGGCAACGTCGAGTACTGGGTGGCGCAGATTCAGCCGGGACGCATCCTCTACGAAATGGAGGGCGTGAGCGAGGAAATTGCTCGCGAGGCCTTCCGGCTCGCGGCGGCGAAGCTGCCGATGGCAACGGCTTTCGTGTCGAGGCAGGTGGTGTGATGAGAGCGAGCGACCTGCGCAGCAAGACCGACGCGGAACTGGCGGAGGAACTGGTGGAGCTGCGACGCGAGCAGTTCAATCTGCGCATGCAGCAAGCCACGGGCCAGCTAGTGCGGTCGGATCAGTACAGCAAGGTTCGCAAGGACATTGCCCGGATCAAGACCGTGCAAAACGAGCGCGCGGCGAAGGCTTGAGAACGAGAGAATGAGTGACGAAACGAAAAACGTACGGACGCTGACCGGTCGCGTCGTCAGCAACAAGATGGACAAGACCATCGCCGTTGCGGTCGAGCGCGTGGTCAAACATCCCGTCTATGGCAAGTACCTGAAACGTACGACCAAGCTGCTGGCCCACGACGAGACCAACAGTTGCCAGGAAGGCGATGTCGTCACCATTACCGAATGCCGGCCGATGTCCAAGCGCAAGAGCTGGCAACTCGTGGAAGTACTGGAGCGTGCCGAGGTTGGTTGACGGCCGCGGACGAATTGACGGGAATCGATCATGATCCAGATGCAGACGACCCTGAGCGCGGCCGACAACAGCGGTGCACGGCGGCTTCAATGTATCAAGGTGCTGGGCGGCTCCAAGCGTCGTTACGCCGGCGTCGGCGACATTATCAAGGTCAGCGTGAAGGATGCGATTCCACGCGGACGGGTCAAGAAGGGTGAAATCTACAACGCGGTCGTGGTGCGTACCCGTAAAGGTGTGCGCCGTGCCGATGGGTCACTGATTCGCTTCGACGGCAATGCGGCGGTGCTGCTGACCCCGCGCCTGGAACCGATCGGTACCCGAATTTTCGGACCGGTGACGCGCGAGCTGCGCACCGGACGATTCATGAAAATTATTTCCCTGGCACCGGAAGTGCTCTGAGCGCGGAGCGGCAGTCAGTATGGCCATGAAACGAATCAAGAAGGGCGACGAGGTGATTGTCATCACCGGCCGTGACAAGGGTCGCCGCGGATCGGTTATCAGCGTGCTGGAGGACGATCTCGTGTTGGTGGAGAACATCAACGTGGTCAAGAAGCACCAGAAGCCGAACCCCAATGCAGGCGTGCCCGGCGGCATCATCGAGAAGGAGATGCCGATCGAGGTGTCGAACGTCATGCTGTTCAACCCGGCCACTGGCAAGGGCGACCGGGTCGGCATCAAGACGCTCGAAGACGGCCGCAAGGTTCGCTTCTTCAAGTCCAACAATGAAGTGGTGGACGTTTGATATGTCCAGGTTGCAGGAACAATACGAGCAGCAGATCGCGCCGCAGCTCAAAGAGCAGCTGGGGCTTGCCAACAGCATGGAGATTCCGCGAATCACCAAGATTACGCTGAACATGGGTGTTGGCGAGGCCGTGGCGGATCGCAAGATCGTCGACAAGGCGGTCGAGGACATGGAGCGGATCGCCGGCCAGAAAGCCGTTGTGTGCAAGGCGCGTAAATCCGTGGCCGCATTCAAATTGCGCGATGGCATGCCGATCGGTTGCAAGGTGACGCTGCGCCGGGAGCGCATGTATGAATTTCTGGATCGGCTGATCAGCATCGCGATCCCGCGAATCCGGGATTTTCGCGGCTTGAGCCCGAAGGCTTTCGACGGCCGCGGTAACTACAGCATGGGCGTGCAGGAACAGATCATTTTCCCGGAGATCGACTACGACAAGATCGACGCGATCCGGGGCATGGACATCACTATCACGACGTCGGCGAAGAACGATGCCGCCGGGCTGGCACTGCTCGAGGCGTTCAATTTTCCTTTCAAGAAGTAAGGGAATCGGGTTTACGTATGGCTAAGAAGAGTATGGTGGAACGCGAGCGCAAACGCGCCAAGGTAGTCGCGAAATACGCCGCGAAGCGCGCCGAGCTGAAGCGGATTATTGCCAGCTCGCAGAGCAGCGACGAGGAGCGCCAGGCAGCCCTGCTCGGTTTGCAGAAGCTGCCGCGGAACGCGAGCCCGAGCCGATTGCGTAACCGCTGCGCCATTTCGGGCCGTCCGAAAGGCTACTACCGCAAGTTCGGTCTGGCGCGGAACAAACTGCGCGAAGAGACGATGAACGGGAATATCCCGGGCCTGAACAAGGCGAGCTGGTAAGGCGACACGGAGCAGAGGACGAGCAAATGAGCATGTCAGATCCTATCGCCGATATGTTGACGCGGATCCGGAACGCGCAGGCCATCGGCCTCGAGACCGTGAGCATGCCGTCGTCGACGAAGAAAGCCGCAATCGCCAAGGTGCTGCAGGAAGAGGGCTTCCTCGGCGACGTTGAAGTAGCCGAGCACGAAGGCAACAAGCGGGAACTGACCATCGGGTTGCGTTATTTCGAGGGCCGTCCGGTGATCGACGAGTTGCGTCGAGTCAGCCGGCCGGGCTTGAGGATTTACAAGGGCAAGGATGAGCTGCCCGACGTGTTGGGCGGGCTCGGCGTGGCGATTATTTCGACATCCGAGGGTGTGATGACCGATCGTGCTGCCCGCACCAAAGGCATCGGTGGCGAAGTCATCTGTGTGGTGTCCTGATCCGGAAGTAAGTCATGTCCAGAGTTGCAAAAAGACCGGTCGAACTGCCGAAGGGAGTTGAGCTGAAGCAGTCGGCGTCAGCGCTGACGGTCAAGGGTCCGAAAGGCGAGCTCAGCATGCCCGTGAATCACGAGGTCGAAGTCAGCATGGACGACAGCACCGCGTCCATCAGCCCGCGTTCCGGTTCCAAGTTTGCGCTGGCCATGGCCGGGACGACGCGGGCGTTGCTGAACAATATGGTTACCGGTGTGTCCGACGGCTTCGAGCGCAAGCTCGAGCTGGTCGGGGTTGGCTACCGCGCCCAGGCGCAGGGCAAGACCCTGAACCTGACGCTGGGATTCTCGCATCCGGTGGCGTTTGCGGTTCCGGAAGGCATCTCCATCGAGACGCCGAGCCAGACTGAAATCGTCGTGAAGGGCATCGACAAGCAGAAAGTTGGCCAGGTGGCTGCCGAGATTCGTGCTTACCGGCCGCCGGAACCGTACAAGGGCAAGGGCGTGCGTTACTCGGATGAACGGGTCGTGCGCAAGGAAGCCAAGAAGAAGTAGTCATGAAATCGAAGGCCTCAAGACAACGGCGAGCGCGACGGGCGCGGGTCAAGATCCGGGAACTCGGCGTGCATCGCCTCACGGTTCACCGGACGCCGCGGCATATGTATGCGCAGGTCATTGCGCCGGACGGCGCCACCGTCGTCGCTGTTGCGTCCACCGTACAGAAAGACCTGCGCAAGGAAGCCGGCAAAACCGGCAACGTGGCGGCGGCCGGCCTCGTGGGCAAGTCGATCGCCGAACAGGCGAAGAAAGCGGGCGTCACACGCGTGGCTTTCGATCGCTCGGGATTCCGCTATCACGGCCGCGTGCAGGCCCTGGCGGATGCGGCCCGCGAAAACGGGCTCGAGTTCTAGTCGGGGAAATACTGCATGGCAAGGGTAGAACAGCAAGTTGGTTCCGATGACCTGCTGGAAAAGCTGGTCACGATCAACCGCGTCGCCAAGGTCGTCAAGGGCGGCCGCCAGTTCGG
>JASJBD010000043.1 GCA_030066665.1 Gammaproteobacteria bacterium
CGCGAAGTTCGCGGAAAAGTACAGCCTGCCCTTCTCACTGCTGGCCGATACCGAGGGCAGCACCGCTGAAGCCTACGGCGTGCTGACAAACTTCGCCGGTTTCAAGATGGCCAAGCGGCAGAGTTTTCTGATCGATCCGGATGGCAAGATTGCCAAGCACTACCGCAAGGTCAATCCGGACAAGCATTCCGACCAGGTGCTGGCCGACCTCAAGGCAATGATCGGCGCCGACGGGGCGAGCGAAAGCTGACCCGGTTCAGGCCGGTTCGACCGCTTCCGCGGCCGCCGCCTGTTTGCCGTTGACCGCTTCAAACTTGCGGCCAAGAAACCGGCCGACCGCGGCCCAGACAGCGGCGATGCCGGCGCCGACCGCCGCCATTGCACCGAGGCCCAGCCCGACGCCATCGGTCAGCCCGGCAAACGCCCAGCTGCTCACCATGTCGCCGCCCCGATAAACCGCGATATCGATGACTGGTTTGGCCTTGAAGCGCGTCTCCCGGTCCACCGCCGTGAACAGCATTTCGCGCGCCGGCCTGGTAATGCCGTAGTTGCCCGCGCGGCGCGCGACCTGCAGCGCCAGCACGACGGTGAGAATCGGCGCGAACGCGAGGATCAGCAGGCCGAGCGCGATGAACACCGGTACGAGCGCCAGCGTGAACGGCATGCCAAAGCGCGTCACGATACGGCTGGTCGCGAACATGCCGATCGCGAAAGTCAGACCATTCACGATCCATTCCACCCAGGCCAGGATCTGCGTCCGGGTCTCGCGGTCGAATTCCGCGAGCAGGTTCTTCTGCTCGAAATAGACGAAGGAGCTAATCGTTGTATACAACAGAATAAAGGCACCGATTCCCAGTAAATAGGGGTTCGTGAAAAACATTTTGAATCCCGAGAACGGGTTGCCACCAATGCTCGCCTGCGTCAGATCGGCGCGGACATCCTCGTTGTGAAGCTCGACGATTTTGAGACGATCCAGGTACAGAATGATTGGGATCGGCAAGGTCAGCATGACGGCCGCGATCAGCATCAGGGTGTCGGTACCGAGCACGCCGGTGAACAATGCCGGTATCGACGGCCCAAGCAAGGCGCCGGCGCTGGATCCTGCAGCGATAAACGCAAACAGGCGGCGCGACTGTTCCTGGTTGAACAGGTCCGACATGAAACTCCAAAACACCGAGATATGAAACAGGCTGAATACGCTGACCCAGACATAGAAAGTCTTGTCGATCAGAACAGTGTCCGTCAGCGTGCTGACGCCGAAATAGAAGGCGACGAAACTGAGGCCGAAGAAGGCATACACACCCGGAACCAGCACCCGGAAACGGACATTCGATACGGCGATCCCGTAAAGGGCGACGACAGCGCAGCTGATAAAGAAATTCAGTGTCCACAGGAAACTGAGCTCGGTGTCGGTCCAGTCGCTGGCCATGGCGTCACGTACTGGTCGCAGGATGTAATAGGCCGCCATCAGAATGAACACGAAGCCGAATGACAGCAGTACCGCCTTCAGCTCGTGTGCTTCGATCTTCGAAGCGACTTTCATCATTCGCTCAAACAGATTTGCATTGCCATTCTTCATGGATCGGCTCTGGACAATCGGGGAGCTGGCGGAGTATAGCCGCGGGTTAGCTACCGCCCGGCAGGCGCGGTGCCGCTATTCACTGACCGGTCACGCGCAGGATCTTCAACCCGTTGGTGCCACCCGAGACGCCTTCCAGGTCGCCCTTTGTCACGATTACCAGGTCCCCGGGATGCACCAGCTGCATATCCAGCAACTCCCGAAACACATCCTGGTAAACGCTTTGAGGATCGGTGCTTAAATTGTCGAACTCGACCGGGTATACGCCACGGTACAGGGAGACGCGGCAGAGAGTCTGTGGATCGCGGGCCAGCGCGAAAATCGGGATATCGGAACGGATGCGCGACATCCACAGCGCCGTGGACCCGGATTCGGTCAGCGCAATAATCGCCTCGACATCGAGATGATTCGCGGTATACATCGAGGCCATCGCGATGGCCTCGTCAACGCGCCCGAACCGATCGTCCATGCGATGCCGACTCATCCGGGCCGCGGTCCGATGGTAGGCCTCCGCGCCCTCACAGATCTCGGACATAGTCGCGATCGCTTTGGCGGGGAAACGACCCACGGCGGTTTCGGCAGACAGCATCACGGCGTCGGTGCCGTCCATCACCGCATTGGCAACGTCCGAGACCTCGGCGCGGGTGGGCACCTGGTTGTTGATCATCGACTCCATCATTTGAGTCGCCGTAATGGACACTTTGTGCCGGTGCCGGGTCTCACGAATGATGCGTTTTTGTAAGCCGGTGAGGCCCGCATAACCCGTCTCGACGGCGAGATCGCCGCGCGCGACCATCACCGCGTCGGCCGCATCGACGATCGCGCCCAGCGTGGAGACAGCCTCGGAACGTTCGATCTTCGCAATGACTCGTCCCGCGCCACCGGCAGCGTGCAGACAGTGGCGCGCCTCCTCCACGTCCGCCGCGGTGCGCACGAAAGACACGGCCACCCATTCGACTTGATGCCGGGCCGCAAACGCCAGGTCGTCGCGGTCCTTGTCCGTCAGGGCCGGCGCCGACAGGCCGC
Organism: Gammaproteobacteria bacterium; assembly: GCA_030066665.1. GTDB lineage: Bacteria > Pseudomonadota > Gammaproteobacteria > Steroidobacterales > J054. Next base: position 2,606 of record JASJBD010000043.1, read on the forward strand.
CACCCTGGCGGTTGATACCCTTGTTGCTACCGAGTTCGCCGCCGACCTGCACGGTGCAGGCAATGCGTGAACCAGCCACCGCGCCGACACTCAGAACAATATGCCCATCACCGAGCAACAGCACGTCGCCGGGCGACACGTCGGCAGCCAGGTTTTCGTAGGCCACGCTGACACCGCGGTCCGTGCCCGCGTCCGCGTCGAGCGCCGGATCCAGCACGAACTCCTGGCCTTCTTTCAGCGTGACACTGCCGTCGCGGAATTTTTCGATGCGGATTTTCGGGCCCTGCAAATCGCCCAGAATGCCCACGTATCGACCGTGCTTCGCGGCTGATGCGCGCACCATTTTGATACGCTTTTCATGGCTGGCGTGATCGCCGTGCGAAAAATTAATGCGCACAACATCGACACCAGCCTGCAACAGCTGGTCGATGCTTTCCGCGTCGTCGGTCGCGGGACCGAGAGTCGCAATGATCTTGGTGCGGCGCATGCAGGAGGGCAGACAACAACTGGGCCGCAGGTTACCCCGGCAGCCGCCTGGCTGACAATGGCGATTCGGACTGGTTGTCGTCAGCCCCGGGCGCGGGCTTCGAGGACGGCGACGGCCGGCAGGGTCTTGCCCTCCAGGAACTCCAGGAAGGCGCCACCGCCGGTGGAAATATAGGACACGCGATCACTCAGCGCGTATTTCTCCAGCGCGGCAAGCGTGTCGCCGCCGCCGGCGATACTGAACGCGGCGCTCTGCGCGACGGCCTCGGCCAGTCGCTGCGTGCCGCCGCCAAACTGGTCAATTTCGAATACACCCACCGGTCCGTTCCAGACGATCGTGCCCGCGTCCGCCAGCAGGCTGGCGTAACGCTCAGCAGTCCGTGAACCGATGTCCAGAATCAGCTCGTCCGGCCGCACCTCGCCCACTGCTCTCTCGGTCGCCGGCGCATCAGCGCTGAGTTCCGGTGCGACGATGACGTCTTCCGGAACCGGTATGTCCGCGCGATCCGGGCCGCCGTTCAGCAACCCCAGTGCTTCCTCCACCAGGTCAGGTTCGTACAGGGACTGGCCAACGGGATGGCCAGCCGCCGCGAGAAAGGTGTTCGCAATACCACCACCGACGATCAACTGGTCGACCTTTTCGGCCAGGGTCTGCAACACGGTCAGCTTCGTCGAGACCTTGGAGCCACCCACGATGGCAACGACGGGGCGTGCCGGATCTCGCAATGCCTTGCCGAGAGCTTCCAGCTCGGTCACCAGCAACGGGCCCGCGCAGGCGACCGGCGCGAAGCGGGCCACTCCATGGGTGCTGGCCTGGGCGCGGTGGGCCGTACCGAAGGCATCCATGACGAACACATCGCACAGCGCCGCCATGCGTTGCGCCAGGGAGTCATCGTCGGCTTTCTCGCCGACGTTGAACCGGACGTTTTCGCACAAGACGACTTCGCCGGCCGCGACATCGACGCCGTCGAGCCAGTCTGACTGCAGCCGGACCTGCTGACCGAGGAGTTCACCCAGATGCGACGCGACCGGGGCCAGCGAGAATTCCGCCTCGGGTTCGCCCTCCTTGGGGCGACCCAGATGCGACATGATCATAACCGCCGCACCCGCATCGAGCGCCGCACGGATAGTCGGCACGGCCGCCCGGATCCGGGTGTCGCTGGAAACCGCGCCATCCTGCAGCGGCACGTTCAGGTCTTCGCGGATCAGGACCCGCTTTCCGGCGAGGTCCAGGTCCGCCATTCGCAGAAGATTCATGCCGACCGGCCCGACCGTTTGCTCAACCGGCGGCGAGTGCGGCCAGCGTGGTATCGAGCATCCGGCAAGAAAATCCCCACTCGTTGTCGTACCAGGAGCAGACCTTGACGAGGTTGCCACCGACGACCTTGGTCAGGGTCGCGTCGAAAATGGAAGACATCGGGTTGTGATTGAAATCGATCGACACCAACGGCCCGTCGTTATACCCGAGCACACCATTGAGTTCACCCTCGCTGGCAGCCTTTAGCAGTCCATTCACTTCTGCCACGGTCGTGTCGCGGCTCGCAGTGAAGCTCAAGTCCACCAAGGACACGTTGATCGTCGGCACGCGCACCGCAAAACCATCCAGCTTGCCGTCGAGTTCCGGCAAGACCATACCCACCGCAGCGGCAGCGCCGGTCTTGGTTGGAATCATGGACATCGTGGCCGAACGGGCGCGCCGCAGGTCCTTGTGGTACACGTCGGTCAACACCTGGTCATTGGTGTAGGCATGGATCGTCGTCATGATGCCTTTTTCGACGCCAATCGCTTCGTGCAACGGCTTGACCACTGGCGCGAGGCAGTTCGTGGTGCAGGACGCGTTGGAGATTAACTTGTCGTCCGCGGTGAGCGTGTGATGATTCACGCCGTACACGATCGTCGCGTCGACCTCTTTGCCTGCCGGCGCCGAGATAATGACTTTCTTCGCGCCGGCATCGATATGCCAACCGGCTTTTTCGCGCGTGCGAAACAGTCCCGTACATTCCAGCACGACATCGACACCGAGTGCTTTCCACGGCAATTCCTGCGGGTTGCGCTCGGCCAGCACCTCGATGCGATCCCCGTTCACGATCAGGCTGTCGCCGTCAACCGCGATGTCCCCCGGAAATGGTCCGTGAGCCGTGTCGTAACGGGTGAGATGCGCATTCGTTTCCGCATCGCCGAGATCATTGACCGCGACGATCTGCAATTCGTTAGTGCGATCCAATTCGTATAACGCACGCAATACATTGCGGCCGATGCGGCCATAACCGTTAATGCCAACTTTTACCGTCATTGATTCTTCTCCATACGATGTCGTGGTCGGGCTTTAGCGCCCGGCCAACAATTCCCGTGCCACCGCCGCGACTCTTTCCGCGGTGAATCCAAAATGTTCGAACAGCTCGGCGGCCGGTGCCGATTCGCCAAAACGATCCAGGCCAATCACCCGGCCACCCGGGCCAACGAAGCGATACCAGAGTGGCGTGCTGCCGGCCTCGATCGCAATCCGGCGCGTCACGGCAGCGGGCAACACCGCCTCGCGATAAACCGCGTCCTGTAACAGGAACAACTCTGCACAGGGCATTGAGACTACCCGGGCCGCATGACCCTGTTGTTGCAGCTCAGCCGCCGCGTCCATGGCGAGCCCGACTTCGGACCCCGTGGCAATCAGGATCACGTCCGGCGCTCCGGCATCGCTCAGCACATAGCCCCCGCGGCGAATATCGCCGAGCTGGGCCGCATCGCGCGCTTGCGGTGGCACGCCCTGCCGCGTCAGCACAAGGCTCGTTGGTCCGTCGCGACGCTCGATCGCATCCCGCCATGCCACCGCGGTCTCGACCGCATCACACGGTCGCCAGACCCACATGTTCGGCATCAGCTGCAAACTCGCTGTCTGCTCCACGGGCTGATGCGTCGGTCCGTCTTCGCCCAGTCCGATCGAATCGTGCGTAAAGACGGCAATCGTCTGTACCCGCATCAGCGCGGCCATGCGCAGCGCATTACGCGCGTAGTCCGAAAACGTCAGAAACGTGCCGCCGTATGGAATGAAGCCACCATGCAGCGCCATGCCGTTGAGGATCGCGATCATGCCGAACTCGCGCACACCGAAGTATACGTAGTTGCCGTCCGCATCTTCGTGCGTCAGCGCTTTGGAGCCCGCATGTTTGGTGAGGTTCGAACCGGTCAGGTCAGCCGACCCGCCAAACAGATCAGGCAGGCCGGGAGCCAGCGCATTGAGCGCGCCGAGCGATGATTTGCGCGTGGCTTCTCTTGGCGCCGCATCCGCGATCGCTGCAATAGCAGCATCCGCGACTCCAGCCCAGCCGGTCGGCAGTTCGTTGTCCAGGCGGCGCTCGAGCTGCGCCGCCAACTCCGGATGCTCCTGCCGGTAACGGGTCATCAGAGCCTGCCACTCGGCCTCCCGCGCCCGCCCGGCCGTTGTCGCATCCCAGGCCGACCGGATCGCTGCGGGGATTTCGAATGGCGGGTCCTTCCAGCCCAGCGTCTCCCGGGCCGCCGCAACCTCGTCCTCGCCGAGTGGTGCCCCGTGGGTCGATTCACTGCCCTGCTTGTTCGGCGCACCGAAACCGATGATGGTCTTGCAACAGATCAGGGTCGGGCGGTCAGCATCGTCCAGGGCCGCATCGATCGCGGCGCCGATTGCCTGGGCATCGTGGCCATCGACGTTCGGCAACACCTGCCAGCCATAGCCTTCAAAACGCTTCGCGGTGTCGTCCGCAAACCAGCCGGCCACGTCACCGTCGATCGAGATGCCATTGTCGTCGTACAGGCAGATCAGCTTGCCGAGTCCCAGCGTACCGGCGAGCGAACAGGCTTCGTGCGAGATGCCTTCCATCAGGCAACCGTCGCCCAGAAATACCCAGGTCCGGTGGTCGACGACCGGCAGTCCCGGGCGGTTGAAATGGGCGGCCAGCACCTTTTCGGCGAGCGCCATGCCGACCGCGTTCGCGAGCCCCTGCCCCAGCGGACCCGTGGTCGTCTCCACGCCGATGTCGGGATCGTATTCGGGATGCCCCGGCGTTTTCGCACCGAGCTGCCGGAAGTTGCGCAGCTCGTCTATTGGCAGCGGATAGCCAGTCAGATTCAGCAGGCCGTAAAGCAACATGGAGCCGTGTCCATTGGACAGCACGAAGCGATCACGATCCGGCCAGCGCGGATTCGCCGGACTGTGCTCGAGGTAGTCGTTCCAGAGCACCTCGGCGATGTCGGCCATGCCCATAGGCATACCCGGATGACCGGAATTCGCTCGCTGCACCGCGTCCATTGCGAGGGCCCGCAAGGCATTGGCCAGCTCGCGGCGTGACGGTCGGGTTACGGCATTGCTCGGTGTCGTGGCCATCAGCCTCGGCGGCGGTCGCGGCGGAAATATTGTTATTGGAGGGCGCGCATTGTCGCGTTTTCGTCCCCGGCTCGCAACAAATTGCAGCGGCTTGCCAGAGCGACCGGTATAATGGCGCGTTTGTCAACGATAACGCGGGAAGACACATGGCCAGCGAGAAGCTCTTTACGTCCGAGTCGGTCTCCGAGGGACATCCTGACAAGATTGCCGACCAGATTTCGGATGCACTCCTCGACGCGATTCTCACGGTCGATCCGCAGGCCAAGGTGGCGGCGGAGACCCTGGTGAAGACGGGCTTCGTCGTGCTGGCCGGCGAAATCAATGTCAATGATGCCGCGAAGCAGGCGTTCTTCGATTTCGAAAAGCTGGTCAGGGAAGTGATTGTCGACATCGGCTATGACGACTCCGCCAAAGGCTTCGACGGCCGCAGTTGCGGCGTGCTGAACGCGCTCGGGCCACAGTCTTCAGATATTCGCCAGGGTGTCGATCGTGACAGCGAGCGGGCCCAGGGCGCCGGCGACCAGGGCATGATGTTCGGCTATGCGTCCGACGAGGTGCCAGACGCGCTGATGCCGGCACCGATCACTTATGCACATCGCCTGGTCCGTCGGCAGGCCGAAGTTCGAAAGAACGGCGAATTGCCCTGGCTGCGTCCCGATGCCAAGAGCCAGGTCACGATGGTCTATGACAATGACCGCCCGGTCGGCATCGACGCGGTCGTCCTGTCGACTCAACACAGCCCCGACGTCGACAACCAGACCATCCACGACGGCGTGATGGACAGCATCATCAAACCCGTGCTGGAACCGACCGGCTGGCTGCGGGATAAAACGCGGTTTCATATCAATCCGACCGGTCGTTTTGAAATCGGCGGCCCGCAGGGTGACTGCGGCCTGACCGGCCGCAAGATCATCGTTGACACCTACGGCGGCATGGCCCGCCACGGCGGCGGCGCGTTCTCCGGCAAGGACCCGTCGAAGGTCGACCGCTCGGCCGCCTACGCCGGCCGATACGTGGCCAAAAATATCGTCGCGGCCGGCCTGGCCCGGCGCTGCGAGGTGCAGCTGTCATACGCCATCGGCGTGGCCGAACCCACGTCAATTTCGGTCGACACCTTCGGCACGGGCAGCCTGCCCGAAGAACACCTGGTGCAGCTGATTCGCGAGGTGTTCGACCTCACACCGTTCGGCATCCGCGAAATGCTCGACCTGTTGAAACCGATCTATCGGCCGACAGCGGCCTACGGGCACTTTGGCCGCGAGGACATCGACCTGAGCTGGGAACGCACCGACCGGGCCGAGGCGCTGCGCGGCGCGGCGGCCGCCTGATCCGGTTGGCCCTCGCGTGCGAACTTACCGATAGTCAAGAAAACGGAGCCTGTTGTAATGAGTACTGAAGCCGCTGCAGCCGTGCAGCCCGACTACAAAGTCGCCGACCTGTCATTGGCTGACTGGGGCCGCAAGGAAATCGCGATTGCGGAGACCGAAATGCCGGGCCTGATGGCCGTCCGGGAAGAATACGCGCACCAGCAGCCGTTGCACGGTGCCCGGATTGCCGGCTGCCTGCACATGACTATCCAGACAGCGGTGTTGATCGAGACCCTCGTGGCGCTCGGCGCGGAAGTCCGCTGGTCATCCTGCAATATCTTCTCGACGCAGGACCATGCGGCCGCGGCCATCGCAGCTGCGGGCATTCCGGTGTTCGCCTGGAAGGGTGAAACCGAAGACGAGTACTGGTGGTGTGTGGATCAGACGGTAGAGGGCCCGAATGGCTGGACGCCCAACATGATCCTGGATGACGGTGGCGATCTCACCGCCATCATGCACGACAAGTATCCGCGGTTGATGGAGCGGGTTCGCGGCATTTCCGAAGAGACCACGACCGGTGTTCTGCGCCTGTATGAAATGGCCAAGAACGGCACCCTCGCCTGCCCGGCCTTCAACGTGAACGATTCGGTGACCAAATCGAAGTTCGACAATCTGTATGGCTGCCGGGAGTCGCTGGTCGACGGCATCAAGCGCGCTACCGACGTCATGATTGCGGGCAAGATCGCCGTCGTCTGTGGCTATGGCGATGTCGGCAAGGGCTGCGCCCAGTCACTGCGCGGGCTCGGCGCCACTGTCTGGGTGACCGAGATCGACCCGATCTGCGCGCTGCAGGCAGCGATGGAAGGTTATCGAATCGTGACGATGGAAGACGCCGCCAGCCAGGCCGACATTTTCGTCACGGCCACCGGCAACTACCACGTCATCACCAGCCAGCACCTGCAACAGATGAAGGACCAGGCAATCGTCTGCAACATCGGTCACTTCGACAACGAGATCGACGTGGCCAGCCTGAAGCAGTACCAGTGGGAAAACATCAAGCCGCAGGTGGATCACATCATCTTTCCCGACGGCCGTCGCATCATTCTGCTGGCCGAGGGCCGGTTGGTGAACCTTGGCTGTGCGACCGGCCATCCGAGCTTCGTGATGTCCAACTCTTTCACGAACCAGGTTATGGCGCAGATCGAACTGTGGAACAACCACGGGGAGTATCGCAACGAGGTCTTCGTGCTGCCGAAGCACCTTGACGAAAAGGTTGCCCGACTGCATCTCGGCAAGCTGGGCGCGAACCTGACGGAACTCACCCAGGAACAGGCCGACTACATCGGGGTCAGTGTCGACGGGCCGTACAAGGCGGACCAATACCGCTACTGAAAACGCCTCGCCCGCCCGGCTCTATCTGTCCGGGCGGGCCGCGCCGCCGATAATTCGCTTTGCTCCTGTTTTTGTAAGTCGCTGCAGCGAGTTATCGCCACCGCGACCCGCATACACGCGAGACCGCAAGCGTGAGCCGCGTCATGTCGATGGGCCCGCCTTGCGATATAGTCGCGAGAATTCAAGGACGAGACCGGACACGTGACTCAGCGAGTGCTGCGCCTGCTGCAGCTCACCGACATTCATCTGCATGCATCGCCCGAGGCGCGGATGCGCGGCGTCAACACGAATACGACGTTCCAGGCCGTGCTGGGGCAGGCCATGCTCGACGCGGACAAGCCGGACGCCATTCTCGTTACGGGCGACCTGGTGCAGGACGAAACGCGGACGGGCTACGAAAGACTGCGCGACATGCTCGGCGTCTACGAGATTCCCGTTTACTGCATCCCGGGCAATCACGATGCGCCCGGCATTATGGCGATGGTGTTGTCGGAACCGCCGTTCCAGGTCGGCGGCGAACTCTCGGCTGGCGGTTGGCGCCTGATCTTCCTGAGCACTTTCCGCCGCGGCGACGACGGTGGACAGCTGTCTGACGACGAATTGCAGCGCCTCAGTAACGAACTGGCCGCGGAGCACGCGGATCATTTCGCAATCTTCCTGCACCACCAGCCGGTGCCCATGGGGAGTCGCTGGCTGGATGGCGTCGGACTGCGCAATGCCGATGACCTGCTCGAAATCGTCGATAGTTCGACACGCGTCCGGGCGCTGGTCTGGGGGCATGTGCACCAGGCTTCGGATCGGCGCCGTCACGGCGTGCGATTGCTCAGCACACCATCGACCTGCATGCAGTTCCTGCCGAACAGCGACGACTTTGCGGTCGATACGCGGCCGCCCGGCTATCGCTGGCTGAACCTGTACGCCAATGGCCGCATCGATACGCAGGTACATTGGCTGGAAGAGGACTGAATGCAACGCCTGATATCCGTTTGCGCAAGCTTGGCCTGCCTCCTGCTGGCCGCCGCGACCAATGCGCTGCCGTTGTGGGAACTGGAGGGCACCAGCAACACGATTCGCCTGTTCGGTTCGGTGCACTTCCTGCGCAAGGAGGACTACCCTCTCCCACAGGCCATTCGCCGTAGTATCGACGACGCGGATGTCCTGGTCATGGAACTGGACATGGACGACCTGAACCCCATTCAGGCGCAGGCAACACTCACGCAGCTGGCCGTCGATCCGGAGGGCCGCGATCTCGAAGTGCTGATTGGCACGCGCAATTTCGCCAGCGCCAGCCGCCAGGCCGCCGCCATCGACATTGACCTGGAAACCCTGCGCGGATTCGAGCCGTGGTTCGCGGCCCTGCAGATCAGCCAGATGCGGCTTGCGCAGCTCGGGCTGGACCCGAGTCAGGGTGTCGAATCGCAGCTGACTATGCAGGCGCGAGCCGAAGGCAAGCCGATCATCGGGCTGGAGACACTCGAAAGCCAACTCGGAATGATGGACTCACTGCCCACCGACGCACAAACGCGTTTCCTGCTCGTAACGCTCGAGGAGGCCGCTGAAATCGACGACCTGATGGACGACCTGCTGAAGGCTTGGCGGCAGGGCGATGTCGACACGCTGGAAAGCGAACTGCTCGGCGGCCTGAAAGATCAGCCGGAACTTCACGCAGCACTGCTGGTGGAACGAAACCGCAACTGGACCGGTCGCTTGCTGGACCTGATCAATGACGACCAGGATTACCTTATCGTCGTGGGCACACTGCACCTGGTCGGCGATGACAGTGTGCTGGCAATGCTTGCGCGTCGCGGCTACCCGAGTCGTCAGGTGAAACGCTAGTCTCTCGGCCGCTAGCTCTCGATCAGTTCGAAATCCTCACGGCCGGCACCGCAATCCGGGCAACGCCAGGATAGCGGAATGTCTTCCCAACGCGTACCCGGCGCGATCCCGGCATCGGGCATCCCGTGTTGTTCGTGAAAGATGTAGCCGCAGATCAGGCACATGTACGACCGGTACTCGCGCGCTTCCGTCATGACGGGTGTGGCACCTCGGGCACGCCCACTACTGCGGCCGCTCCTGGCGAATGGACTGCAGCATCGGCCGCACGAAGCGGAGCAGTTCCAGTGGGTCGTTCATTTCCAGGCACTGCTGCTTCTCTTCCAATTGCATCGGCAGAATTTCCGCGAATCTCGCTCCAACCCACTCCGCATCGTCGTAACGTTTCGGCAGGGGTTCGTAGAGTTTGCCGAGGTCGTCGATGATGGTCTCTAGCAGCGTGGCCATCGGCCGATAGTCGTCCGGCAGCGCAACCTGCGGGGCCGGTGGTAACTCCTCGACCGTACCCAGATACAGGCCGTCGTTTTGTTGCGTCACACTACCCAGCTGGAACCGAGTCGTGCCGACCGCCGTGACGCCGAGGATGCCGTCGCTGCCCTGGTACCAGTCCGTGATGCGCGCCATGGTGCCGATCTCTACCAGGCGCGCCTCGCCGCTCTCGGTGCCCTCCGCGATGAGCACAACCCCGAAAGCCGAGTCATCTTTCAGGCAACGGCTGATCATGTCGAGGTAGCGCGGCTCGAATACCCGCAGGGGCAATGGCCCCTCGGGGAACAACACCGTGCGCAGTGGAAACAACGGTATGGATTCGGTCGTCAACGCAGCAACCCAATTCGCAACGTGCAAACTATACACGTATCCAATCGTGCGCCGGAGTTGTCAGCGCGCCGCTTGCAGTGCTTGCTCCAGGCGAACGTGGATGCCGTCGAAGCCACCATTGCTCATGACCACGAGCCGGTCGCCCGGGTGCGCAGCGGCCACCGCCTCCGCCACGATCGTGTCCGTATCGGTGCACACACGGGCCTGGTTGGCGTTCGCGAGCGCCGCGGGCAGATCCCAGCTCAACCCGGCGGGCTGCAGCACCCACGCAAGATCGGCGTCGCGCAGCGCCGCAGCCAATTCGTCGCGATGAACGCCTAAGCGCATGGTATTCGACCGCGGTTCCAGCACCACAAGCAATCGACCCGGGTCGCCGGTATTGCGCAGTGCGTCGATCGTGCGCCGAATTGCCGTCGGATGATGAGCGAAGTCATCGTACAAGTTGACGCCGCCAAACACCCCGCGTAGTTCGAGGCGACGTTTGACTCCTTTAAACTGCGGCAGGGCCGCAAGCGCATCCACCGGATCGACGCCAACGGCCGCGGCCGCCGCAATCGCCGCCACCGCATTCTCGGCGTTATGGTCTCCGGCGAGGGGCCAGTCGCAGGCGCCGAGTTCGCGACCCTGGCGAATCACGGTCAATCGGCCTCTCGATGACTGGCCGAGCCAGTCGGCACTGGCCCCGGCGGCACTCGCAAAGCTCTCCGTGGGAGTCCAACAGCCCTGGTCCAGCACCGCCGTAATGTTTGGGTCATCGGCGCGCACAATCAGGCGGCCATTGCCCGGCATCGCTCGGATCAACTGATGGAACTGGCGTTGAATGGCGGCGAGGTCGGGATAGATATCGGCGTGATCGAATTCCAGGTTGTTGATCACGGTCACCTCGGGTCGATACAGCAGGAACTTCGGACGCTTGTCGAAGAACGCCGTGTCGTACTCATCTGCTTCGATTACGAACGTATCGCCGGACCCGAGGCGGGCAGAGACGCCGAAATTCTCTGCGACACCACCAATGAGAAAGCCGGGGTCGCGGCCCGCATGTTCCAGAATCGAGGCCAGCAAGCTGGTCGTCGTCGTTTTTCCATGCGTGCCGGCCACGGCCAACACACGGCGACCGGCCAGCACCTCGCGACTCAGCCACTCGGGACCGGACAGATACGGAATGCTGCTGTTGAGCAAAGCTTCAACCACCGGCATACCACGAGTCATGACGTTGCCGACGACGACGACATCCGGCGCCGGTTGCAGTTGCGCCGCTTCGTAGCCCGCCGTGATTTCGATCCCGAGCGCGTCGAGTTGATCACTCATCGGTGGATACACACCCTGATCCGAACCGCTGACGCGGTGACCCGCCGTGCGCGCAATGGCGGCAACACCAGCCATGAACGTGCCACAGATTCCCAGAACGTGGACGTGCATCAGTTCGGCACCGGAACAAACTCGAATAGCAGGGAAATGTGCACGAAAAAGTAGGTAATGGCGATCATCACACCGAGGAAGAACGGCCGTGACAAGGCGCGGGACAGGATATGACCGTCGACGACAAAGGACCACAGTACGATCGCCAGAATAAAGGCGCTCGGTGCGGTCGCCGCAGCGGCATTTTCACCCAAGGCATTGCGCCAGAGGTTGAATGGCAGGGAAATCAGGCTGAGTAATGCGCTGGTGCCGAAGATTGCCGTGAGCGTCTGCTCGTACCGCCCGCGAAAGCCGGTGAGGTACAGCAGCATCCACAGCGCGACGGACAGCAGCGCAATATCGAGGACGACTGTGCGCAGCGCATCGGAGCTGGGACCGAAAACGAGGATGGCAGCCGGCACCTGCAGCACGGCGTACAGCAATACCGTGACTCCCAGCAGGAATGCCGACTTCGGCAGATCCTCCGGGCCGATCCGGCGCAGCGCAATCCCGGCGAAAGCTTTCATCAATTCAAACATGCTGTATTGCTGTCGTTCCCGACATTGCCCTGGCCGAGACATGATCCTCTACACTTCCCGCCTATGCCAAGTCCGACGTCACATACTCTGCTCGACAGCGATGCATCAATAGCAAGACTGCCCGAGCTGTTCCGTGATGCCGACCCGATCGCGGCGGATACGGAATTCAATCGCACCAATACCTATCGACCGGAGCTCTGCCTCGTGCAGTTGGCGACCGACGGGGAGCTCGCGCTGGTGGACATGCTCGCGGCAATCGAACCGACACCATTGCTCGAGTTGCTCACGCAGACGCCCGGCGTCAAGCTGTTTCACGCGGCCTCTCAGGACATGGAGGCCCTGCAGCTCAATCTCGGCGTGTTGCCAAACCGCGTCTTCGACACGCAGATCGCAGCGGGATTGCTCGGCTATCCGGCGCAGATTGGTTACGCCACGCTGTCGGCCGAGATCCTCGGCGTCCAGCTCGACAAGGCCGCGACCCGCACCGACTGGTCCAGGCGACCCTTGTCGGCCTCGCAATTGCACTACGCAGCGGAAGACGTCACGCATCTATTTGCCCTGTATGCAGACCTGCGTGATCGGTTGGTCGCCGCGGGCCGCTATGCATGGGCGGAGGAAGACAGCGCGCGCCTGCTGAATCCGGCCCGCTATCAGGCCGATCCGGAAAACGCCTGGCAGCGCCTCGGGGGCGTCGCCTACCTGCCGGTCGACGTTCAGGCCCGCGCCAGGGCTCTGGCCGCCTGGCGCGAACGGCGCGCAATGCGGATCAACCGGCCGCGCCAATGGGTGCTTCAGGACAAAGCGCTGATGAATATTGCCCACGCCGATCCCGCCGATACGGCAATGCTGACGGCGACCGAAGGGCTGCCGCCGGCAATCGCCAGGCGCCAGGGCGAGCGGATTATTGCTGTGTTGCGCGACGCGAACGCGGGCGCGGGTCGTCAGGATCTCGAACAGAGATGTCGGCCGGCGACGCCGGATCGCGCGGCAGTCAAGCGGCTGGCACAACTCGTGACCGAAACTGCCACGGCACTCGACGTGGCCCCCGAACTTCTCGCGACGCGCAGGGAGATCACCGGGCTCTTGCGGGGTGATCTGGACCAACGGGTGATGTCGGGCTGGCGCCGCGACGTGCTCGGTGAAACGCTGCTGGCCGCCCTCTAGGGGTCAGAGTCGATACTCTGACCATAAGCCGTTACCGACCGCTACAGGCCGAGAGCGACTTTCATGCCGGCGTAGACGTCATCGACGTCACCCTCGCCGTCGACAACTTTCAGTAACCCCGCCTCCTGGTAGAACGCGATCAGCGGCTCGGTCTGTTCCCGATACACCTTCAGCCGGTTGGCAATGGTTTCCTCGTTGTCATCGGCGCGCTGCACCAGCTCACCGCCGGCGGCGACGCAGGCATCGATCTCGTGCTGTGGCGAGAAATAGATGTTCAGGAGCTTGCCGGTTTTCGAGCACGTGCGACGGCCAGTCAGGCGTTTCATCAGGACATCGAAGTCAACGTTCAGCAGGCAGACCGTATCGAGCGGCTGACCGATTTCTCTCAGGACTGGGTCCAACGCTCTCGCCTGGGAGATATTTCGCGGGAAGCCATCGAGAATGAAGCCGTTGCCGGTATCGCCCTGCAGCAGTCGATCTCTGAGCATGCCGAGAACAATTTCGTCCGAAACCAGCTCGCCAGCATCCATCGCCGCCTTGGCCCTGAGGCCGAGCTCACTGCCAGACGCAACTGCGGCGCGCAGCAGGTCACCAGTTGAAATCTGCACCAGGCCGTAGTCGGCAACCAGCCGCTGAGCCTGGGTCCCTTTGCCGGAGCCGGGCGCTCCCAGAAAAACGATGCGCATCGATCCTGACATTCCGCGTTGCTTCGGGGCGAGCTACGCTACTCCCGGGCCTGCGCGACGTCAAACCCGCAGCATTGCTGTGCTATGTTTGGCCGCGCTCAGCTAACCGCAAAGAAGATTAGAGGGTCACCGCTCATGTCCAAACCCAATGCCTTTTATGCCCAGTCCGGCGGCGTAACCGCTGTCATCAATGCGTCGGCTTGCGGCGTGATCGAGACCGCGCGGCGCCACCGCGGGCTCATTGGTCGGGTCTACGCGGGTCGCAACGGGATCATTGGCGCGCTGACAGAAGACATGATCGACACCAACCGCGAAAGTGCGCGTGCGATCGCGGCGCTAAGACACACGCCCGGCGGTGCATTCGGCTCGGCACGCTATAAGTTGAAGGGCCTCGAAGAAAATCGCGCCGAGTACGAGCGCCTGGTGGAAGTATTTCGCGCGCACAACATTGGCTACTTCTTCTACAACGGCGGCGGCGACTCGGCCGATACCTGCTACAAGGTGTCGCAGCTCTCGAAAAAGATGGGCTTCCCGGTGCAGGCCATTCATGTCCCGAAGACGGTCGACAACGACCTGCCGATTACCGATACCTGTCCGGGATTTGGCTCCGTTGCGAAGTACGTCGCTGTGTCCACTCGCGAAGCGGCGCTGGACGTCGAGTCCATGGCCAAGACCTCGACCAAGGTCTTCGTGCTCGAAGTGATGGGTCGCCATGCCGGCTGGATTGCCGCCGCGGCCGGCCTGGCGGGGCAGTCACGTCGCGAGGCGCCCCACGTGATCCTGTTTCCGGAAGTGCCCTTCAACGAGCAGGCGTTCCTGGCCCGCGTCAAGCAAAGTGTCGAGGATTACGAATACTGCGTGGTAGTGGTGAGCGAAGGCGCCGCGCACCCGGATGGGCGTTTCCTCGCCGATGCCGGCACCACCGACGCATTTGGTCATAAACAACTCGGCGGCGCTGCCCAGGTTATTGCCCAGATGGTCAAGGACAAGCTCGGTTTCAAGTATCACTATGCCATTGCCGACTACCTGCAGCGCTCCGCGCGCCATATCGCTTCGGCGACGGACGTGGAGCAGGCCTATGCCGTCGGCAGGGCGGCGGTCGAAATGGCGCTGGCCGGTGAGAACTCCGTAATGGCGACCATCGTGCGCAAATCCGACAAGCCCTATCGTTGGGCCATTGGCAGCGCGCCGTTGGGGCGCGTCGCCAATCGCGAAAAGATGATGCCGCGAAAGTTCATCAGCAAGGATGGGTTCGGCATCACGGCATCCTGTCGCCGTTACCTCGAACCCCTGATCCGCGGCGAAGACTATCCTCCTTATAGAAACGGCCTGCCGGTTTACGTAACTCTGAAAAACGTCCCGGTCGCCAAAAAACTGGCGCAGCAATTTGTGCTATGATCGCCGGCCTTTCGGGACGGCCCTGCCGAACTACCGAAAAAATTTAACTAATTCAGTATCCTGAGACCGGCCTCGTCGTTGGCCGGTCGCTTCGCTCATATCTCGGGAGGAGATAAGCATGTCGACCAACGTCGCCCTGTTGCTGAGTGTCGGCGCGGGTTTACTTGCGCTGATCTACGGCGCCCTGTCCATTCGCTGGATTCTCGCTCAACCTGCCGGCAACGAACGCATGCAGGAAATCGCCGGCGCGATCCAGGAAGGCGCGAGCGCCTACTTGAATCGCCAGTACGGCACGATCGGCATTGTCGGTGTCGTCATTCTCGTTGTGCTTGGCTTTGCGCTCGGTTGGACAACCGCCGTTGGATTCTTCATTGGCGCGGTGTTTTCCGGTGCGGCCGGTTATATCGGCATGAACATCTGCGTACGCGCCAATGTTCGCACCGCGCAGGCCGCGTACGAGGGTATGGGCAAGGCGCTGGATGTGGCATTCCGCGGCGGGGCAATTACCGGATTGCTCGTCGTTGGCCTGGGCCTGGTCGGCGTCGCTGGCTACTACTGGCTGCTGCTCGGGATCGATGTAACCATGGACGACGCGCTGCATGCGTTGATCGGCCTGGCGTTCGGCGGCTCGCTGATTTCGATTTTCGCTCGACTCGGCGGCGGTATCTTTACCAAGGGTGCCGACGTCGGCGCGGACCTCGTGGGCAAAGTCGAGGCCGGTATCCCGGAAGACGATCCGCGCAATCCGGGCGTAATTGCGGACAATGTCGGCGACAACGTCGGCGACTGCGCCGGCATGGCGGCCGACCTGTTCGAGACTTACGCGGTCACTATTATTGCGACTATGCTGCTCGGTGGTCTGCTGCTCGGCGAGGCTGCGGAGGTTGGGACGATTTATCCGCTGGTACTCGGCGCTGTCTCGATCGTTGCGTCCGTGATTGGCACGTTCTTCGTGAAAGCCAAGAAACGCGGCGGCGTGATGGGCGCGCTTTACAAGGGCGTCATCGTCTCCGGTGTGATCGCGGCGATCGCGTTCTACCCGGTTACTCAAGTCATGCTGGGCGACGTTGAGTCGGTCTCGGCCAACGGGATCTATGTTTCGGCGCTGATTGGCCTGGCCCTGACCGCCTTCATGGTCTGGATCACGGAGTACTACACCGGCACGGAATACAAACCGGTGCAGCGGGTTGCGGAGGCGTCCGTCACCGGCGACGCCACGAACATCATTGCCGGTCTGGGCGTGTCGATGAAAGCCACGGCCGCGCCGGTCGTGGCAGTCTGTGTCTCCATTTGGGGCGCCTTCGAGTTCGGCGGGCTCTACGGCATCGCCGTTGCTGCCACAGCGATGTTGTCGATGACCGGCATGATCGTCGCGTTGGATGCTTTCGGTCCGATCACGGACAACGCCGGCGGCATCGCCGAAATGGCAAGCCTGCCTGAAGAAATTCGCAACATCACCGATCCGCTCGATGCCGTTGGCAATACCACCAAAGCCGTGACCAAGGGCTACGCCATTGGCTCCGCGGGGCTGGCCGCGCTGGTGCTGTTCGCCGACTTCACCAACAACCTGCGTGCGGAAGGCAAAATCCCGGAAATTGGCTTCGTCCTCAGCGACCCGCCTGTGATCATTGGCCTGTTCATCGGCGGCCTGGTCCCCTACCTGTTCGGCGCCCTGGCAATGGAAGCAGTCGGCCGTGCCGCCGGTTCCGTCGTCGAGGAAGTCCGCCGCCAGTTCCGCGAAATCGACGGCATCATGGAAGGCACGACGAAGCCGGACTACTCGCGGGCCGTTGACCTGCTGACCAAGGCAGCCATTCGCGAAATGGTCATTCCGTCGTTGCTGCCAATCGTCGTGCCGATTGCGCTGGTGATCTTCTCGAACCTCGCTTTCGGTGACGACGGTGGCGTGCGCGCACTCGGCGGCATGCTGATCGGCACCATCATCACGGGTATCTTCGTCGCGATTTCCATGACGGTCGGCGGCGGCGCCTGGGACAACGCCAAGAAATACATCGAGGATGGCAATTTCGGTGGCAAGGGAACGGACGCGCACAAGGCGGCCGTAACCGGCGACACGGTCGGGGATCCCTATAAAGACACCGCGGGTCCCGCGATCAACCCGCTGATCAAGATCATCAACATCGTTGCGCTGTTGATGGTGCCGCTGCTGTAACAGCGCGCCGCGCCCGGGCGCCTGATTGACCACGCATGGGCGTTCCGCATGATGTGGCCGGCGATATCAGCGGATGCGACACGCCGTGAATACGTCCCTGTAGGCTCGCGCCCGACATCCGTGCGCTGTGCAGGGATGCACGAGTGTCGCGACGGCCATGGACGGCCGGTAGCGACCCGGGCGACGGTCTCATCCGCTGATATCGCCACCCACTCCACGCAGCAAGGTCTGCGCGGATCAGGCGGCGCGCGCGCCGAGCGGCGCGGGCCGGTTGATGTAGTGTCCCTGGATGAAGTCAACCTGCAATTCGCGCAGAGCATCGAAGTCGGCCTGATCCTCGACCTGCTCCGCGATCACCTGAAAGCCGACGGTCCGCGCCAGCCGCGTGATCGCCGACACGACCTGGTGATTCACGCTATCGGTCATGAGGTTGCGGGTGTAGGCACCGTCGATCTTCAGAAAATCGATTGATAGCTGGCGCAGACTGGCCAGCGAGCCGATGCCGCTGCCGAAATCATCGACGCCGAACTGACAGCCCATCCCGTGCAGCACGCCGACAAACCGGCGCGCGTGCTGCAAATCCGCCATCACCGCGGGCTCGCTGATCTCGAAACTGATCCGGGACGGGGCAACCTGGCTGTGATCCAGGCATTCGACGACGAATTCCAGGAACTCGTCATCGCCGAGCGTCTGACCCGACAGGTTGATGGTGCAGCTCCGCTCATCGGGCAAGCGCACGGTGCCCTGCCCAATCGCAGCCAGAGTTGCGCGCACGACCCAGCGATCGATATTGCCCATCAGCTGGTAACGTTCGGCGGCCTTCAGGAATTGTTTAGGCAACACGATGCTGCCTTCATCGTCGCGTAACCGCAGCAGCGCCTCCATCGCCGGTCCGGTCCGGACTCGCCCGGCCGTGGCGACAATCGGCTGGAAGAACAGTTCGAACCCATCCTCTTTCAACGCGGCCTGTAGCTTGCCCAGCCACAGAATCTCGCCGCGCTGCCGCGCGGCCGCCTCGTCGCGCGCCGAGTAGACGTGGGTCTGTCCGCGGCCGTGCTGCTTGGCCACGTAGCAGGCCGAATCCGCCGCCGCCAGCAGGTCCTTGATCGTGCCGCTGACGCTGCCCACTTCGACGAGGCCGATACTGACGCCGACCGTGAATATTTTTTCCTGCCACACGAAGCGATGGTCGCGCACGGCCTTGCACACGTCGTCGGCAATCTGCCGCGCCTTGTCCAGCGGACAGCGCGTCAGCAACAAACCGAATTCATCACCGCCCAAACGAGCAACCGAGTCGGATTCGCGTACCTGCTCCCGAATGAGTCCGGCAATTTCCCGCAACAGGTTGTCACCGGCCAAGTGCCCGCAAGTGTCATTGACGGCTTTGAACCGGTCCAGATCGAGATAGCACAGCACATGGGTGGTGTTGTCATTGCGAACGGTGCGCAGCGCCTCGTCGAGCCGGCGCTCGAATTCACGCCGGTTGATCAGGCCGGTGAGCGCATCATGCGTCGCCTGATAGCTCATTCGCTGGGTCAGACCGCGGATTTCGGTCACGTCGTGCATGATCACGACGGCGCCGGCCACCTCACCATCAGGGCCCTTGATCGGCGACGCGGTCAATTCCACCGACATTTCGCGATCGGAATCGGCAGAAATCATCAACGCGCGCCGTCCGACGCTGGCCCGACGACGATCCGTTAGCGCACGCCCCACCGGGTCACCCAGGTCGCGCCGGTCGGACTCATCGACGAAACTCGCGATATCGCCCAGGTGCTTGCCCGTCGCCGCATCGCGCTTCGTGCCGGTCAGCATTTCCGCCGCCGCGTTCATGTAGTCGATCCGCCCCTGCGTATCGGTGGTAATCACGCCCTCGCCAATGGACTCCAGCGTGAATTGCGCCTGTTGCTTGCTGCGGCCGAGCGTCGCCTCGATGCTCTTGCGGTAGCTGATATCACGAGCGACGCTGAGAATGACGGGTTGTCCGCGGTACTCGATCGGCGCGCTACTAAGTTCGACCCACATCGAACGCTCGCTGCCGTTAATCATCTGGATCTCCACCCGGTTGGGTACCGCCTCGCCGCTCAAACGGCCCTCGATCAGCTTGCGGGTCATGGCACGGTAAGCCGGGCGGACGAGGTCGGTGACGGGCCTGCCGGCGAGGTGTTCCGGGCTCGCGCCGACCAGGTCTGCAGCCGCCTGATTGGCGAATATGACGCTGTCACGGTGCAAGAGCACGACCTCGGGCATGGTTTCGGCCAGATCGCGGAACAGGCTTTCGCGCTCGCGCAGCTGAATGTCTTTCTGGTTCAACGCATCGAACAGCCGGTTAACACTATCGCCCAGCTCGGCGAGTTCCGTGGGTCCGGTCAGCGCGATGCGTTTCCCGAAAGCGGCCTTTTCCGCCGCATCGTGGACCTCGCGGTTGAGACGCGCGACGCGCTCCATATAGACCTTGCGACTGCGCCAGAAATGCACACAGCCGCCGGCCAGGACCGCTGCTATCGCGGCCAGGATCAAGCTCAACCAGGCTTCGCTTATCGGCAGCACGTGAATTTGTTCTCAGCAGTCGGCCGCGGATGACACCGCCGGCGCGGGAAAACGCTTGCCGACAGCTTTTCTGAAGGATAGCCCAGCCCGACTGGCGGTTCGTTAACATTCACCATAATCTTTGTGCAACCGCTTGTATCATCGGCATAAACGACATAAATTCCCCCTGCCTTGGACGTTGCCCCGAACACCCTGATCGAATCCGCGCGACAGCAGATGCTCGCGCAGCAACTGCGCTGCGCCGACGTGCTCGATACAAGAATTCTGGAAACGCTCGAGGCAGTTCCACGAGAACGATTCGTCCCTGCCCATCTGCGTAATCTAGCTTTCGCTGATACCGGCGTGCCATTGGCACACGGCCAGAGCATGCTGACGCCGACGCTGGACGGGCAGATCCTGCAGGCATTGCACCTGTCGCCCCAGGATCGAGTGCTGGAGGTTGGCACTGGCAGCGGTTTTTTGTCGGCCTGTCTGGCAAAGCTGTGCGACCAGGTGACCAGTCTCGAGGTCTTTCCGGACCTGGTCGAGGACGCGCAGGCCCGGCTGGACCAGCTCCGTATTACCAACTGCATGCTGCAAGTCGCGAACGTGTTTGCTGCCGATCCCGGTGAATTCGATGTCATCGCGGTGACCGGCTCCATACCCCTGTGGGATGCGCGCTTCGAGCAATGGTTACGTCCGGGGGGGCGGCTGTTTCTGGTCGTGGGCAGCGGCCAGTACATGCAGGCCTGGCGCGTGGTCCGGCAAGCGGAGGCTCAATGGCAGCGGCAACGCTTGTTCGAAACATCGATCCCGCCGTTGCTGCACGCCCCCGAGCGCCCACTGTTCGCCTTTTGATCCTGATTGTCGGGTGCCGGGTGACCTCGCCCCTGCTCTGGTATAGCATCGTGCTGCCCGAATCGACCGGTTTATATCGCGCTTATATATAGGGACACCAAAGAGACACCATGAGAACAACCGCCAGGCTACTCGTCACGTTGTGCGCCTTGTTGGCCGGTCAGCTGGCTGCGGCCGAATCACTGGTCGAGATTTATCAAAAGGCGCTGCTGAGCGATCCCCTGTTACGGGAAGCAGAAGCCAATCGCCTCGCAACGCTCGAAAACAAACCCCAGGCGATCGGCGCGCTGTTGCCGGAGGTTGGCGCATCGGCCAACTGGCAGGACAATTCCGATGAAGGCGTGCGGAACAGCACGTTCGGCGGCTTTAGCAGTGTCACGCTGTTCGATCAGCAGCAGGACGGCTGGGACTGGGCCC
Organism: Gammaproteobacteria bacterium; assembly: GCA_030066665.1. Classification (GTDB taxonomy): domain Bacteria; phylum Pseudomonadota; class Gammaproteobacteria; order Steroidobacterales; genus J054. The sequence continues at coordinate 23,962 of JASJBD010000043.1, forward strand.
TGCAGGTGCGCCAACCCGTGTTTCGCTGGGACCGCTGGGTCACGCTCAAACAGGCCGACAAACAGGTGGCCCAGGCCGGCATCGATTACCGGGTCGCGTTACAGGACGTCATTGTGCGCGTCGCGACGGCATACTTCGACGTGCTCGCCGCGGAAGACACGCTCGAATCCGAGCAAGGCGCCAAGGAAGCCATCGGCCGTCAGCTCGAGCAGGCGCAAAAGCGCTTCGAGGTCGGCCTGATTGCGATCACCGACGTGCAGGAGGCCCAGGCGGCCTTCGACGAGGCCGTCGCCGCGGAGATTCTCGCCAAGCGATCACTGGCGAATCAGCGTGAGGTGTTGCGGGAGATTACCGGGGAGTACACCACGGCGCTGGCGGCCCCCCGGGAGAACTTCCCACTGCTGAGCCCGGATCCACAGGACGAAGGACAATGGGTCGAGGTCGCTTTGCAGCAAAACGCGTCATTGCTGTCGGCCGACCTGGCCGCGGAAATCGCTCGTGACGACGTGGATATCGCGCGCAACGGACACCTGCCAAGCATCGACCTGGTCGTGCGCTACAGCGAGACGGATATCCGCGGCGACGGCGTGTTCGGCAATCCGGTAACCGGCGAATCATCCGGCATCATCGGCACCGACGCGGACAGCGCATCGATCCGCCTCGAATTCCAGGTGCCGCTGTTCAATGGCGGCGCGGTTGCGTCGCGGGTCAAGCAGTCGAACTTCCGCCATCGCGCCGCGAAAGAGCAGCTCGAACGCGTGGCACGACAGACCGAGCGTCAAACCCGGGATGCCTATCTGGGCGTGATCTCCGAAATCTCGCGCGTGAAAGCGTTGCGCCAGGCGCTACAGTCGTCCCAGACGGCGCTGCAGGCAACCGAAGCCGGCTTCGAAGTCGGCACGCGAACCACTGTCGACGTGCTCATTGCCCGCCGGCAGTTATTGTTGTCCGAGACCCAGTACTCGCGGAGCCGCTACGATTACCTGATCAACGTCCTGTTGCTCAAGCAGGCCGCCGGTACCTTGACCGAGTCTGACGTAGCCGAGATTGACGGCTGGCTCGAACCCTGAGCGCTCAGGCTCCGCCGACATTCTCCAGCAGGGGTTGCAGTAATTCGAGCAGGCGGCGCAGCGCGCCGCGGCTGCGTTCGACGGTCCGCCGCCCGACTTCGCCGCGACGTTCGCATTCGGCCGGATCGCCCAGCAACGCGATCAATTCCGCCGTAAGCTGCGCCTGATCGGGCACGATCTCGACGGCGCCGGCCTGCTGCAGCAATTCGGCGATATCCACCGCATTGAAATTGTGCGGCCCGGTCAGCGTCGGCACGCCCAGCGCCGCCGGTTCCAGCAGATTGTGGCCGCCGATCGGCACCAGGCTGCCGGCCACAAAAGCAACGTCGGCGGCGGCATAGAACATCGTCAGCTCACCCATACTGTCCCCGAGGAACACGCGCGTCGCCGGCGTGCAGATCGCCGCGCTGCTGCGGGTCACAAACGGCAACGACGCCTTTTCCAGTTGCGCAGCGACCGCGGGAAAGCGTTCCGGATGTCGCGGCACCAGCAGCAAGAGCGCGTCCGGATACCTTTCCAGTACCCGCCGATGCACGGCGAGAATGATCTCTTCCTCGCCCGAATGCGTTGACGCGGCAATCCAGACCGGCCGATCGCGCGCCTGCTCGGCGCGAAACTCGCGGCCGCGGCTATCGACTTCCGCCGGCAACGTAAAATCGAATTTAATGTTGCCGGTCACATGCGTGCGTTCCGGGCTGGCGCCGAGCGACCGAAAGCGCTCGGCATCAGCCTCCGTTTGCGCCGCAATGACAATGCCGTGTGACAACGTTTCCTTGAACAGGCTCACCAGACGACGGTAGTGACGCACCGAGCGCGGTGAAACCCGCGCGCTCGCCAGGACCAGCGGAATACCGCGTTGCCCGCACGCGTGATACAGGTTCGGCCACAGCTCCGTTTCCATGATGATGGCCAGGCCCGGCCGGGCCCAGTGCAGAAACCGCCGCACGGCTGTAACGGTGTCGTACGGCAGGTAGTTATGCACGACCTGCTCCCCGAACAGATCCTGGGCGCGCTCCGAGCCGGTCGGTGTCATGGTCGTCAATACCAGCGGCGTATCCGGATAGCGATTCAGTAATTCGCGCACCAGGGCCGCGGCCGCCTGCACCTCGCCCACCGACACCGCGTGCACCCAGATGCTGTCGCGCGCGAGACGGGCCTTGCCAAAACCGAAGCGCTCACCGATGCGGCGCCGGTAACCGGGGCTGGACAGACTGCGTTGGAACAGGTGCAGCAGAAACAGCGGCGCTAGCAGATAAGTCAGCAGGGCATACAGCAAGCGCACGACGGCGGGGATACGAATTCAGGACTGCCGGCGCAGGGCTTCGATGATCGCGCTGGTGGATCGCCCTTCGCGAAAGCTCAAAACCTCCACCGTGCCACCGTTTTCGAGCACGATCCGGCCGCCGGCAATGTCCTCGGGGCGATAGTCACCGCCTTTGACCAGTACGTCGGGCAGCACTTCACCAACCAACGCCTCCGGCGTGTCCTCGCTGAAGGGGACGACCCAGTCAACCGACGCGAGGCCGGCCAGCACCGCCATCCGATCCTCCAGCGGATTGATGGGCCGCCCCGCGCCTTTGAGACGGGTGACGGAATCGTCGTCATTGACGGCCACCAGCAAACGATCGCCACGTGCCTTGGCTTCTTCCAGGTACGCCACGTGACCCGTATGCAGGATGTCGAAGCAACCGTTGGTCATCACCAGCCGCTCACCACGCGCGCGGGTTTCGGCGGCGATCTGCGCGACCTCGGCTCGGGTCAGCAGGCTGCGACCGCCCCGACCGGTCTCGTGCAGAGCCAGCCTGAGTTCCGACGGGGTGACCGACGCCACGCCGATCTTGCGGACGACGAGCCCGGCCGCCAGGTTCGCCAGCGCTGCGGCATCAGCGAGGCCGATCCCCGCCGCGATCCCCGCGGCCAGCGTGGCAATTACAGTGTCGCCAGCACCCGTGACATCGAAGACCTCGCGGGCGCGCGCTGGCAGGAATACCGGTTCGTCGCCGGCCGGCACCAGGACCATGCCGCGTTCACCCAGTGTCACGACCAGCGCATCCAGGCGCAGTTCCTGGCGAAGCCGGGTCGCCTTCGCAATCAGTTCGTCATCCGTCGCGAACGGACCCACGACGGCCTCGAATTCGGCCCGGTTCGGCGTCATCAATGTGGCGCCACTATAGCGGGCAAAATCTGTGCCTTTCGGGTCGACCAGCACCGGCACCTGGTGCTCGCGGCACAGCGCAATGATCGACGGCGCGCGTGCGAGCGTGCCCTTCGCGTAGTCGGACACCACGCAGGCACCCGCGTCCGGCACCCGATCCGCCAGCAGTGGCTCCAGCGGCCCAAGGTCTTCTTCCGTGTAATGGTCTTCGGTATCGAGCCGAATCAGTTGCTGATTCCGACTCAGTACCCGTAATTTGGTAATGGTCGGACGCCGTCGCGATTGCACCGCATCGAAGCGGACGTTCTCGGCCCCCAGCAATTCCGCCAGTTCATCGGCATTGGCGTCATTGCCCACCACACCGACGCACGTCGTCTCGACCCCCAGCCTCGCCAGGTTGATGCCGACATTGGCGGCTCCGCCCGCGCGCGTCTGGCTGCCGGTGACCCGGACGACCGGGACGGGGGCCTCGGGAGAGATTCTGGACGTTGGCCCGAACCAGTACTGGTCGAGCATCAGATCGCCGACCACCAGCACATTGACGGTGGAGAAATCGGGAACCGTGAGAGTCATCGAACGGTGCTGGCGACCACGACCGCGCGATGGTAGCACAGCGGCACTGGGCGCCCGGCGCCGCCCGGCTGATTCAGCGGCCGCTCAGCCGCACGTCAGCCACATTTGGACTCGCCGCAGTTCAGGCAGGTCATGCAGCCGTCCATCATCACGACGGCCGCGACATTGCACTTGCCGCAGAGCTGCGCGCCTTCGGGGAACTTACTCGTCGAAAAGGCGTCCTGCTGGCGGGACTGTTCCTCGAATTCCTGGCGCTTCGCATCGATCAGCTGCTGCTGATGTTCGTCCAGCGTCTCGTGCGGCAGCAGGCCGATGAACTGCAGGTGCTTTTCGACGATATGGCCGAGCTCCGCAATGATGGACGGCATGAACTTGCCGCCCGGCTGCCAGTAACCGCCACGGGGGTCGAAGACGGCTTTCAACTCATCCACAATAAACGTGACATCGCCGCCCTTGCGAAAAACGGCAGACATCATTCTGAACGCCGATACTGAATACGAGACCCGGCGTCCGTTCGAGATTTTTATCAACTCGAAGAATCTCGATCACTACCAGTGGATCGTCGCGTTGACCCGAATCATGTCTGCCGTTTTTCGCAAGGGCGGCGATGT
>JASJBD010000155.1 GCA_030066665.1 Gammaproteobacteria bacterium
GTGGTGATCGAGTTGGACGACGGAAAACGACAAGCGGTCATGAGCGGCGATGTGATCCATCATCCGGTGCAAATCGAGCGTCCCGACTGGTGCAGTAACTTCGATCTCGACCAGGCGCCGGCGCGCACAAGTCGCGAGGCCCTGCTGGAGCGAATCGCTGACACCGGCATTGTGGTGATGGGCGCGCATTTTGCCGGACCTTCGGCATTGACCATCGTCAGCGATAACAACGGGTTCTACTACGCCGATGCCTGAACAACGCGAATTCGATGTCGCCATCGTTGGCGGGGGAGTCGCCGGCCCGGCGATGGCCTGCGCCCTGGCGAAGAGCGGCAAGCGAATCCTGCTGATCGAACGCAGCGCCGACCCGATCGACACGGCGCGCGGCGATCACCTGCAGCCGGTCACCTGCGAGTGGTTAGCGGGTTGGGACGCGCTGGATGAAATGTGGGCGCTCGGCGGGGAAAAACGACTGGGCGCCCGCTACCTGACACCGGACGGAGGACTGGTGCTGGATGTACCCTGCGATCAACTGGCCATCCCGCATCCGTATTTCCTCTTTCTGAATCACGAAGAGATCTCGGCGGCGCTGCTGAACGTGGCGGCCCGCAACGCTGGCTTCGAATTATTGCGCCCGGCAGCCGCGAAACTGGTCGAAGCTGGCGAACGCTACAGCCTGGAAATCGATCGCGAAGGACAGCGGCAGGAAATCAGCGCCAGCCTCGTGGTTGCTGCGGACGGTCGGCAGTCCCGGTTGCGACGCGGTGCCGGTATCGATGCGAGTACTTATCAGTACCGGAATCCATTGCCGGTCTTTTTCGCACCTCGCACGTTCGACGATCCGCGGAATGACGTTCGGGCCTACCTGACTGACCATGGCGTCATCAGCGTGATCCCTCGAAACGGTGACCAGTGGAAGATCGGCTGGCCGGTACCACCGGACGAACTGGCGTTCTGGCGCACGGCCGACACCGCCGCGCTTAGCCAACGGATCAGCGCCATGGTACCGGAGCTCGAGGGCATTCAGCCCCGGTTTGCGGGCGTGTACCCGGTGGCCATGGTGAATGCAGAGCGCTGGGTTGATCGCAACCTGGTCTTGATTGGCGATGCCTGTCACGCGATGCATCCCGGTCGCAGCCAGGGAATGAACACGGCGATCCGGGCCGTGAGCCGGTTGACGGAACTACTGACCGCGCAGGGGGCGCTGGATGATCCCGGTTTAATTGCCGGTGTGCTGCGCGACTTCGAGGCTGGACTCAAACCGTCGCTGGATGAACGCCTGGTGGAAAACCACGCGCGCGGCCTGCAAATGGACCAGCCAGACCCCGCCGGCACGGCCAGCCTGCGCGCCAACCTGGCCTCGGTGATGTCCGACCCGGCGAAGCACGAAACCTATTGTCTGCGGGCCGCGGGGTACTGATTCCGCGCATGAGCAGCCGCGTCGCGATCGGGATCGACGGCTGCGCTGACGGCTGGTTCTACTTTCGCTTCCACGGCGAGGGTGCGACCTTCGGTGTGCGGGAGAGCGTTGCCGACATCATTGCGGCCGAGTCCCACGACTGCTGTGTGCTAATCGATATACCAATCGGTTTGCGAACCCGTGGCAAGCAGGAGCGGAGCTGTGATCGTGAAGCGCGGGCGCGGCTGGGCGCGCGCCGGTCGAGCGTCTTTGCCGCGCCACTGCGGCCGGTATTGAAAGCGAAAGATTATGCGGCTGCGAATGCACAGCAAAAGCGGCTGTCAGGCCGCGGCCTGTCGCGGCAGACGTGGAACATCCTGCCGAAAATCCGTGAGGTGGATGAACTCCTGCAGTCAGACACGCGGCTGCAAGAAGTCCTGCACGAGGCGCATCCCGAATTGTTGTTCGCGAGCCTGGCCGGTGGCCCGATGAGTCATCCGAAGAAAACCCGCGATGGCTTCACGGAACGTATGACCATCCTGTCGATTCTGCATCCGGACGCGGAAGCGCTGATCGCCAGCGCATTCCTGGCGCACGGGGGATTCGAAGCGTCACGCGACGATATCGTGGATGCCTTCGTGCTGGCACTTTGCGCCCGCAAGCCGACGCAACTCGAATCGATACCGGACGTTGCGGAGATCGACCCGAAAGGCTTGCCGATGCAGATGGTGCTGCTGCCGGGCCTTGGCTGACGGCGTCGGGCTGGTCGTTAGTTGAATACCTCACCCAGCACCGTCACGCGGTGCATTTCGCGGGGTTCGGTGTAGTCGCGGACTGCATAGTGAGCAGTGCAGCGGTTGTCCCACATCGCGATTGAGTCCTGCTCCCAGTAGAAGCGGCAGTGCAGCTCCTTCCAGTCAATGTGCCGGAACAGCATGTCCAGTAATGCGTTGCTTTCGAACTCGTGCAGGCCTTCGATGTGCGTCGTCGTCAGCTCGCTCACGTACAACAATTTGCGGCCTGTTTCCGGGTGGGTTTTGACCAGCGGGTGCAAGGTGGGCGGTGTCTTGGTAAACGTGCCCCAGTATTGCTCCGGGCCGCCTTTGCGTTGCAGCTCCTGGCGCCGGTAGGTCTTGGTCACGTCGTGCCAGGCCGACAGGCCGGCGACGATCTCTTTCATCGGCTCGGACAGCGTGTCATACGCCTTGCAAAGATTGACCCACATCGTATCGCCGCCGCGTGACGGCACGCGGACGGCGCGCAGGATAGCCGCGAGTGGCGGGTCATTGGTGTAACTGAGATCTTCGTGCCAGGAATTGGCCAGCCGCAGCATCTCCTGTTCACCGGTCTCGGCTTTCAGCTTGATGATCTCGTCGTGACCCTCGAGTGCCGGGATGAACGGATGGATATGCAGGTCCCCGAAACGCTTGCCGAAGGTAATCTGCTGGTCGGGCGAGATTTTCTGGTCGCGGAAAAAAATGACCATGTTTTCCAGCAATGCCTGTTTGATTTCGGCATAGGTTGCATCATCGAGGGATTCGCGGAGATCCACGTGCTCGACGATCGCACCGAGTGAGCCCGCGACCGGCCTGACCTTGATCTTGCTATAGGACATTCATCGTCTCCGCCCCGGTAGCGTCATTGTAAGCCCTGCCAGCCTATCCCAGGCGCCGGTGCAGACGTGCGTCGTGAGTTCGGAAATGCTCGGAAAACCAGGCCTCCAGCCGCGTTGACAGCCGGTCACCCAGCGCTGCGGCGTCTGTATGGATGTCGTCGGCAATCTCCGCAATTTCATCCAGCAAGGCTTCGTGATCCTGCTTGTGTTCCTTGTACTGGTCGTACCTGGCCTCGCGCATGATGCGCTCTTCCAATGCGAAATGTGCGGAGATACGCGCGGAAAGCTCCGCGACGAATTGGCGCACGTCATCGCGCGAGCCGCCAGACACGAGATTGTCATGGACACGATTGATCAGGGCGATCAGCTCCCGGTGTTCGTGGTCCACGGCCGGGACACCAACTGAGAAACTGTCTTTCCATTCGATCAAGCTCATGGCGATTACCGACTGATCATTGGAACTTGAATCCGCCGGTTTCGGCGCGAAAACCGATCACGAAATTCTGTCCCGGAGCCAGCGCGACTGTCGCGCTCTCTTCGTAGTCGAAACCCTCCGTGTCACGCTTGTCCCGCAATCTCACCACCATTTCGTGTGTGCCCGCTGGAACGATAAATTTCTGATAGACGGTCGATGCGCCGTCTTTCCAGACTCCCGTCGGTATTTCTGCAGCACGATAAACGAGTTCCCCGTCGATCTCGAACTCGACCACAACAGGCAATCGTTCGCGTCCGCAGGCCTTTGGTTGCCGCATGTTGGGTGGCAGCGCGGCCAGTTCAGCCGGACTCAACTCGCGACAGGGTTCCACGCGCTCGGCCGCGTGACTGAACGCCAGTCTGATCATGGCGAGCTCCGGATCGACGTGCTGGTATTCGGGCGCAATCGAGAAATAGCCGACGACGCCGATGAACACGGCGTAGGCAGGGATCTGCAACAGGTATCTCCAGCTAGCCACTGGTGCTTCCCTCCATGGCTGTACGCGCGGCGCGACGTGTCAGCGGCGGCGCGTCCGGAAGCTCGTTACGAAACTGTGCCACTGCTCGTTCACGAACGCGGGTTTGCTCCACGCGCGTCCAGAGAACCTGTACGCGCTGGTCAGGCACTCGCGCGCGCAGGTAGGGATCGCGTTCCCGCGCGACCCGCTGGTGTGTCCAATTCTGGCCGAGACGCTGATAGCAATCGCCGCCTGCGCAGCCGCTAACCATGACGCCGTCGGCAAGGTCCCGCGCCAGCACCCAGTCGATGAAGGACGGCGGCAGCATGCCGACACAGGGCAGGGCGATGGTGGCAACCGACGACCCCGACAGTGCCTCGAGTCGGCGGGTTCGCTCGCAACCGAACACCATGACCCGGTTCTCACCGGTCAGCGCCTGGCCGGCCGCCCGGGTTTGATCGCGCAGCGTTGCAATCGGGTAGCCGGGCAGTTCGATACCGGGCACCAGGCTGGTGGCGCGGCGGTGTGGCGTCGATGTCGGGCAGGCACCGGCGCAAATGCCGCAGCTAACGCAGTTGGTCGGATTGACGACGGCTTCGGTGTCATAGCTCGCGCCGTCGGTGCGTGGTCCCATTTCAATCGCGTCGAACGGACAATCATCGGCGCAGCGACCGCAGCCGTTGCAGTTTTCGAGGTCCACCAGCGCCGGCGCCGGCTTGCGCAGCGGTGGCAGCCACGGCAACGCTGCGAGGAATGCGGTCCCGACGATCAGGATGAGCCAGAGTTGCCCGCCCGGTACCACGTCCAGCAGCGGATAGGCGGCGAGGTAGAACCAGTCGAAGTCGACTACGGCGACGACCCGATCGAGGTTGGCAGGTGCCTGGCTGACGGCCGGAAATACCAGCGACAGGACGACCAGCGCGAGCAGGCTGCCTGCCGCGAGCTCCCGCGGCGGGTTCATGCGCGGCCGGGCGTACCGCTGAATATGGACCCACATCAAAAAGAGCATGATGAGTGGCACGGCGATATGGATGAACACCATTAGCGTGAAAAACCGGTTCGACAATGCCGC
>JASJBD010000156.1 GCA_030066665.1 Gammaproteobacteria bacterium
GTCCCAGGCGCCAATACCGCCGGCTCGCATCATGAGGCCCGCCAGCCACGACGGCATGGCCGTGTAGCGAACTTTCTTCCCGGTTACCGCGGCGATCTGCTGCGCCGTGTCGGTGCCAGCGAGCGATTCGGCCCCGGTCAGCACGTAGATCTTCTGACGATGGCGATCATTGCCGAGCACCGCGGCGGCGACGCGCGCGACGTCGCGGCAGTCGACCAGTGCCACCCGGGCGCGACCGAGCGGCAAGGGCAAGCGGCCGAAACGTCGCACTGCGTCGGCCATTTCCAGGTAAGTCTGCATGTACATGTACGGGCGCAACACGGTCCAGTTCAGAAGGGTTTCGACGAGTTGTAGTTCGATACTGCGGTGAAGGCGACCGTAGCCGGGTGGTGGGTCGAGGCCGGCCGCGAATGCCGACAACTTGATGTACTGCAGATCACGCCGATCGGCAACCAGCGCGATCAAATTGCCTTCCCATTCGGGTTGCAGGGGATGATCGCGAATGCCGACGAACACCGCGGACACGTTGTCCACCGCGGCCGTCAGTTTATCGCGGTTGGCGAGATCTCCGACCACCACGTCCACGTTGTCGGGCAACGCTGCTTTGGCCGCGTTTGAACGCACCAGCGCGCGAACGGGCAGGCGCGATGCCGACAGCAGGCGCACCAGCTCACCGCCCACGCGCCCGGAAGCACCAACGACAAGCACCGGATCCTTGCTGCCGGTCGAACTTGTCACGTTGCTAGCAGTCGTTGCAGCGATCGTTGCGCTTGATCGGCAATGTCCTCGATCACCTGCCGGGCCGGCTGGATACTGTCGATACCGCCCAGACCTGCGCCGGCCGTCAACGGCATCTGTTCAAAATCCCCGGTTGCGCCGGCCACGGGGAGCAGGCTCGAGAATCGATGCAGTTCCATCGCCTGGCCGGCCAGGTTCATGGCGCCGATCACGGGTTGCTCACCAAGCTGGTCGATCTCTGCGACTCGGTCATGCCATTCATTCACCAGCGTATTACGAATCAGTCGCATTGGATTGAAGTCCGGCAGGTCGCGTCCGAACATCGACGACAACACCGTGTCGCCCGGTCCGGCCGTCACGATACGCTGTTTGTATTCATCCGCGACGTCGGACTCTTCGGTGGCAAGCAGCCGCGTGCCGAGCATGGCGGCGTCAGCACCCATCGCCAGCACCGCCGCCACGCCACGCCCGTCGACAATTCCGCCCGCGGCCAGCACGAGGCACCGTTCCGCGACTGCATCGAGGACCGCCGGCAACAGCACCATCAGCGGGTGTTTGCCGTAACAGTGGCCGCCTGCTTCGGCGCCCTGGACGATCACCGCATCCATCCCGGCGGTGGCTGCTTCACGGGCCGCTTCCAGCGTGCCAATTTGCTGCCATACGTGCACGCCCGCGTCCTGCAGTCGTTGAATCCACTCTGGCGGCGGGATCTCCCAGTGAAACGACACGATCTCGGGTCGCAGTGCCGCGCTTAGCTCGATATGGTCCGCGGTCGCAAACGGCGTGATGAAATTCAGATTGAATGGCTTTTCGGTTTGCCGTCGAATGCCGTTGACGTTGGCGCGAATGAAATCCGGCGGGAAGGGCCCTACCGCAAATGCACCGACTGCGCCGGCTTCGCAGACTGCCACTGGCAGCCGCGGCGACAGGGTGGCGAACGCCATCGCCGCGCAGGCAATGGGATGCCTAATCCGGTAGGTCTCGGTGAACCGCGTGGTAATGCTCATAACAGCGCTATGCGTGGCGGTGAAACTGGATCGATTAGCACCATGCTACAGTGTTCCTGCGGCAGGCAGGATGGGGAGCGTGACCGATGAGTGACGACGGCAGCTGGCATGGCTTTTCCTTCGAGCCAGGGCCAATTGCGGTGGAAGGCGCTGTGTTCGACGATTTCCTGCTGACCGACCATTTGCCGGCGGACCAGGCGCCGGGCGTGATTGAACGCGACCGGCTGCTCATGGCGGCGCGGCCGGGTTTCAATCGGAAACTGCTGCCGTTGCGGCTTGAACCTGACTCCGGCCGCGCTTATTCGGGCGGCCGTTATCTACTCGACACTCATGAGAACGCGGTCGAATTCGCCCGCTGGGTCAAGGAAGACTTCGCGATTGATGGCACATTGCTACTCGAGCGACCCGATTTCGCTGAGGTCACCGCGCAAGTCTGGCGCGTTATCGGCGCCCATGATTTTGCCCGGCTGGCCGATGCCCAGAAGGTCGTGCGAGTCGAACGCTGGACGACCGCTCCCGGTGCCGAATCCTGGTTGGAGAACAACTGGCCGACGTGGCGCGATCGAGCCGAGGAGGCGGGTCTTGCCTCAGTTTGGCTCGTACACAATGGCGAGCAGCGGGAAGCGTCCCTGGTAATGGTGAACGATGCACCAACGCCCGCGGCTGAGCCCGATTTCACCAGCGTGGCGGCGCTGGAAAACCTGCCGTCGCTCGCGACCGATGCCGAGGCCGCCGGCCTATTGACCCGGGTATTCGATCGCACGAGCTGGATCTTCACCATCTGGCTGCCGTACCGCGACGGCGCAGACAATGCGCCAGCTATCTGGCCCAATTCTCCGCCGCTGCCCGCACCTGACACCGCGGTCGACAGCGCCGCGTAACGCGATTCCTGAACCCACGGGGACAACAATGAAGACCGCAATACTCCTGTTTGATGGCGTGACCGCGCTCGATGCGATCGGTCCGTATGAAGTCCTGCAAAACGCACCGGATAACGAGGTCTGTTTTGTCGCCAGCAGCCGCGGTATGAAGCGGACGGATTTTGGCCGGCTCGGCCTGCAGGCCGACTATCGGCTCGACGAGATCGATCAGGCGGACATCCTGCTGGTGCCGGGGACGCCAAACCCGGAAGCGTTGTTGAGCGACGGCGCGGCGATTGAGTGGATTGGGCAGCAGCATGCCGGGACGCAATGGACAACCTCGGTGTGCACGGGCGCGCTGGGATTGGCTGCTGCCGGCGTGCTGAAAGGGCGCCGTGCCACCACGCACTGGATGGCGCTGGAGGGGCTGCGCGAGTTTGGCGCGGAACCAGTATCGGAACGTGTCGTCGAGGACGGCAAGATCATGACCGCCGCCGGCGTATCGTCCGGTATCGACATGGCCCTGACACTCGTGAGTCGACTCTTCGACCAGGCGACTGCGGAACGCATCCAATTGATTATCGAATACGATCCGCAGCCGCCGTTCGATGCGGGTTCGCCGTCCAAGGCCCCGGCCGAAATGGTCGATGCGCTGGTCGCGGAATTCGGTCCGCAGATGTAGCGGTAAACCTGCTGCATCAGTGGGCTCGGTAAATACCTACATCCGTGGAGCACCTGATCGCGAAAACTCAGCCAACATAACGACGGTTCCTCAGGGGGGATCACCATGGATGCATACGGTGACACTGCCATTCGATCGGCACTAGAGCGGCGCAGCAACTGGATGGCGCTGCAAAGAAATTTCGCGGGCCTCGCGGCGGTTGCTTTGCTAGCCAGCGGTGTCGCATCACCGGGCCTGGCGGAGGAAGCCGCGGGCGAGGACCCGGAAGCAGAGACCGAGCCGCTATGGGAGTGGTATATGGCCGGATTCGGCCGCTACGGGGCAGTCTATCCCGGTTCGTCGGAGAACCAGTTCAACATTATCCCGCTGCCGTTTCCGCGCTATCGAGGAAAGTTCTTCCGCCTCGGCGAGGAAACCGAAAACCCGCTTCGGGGCAAGATCTTTCGCCGCGACCGCGTCAAGCTGGACATCGATTTCGACATTAACTTCGGTGAAGACAGCGACGACATCGATGTGCGAAAGGGGATGCCGGACCTGGATTTCATCCTCGAAGTCGGTCCGGAACTCAGCCTGCAGTTCGCCGGCGAGCGCAATTCCAAGTGGCGCGCGTATCTGAATCTGCCGGTGCGGGCAGCGTTTTCCTGGCCCGGCTTCGACCCGCGTTACCAGGGCCTTGTCTTTGCGCCGGAGATCCGGCTGCGCAATCGCTATACCGAGAACCGCAAGGACGAAATCAGTTTCCGCATTACGCCGCAGTTTGCGACCAGCGAATACATGAATTACTTCTATGGCGTCCGGCCCGAATTTGCGAACTCGCTGCGACCGGCGTTCAAGGCCGAGTCGGGTTATCTCGGCACGGAACTGGGAATTTCCGCGCGGAAGGTGCTGGCGTCGCGCTACGAACTGGTTGGCGGCGTCGCGCTGGGTCTTCTCGACGGAGCGAAGAATCGCAACAGTCCGCTATTCGAGGACGACGTCAACGCATCCGTTTTTGTCGCCTTCCTGTGGAAGTTCTGGGAGAGCAAGCGGCGGGTAGAGGTGCTGCCCGACTGACGCGGTCTCAGACTAAAGCAACAGCGAAAAGGTCAGCGACGCCCAAAAACTCTCCCACTGCGCATATCGATTGGCCTCGGGCAGCTCGATGATGTGCACGGCCTTGACCAGCCACGTGCCGGGCCGTGTCAGCGGGATGCGCACGCGACCGTCGTCGCCCGTGCGTTGCAGGCTTTTGGTCTCTGGTTCCTCGGCGGTAAATGCAACCACGAGAATGTTGCTGATCGGTTTCCCGCGATACACAAGCCGGACGGGTAACTCGGCGCCTGCTGCGAGGCTGTACGGATCTCGTTCGGGGATGAGCTCCAGAGGGTAGCCGAGTTCGACGTCGAAGCCTGAGCCCGGCAGCCGACCGGCCGGCAGCACGAGCGCTTTCGCGCAGCGCGAAAACAGCTCGCCGGCGGGGGATTCGCTCTGGCCCTGTTCCCGGCGGCGATCCATGACCCACTCCAGGCCCTCGGCGCGCAGGTAATCGTCGAATGTGGATGGATCGATCGCAACATAGGACGGGCGACTGTGATAGCCAACGACCTGCGTACCGCTGGTGGTGATAGCGAAGTTACCGGCCGGATCATCGCCAATGATGCCTCGGACCGGTGTTCGCACGTCGCCTGCGTACAGGGCGAAATCAAAAAACCAGTTCGGATCAAAGGGCTGGCTGTCGCCGCTGAAGTCTTCGCCGACACGTAATGTCACGCGCAGTTCGGAGTCGGCAGCCGGGCGAAAGTTGGCCGGCTCGATCCAGAAATCGTGCGCAAGACTGCCATGCCAGGCCAGGACAAGCGCGACGGCTGAGATCGACCGGTAGCGAGCTGCGGCGCGGAGTGGTTGCGTCGCGTTCATGCGCTCGCTGCGACCGACAGGATGTTGTCGCGATACCAACGCCGGAACTGCACGGTCGGCGCATCGGTTGCCACTGAGATCTCGTCTTCGGCCAGCGCGATATCGCCCGGCTGGGATTCAACGATGAGCCGATCCTCGTCCAGGATCTGGTGATCCACGGCGGCCGCGCGGTCCGACCAGCCCCGCGGATCGGCGTCAGCCGGCAGTTGGCGCACGGTCATGACACGAGTTTCGGCGTCGCTGAGCGGAATGGAATAAACATGCAGTTCATTGCCCGCGCCGAAATGCAGGCGGGTCATGTTCGGCGCATACCAGTCGGCGCGAAAACCGTAACTGCGCCGCCCCATGTAATTCGTCATGATCATGCCGGCGGGGTGTTCTTCGACGTCGACTGACGCCGTGCCGCCGCGTTCGGCATAGTCGAACGAATACATGCCAATGGTGTCGCGATGGGCGTATGGCGGATGGGTGAAATCGATGAAGTTCTCCACGGCGCGGGTCCAGTGCGCCTGCCACTCCTGGCGGTAGGTCCCAAACCGGGTTGGATCACCTTGCAGGGTATCGGGCAGCGTCGGTTCGGCCGGAGCGTCCGTACCGGTAAAGATCCATAAACAGCCGGCCAGCTCCCGGCACGGAATTGCGGTCGCCGCAATTTTGGCGCGGGCCCGGTCATTCAGGTCGTTGAACGGGACCCGCAGGCAGCGACCCTCGGCGTCGAAACACCAGCCGTGATAGCGGCACTGCAGACTGCCGTCCTCGAGTCGGTTGCCCAGCGACAGCGCCGCGCCGCGGTGCGGGCAGCGATCGAGGAACACCACCGGTGCATCATGCGCATCGCGAAAGACCACCAGGGTCTCGCCGGCGACCCGCAGCTGCTGCGGCTCAGGACCGACATCGATCAGCGGCAGGACCGGCGTCCATTGCTGCGGCATGACAGCAAACATTCAGATAAAACGTATTAAAAACATTATCTAAGGATCATTATCTAAGTATGCTTCGAGATCCTGAAAGGCATTTTCCGAAGATATCGGGAACAACTTGCGCTGACCGGCGGTCAACACCTATCGTCCCCCATGCGCACGAAATGTGCCACCGGGGTTTTTTCTAGCTACCAGGGGAGTTTGTCTATGTCAGCCAAGAACCGGATTTCCGGCATCGCTCTGGCCACCGCGGCCGCCGCCCTTTTTGCCACCGCACCGCTTACCGCAACGGCGGGGGCGCACTCGGGCGGTGAAGCACCGACCGGCAAGTGCGTCGGCGGCAACGCCTGCAAGGGTCAGAGTGCTTGTGCCACGGCGAGCACCAGTTGCGCCGGCCAGAATGCCTGCAAGGGTCAGGGCTGGACGACGACGACCGAGGCCGAATGTGAAGAGGCCGGCGGCACCTTCGAGTCCGCTTAGTTGTCGACCGATTGATCAGGCTCCGTGTCTGATACCAAGCAACGGGCCGGCCTGTCAGGCCGGCCCGTTCCATCATTCCCGTGAGTCAAGCTAACTCACCCCAACACTCTCTCGGATTCGGGTTGGGCCTGCGTCCAACCCATTACGACGATATTCTGGCGACGCGCCCGGCCGTCGACTGGTTCGAAATCCTGTCCGAGAACTACATGGTCGACGGCGGCAAGCCGCTGCACTACCTCGATCGAATCCGGGCCGAGTACCCGATGGTGATGCACGGCGTTTCTCTGTCGATCGGCAGCACCGCCGAACTGGATCTCGAGTACCTGCGCGCGCTGAAGCGGCTCGCCGCGCGGGTCGAGCCCGAGTGGATCTCTGACCACCTGTGCTGGACCGGGGTTGGCGGTCACAACCTGCACGACCTGCTGCCGCTTCCCTATACGGACGAAGCGATTGCCCACGTTGTCGAACGGGTGCAGCGGGTGCAGGATTTTCTGGGTCGCCGGATCCTGCTGGAGAATGTCTCCAGTTACGTGACGTATACCGAGTCAGATATCCCCGAATGGGAGTTCCTGACCGCGATCGCGGCCCAGGCAGATTGCCTCGTGTTGCTGGACGTCAACAACATCTTTGTCAGCAGTCGGAACCACGACTTCGATGCGCTGGAATTCCTGCGCGGCGTGCCGGTCGACCGGGTACGCCAGATTCACCTGGCCGGCCACAGCCGCAATGGCGACCTGCTGATCGACACGCATGATCATCCGGTGCCGGATCCGGTCTGGGACTTGTACGCGCAGGCCGTCGGCATCTTCGGCAATGTGCCGACCATGATTGAACGGGATGCCGATATTCCGCCGCTGGCCGAGTTGCTTGCGGAGCTCGAGCAGGCGCGCGCGCTCGCCGCGGATGCACTGGAGGCGGCGGCATGAGTGAACTGAACCGCGCACAACAGGAATTCCAGCAGCATCTGATGGCGGGCGACAGCACTGTCGTAAAGCGTATCGTTGGCGATGCCCGGGCCCCGGCGCAGGAGCGGCTGGACGTTTATTACCAGGCCTACCGGCTGCGGTTGATCGAAGTCCTGGAAAACGATTTCGCGGGTCTGAAGGCGTTACTCGGTGATGATTTCGCCGTGATGGTGAACGGCTACCTGCACGCGCATCCGTCGCAGCATCCGTCCGTGCGCTGGTTCGGCCGGCGCCTGCAGGAGTTCCTGGCAACCGTCGCGCCCTGGTGTGAACGATTCGAACTCGCCGAGATGGCGGCGTTTGAGTGGGCCTGGGGCCAGGCGTTCGATGCGGCCGATGCAGCGGTTCGGGAACCCGATGCACTGGCGCGCATCTCACCCGACGCGTGGGCCGATTTGCAGCTCGAGTTGCACCCGTCGCTGCGATTCCTGCAGCTGCGCACCAACGTACCGATGATATTCGGCGCCGTGGCCCGGGATGAATCGATGCCCGACCTCGTGACCGAGACCGAACCGGTCGACTGGCTGGTGTGGCGGCGCGATCTCGTGGTGCGCTGGCGGTCGCTTACCGTGGACGAGGCCTGGGCGTTGCAGGCGATAGCAGACGGGGCCAGTTTCGCCCAACTCTGCGAGGGTCTTTGTGATTGGCATGACGTCGCCGACGTGCCAATCCGGGCGGCCAGTTTTTTGCGCGGTTGGCTGACCGACGGTCTGATCACCAGGATTTCGACCAACTGATACCCGGCTCCCTGCTAGACTGCCTGCGCCGGCCTCCGGAACCGGCGCAACAAAAAGGGAGCTCCGGTGCATACACGCAGATCGATTATTCAGGGGGCGGGCAGTCTGGCCCTTGCGACATTGAGCCAACCCGCGTGGGCTGCAGGCGGTCTAGATCTCAGCGATCGCGGCGATCGTTTGACGGCGCTGGCAAAAATGCGTGGCTGTACGGACGACCGCCTGATCATCGGCTGGGTCATCGGGTCGCGGTATGCAATTGTCGACCACCGGGCCATTCCGATGCTCGGCATCCTCGCGGGGACCTTTGCGCGATATCGCCGGCGCGATGCCGAGCATCGGAATGGCCCGGTGGTCGACAATTGCATACCGCGACCCGATGACCCAGCCGATGATCAGGCGGTCGTCCGTACAGCCACGCATTTTTGCCAGCGCC
>JASJBD010000041.1 GCA_030066665.1 Gammaproteobacteria bacterium
CGTACGGCGGCGCCGAATGGAACGCGCGACGCAATGACGAGTTCCGCCTGCTCGACCCCACCACGCTGACCTACCTGAAACCCGGCTACGACACGATTGACTTCAGCTTTCCGGATCTTGAAGGCAACCTCGTGTCACCCGGCGATGCCCGCTTCGATGGCCAGGTCCTGCTGGTAATCCTCGGTGGCAGCTGGTGTTCGACCTGCCACGACGAAGCCCAGTTCATGGTGCCGTTCTATGCGGAGCACCACGACCGCGGTCTCGAAGTGATCTACGTCATGTTCGAGTATTCCGATCGCTTCGAAGACGTCGCCGACCAGCTATATGCATTCCGCGATCGCTACCGCATCGAACACCCGATCCTGTTCGCCGGTGACGCGGCCCGGGACAGCCGTGGTTCGCTGCTGCCGATGCTGAACAATATTGTCGCGTTTCCGACAACACTGTTCGTGGATCGCCAGGGCCGCGTGAGACGCATTCACACCGCGTTTCCCGGACCGGCTACCGGGCAGGAGCACGAGGACTACAAACGCGAATTCCGTGCGTTCGTGGACTCGCTATTGCGGGAACCGGCGTGATTCGACTTACTGCTCCGCAGGCACTTCCAGATTCGCCGGCGTCGATGCCTCGACTGTCTCGAACAGCGCCATTTCGTTCGCAATGGCTTCGTCGGTCTGGTCGGCCATGTATTCCCAGTCCTCCGGCGTGAAGAGTTTGGCGGCCAGATTCGTGGTGCCGCCATGGTGGCCCATGTTGCGCACAATAAAATCGGTGAAGTCGCGCGCCGCGTCCTCGAACTCATCCAGCGCCTCGATTCCCTGATCGACTAACGACCGGCCTGCGGCCAGCATTCTCTTGAGGCGCTTTTCGTTGCCTGCGAGTCGCTCGTCGAGTTCGTTCAGGGCCTGCTTGGCGCTGTCATCGATCTGCCCGAGCTTTTCCCGGATCATGTCGCCCATCTTGACGTCCTGAGCGTGGAGGCGATCCATCGCCGCCTCCATGTAATTCGCCACGGCGGCATAGAACGGCACCCAGTCGGCGTTACCAGCCGCTCCCTGCTCGACCGCTGCCGACAACTTCTGTCGCACCGTTCTCAGGCGGCGGCGTTCTCCGGCGATGCGTTCTTGTAGTGTTGTCATGGCGGACCCCCGTGGCGCTGATGCGCATCAGACGTTGACTTTGTCCATCATGCTAGCCGGATATCGCTCACCGCGCACGAGTTCTTCCGGCAGCGATGCCTCGATGAATTCGAGGTCCGCGGCGGACAGATCCAGCTCCATCGCGCCGACATTTTCGTCCAGGTACTGCCGTCGCTTGGTACCCGGAATGGGCAGGACGCCGCGCCACTGTGCCAATACCCAGGCCAGCGCCAGCTGTGCGGGCGTGCAATCGAACCGGCTGGCCAGCGCCGCCATGCGCTCCGCGACGGGCTGGTTGGCCTGGATGTTGTTCTCGCTGAAGCGGGGGAACAGGTGGCGCGTGTCGCCGGCCGGGAGATCGGCGGCACTGCGAATGGCGCCCGTTAAGAACCCGCGCCCCAGCGGACTGTACGCGACAAAGCCGACGCCCAGCTCGCGACAGGCATCCAGCGCCGGGGCCGACGATGACCGCGACCAGAGAGACAACTCGCTTTGTAGTGCTGCAACCGGGTAGATCTGGTGGGCGCGCCGCAACGTGTCCGGCGCGGCCTCGGACAGGCCAATGAAGCGCACCTTGCCGGCGGCTACCAGGCCGGTCATGACGCCGATGGAATCCTCCAGTGGCACCGCCGGATCGATACGGTGCAAATAGAACAAATCGATGTAGTCCGTGCCGAGACGGGCGAGACTGTTATCGCAAGAGCTGATGATCGTTTCCGGCCGGTTGTCAGGGCGAATGCTGCCGTCGGCATCGCGTTCGAGCCCGCATTTCGTCGCCAGGAACACCCGGTCGCGGCGGCCACGAATCGCCTTGCCGACGAAACGCTCGTTTTCGCCGTTCTGATAGACGGCGGCGGTATCCAGGTGCCGGACGCCAAGCGACAGCGCCCGGTCGATCGTGGCTCGCGCTTCGTCATCATCGCGCTCACCGTACCAGCCAACCATGCCCATGCAACCAAGGCCCAGGGCCGGTATCTCAATCCCGGTGCTGCCGAGTTCGCGTTGTTCCACTGTGCCCCCCGTGGCGCGGCTGACGGTCGTGTGTCCGGCTAGAATACAACGGCGGGGGCTATCGAGGAGGGATGACATGATTAACAGCAGCAAGCTGTTCATTGTTGTGGGCTGCCTGTTCCTGGCAACGGCCGGCTCATTGAGCGCGTATGGCTTTCACGGACTTGGCGACGCGGTGACCGCGGCCAAGCGTGTATCCTGGGAGTGGGCCGTGCAGATGCAGTACTACCACGGCCTGGGGCTCGTTCTCGTCGGGGCACTGGGCCTGAAAATCGGCAAGTCCTGGCCGTTGCTACTGGCCGGCGTACTGATGATTGCCGGCATTCTGATCTTTTCATTCCTGATCTATGCCGAGGTGCTCGGTGCGCCGGAAGCAATCGGCGAAATCGTGCCGCTTGGCGGTTCGGGGTTCATGCTCTCGTGGCTGGCCCTCGGGCTCGCGGTTATCCGCGCGCGAACCTGATTGCTCTAAGCTAGCCGGCCAAATCTCGCGGAGTCTGACCGAATGAACCCCCATCGACGTCTGTTCTGTTTGCTGTTGCTGGCGGTGCTCAGCGGGTGTGCCGCCACCACCGAGCAAGCCGGGTCCGGCACGGTGCTGGTTGTAGGCGCGACGGGCCAGACCGGCCGCCTCGTCGTCGCTGATCTGCGCAGTGCCGGTTTCGAGGTCCGCGCGTTTGCCCGGGATGCCGACAAGGCGCGGCGTATTCTGGGGAACGAGATCGCGGTCTTCACGGGCGACGTGAAAGATCCGGCGACGGTCGGACCGGCAATGACTGGCGTCGATACGGTGATTTCGGCGATAGGCGCGCGCGGCGCCACCGGTCCGGACCGACCCGAAAAAGTCGATTTCGAGGGGGTGCGGAACCTGGTCGACGCGGCCGTCGATGCCGGCGTCGGCCACTTTCTGCTCGTATCGTCCATGGGCGTCACTCGCGAGGATCATCCATTGAACAAGATGTTCGGCGATGTGCTGATCTGGAAAAGTCGTGGCGAGCAGGCGCTGCGTGACAGTGGCATGCCGTACACGATCGTGCGCCCCGGCGGACTGCTGAACGAGCCCGGCGGTCAGGGCGAAATCGTGGCGGTCCAGGGAGACCCGCGCCTCGGGCAGGTCGCTGTGCCGCGCGCCGATGTGGCGACGGTGCTGGTCGAGGCCGTGAAGACCCCCGCGTCACGCAACAAGACAGTGGAGGTCTATCGGATCGAGGGTGATCCGGTTACTGACTGGCCGGCCTGGTTCGCGACGCTACAGCCGGATTGACCGACGCCGGCACGCGCTGCCAGCGATTGTCGGCGTAGATGACCTGGGACGCTGGCCAGTAAGTCTGGTCGAGTTTCATCGTCAGCACCTCGACCGTGCCGTTCCAGATGATGGTTTTCAGTCGCACCGACTCCCGGTCGGCGCGACCGGCGACCAGCTCGAGAAAGCGGTCGAGATTCTCGGCCGGCACACCGTCGACTTCGACGATGCGACGGCCGGCGAAAAGGCCATAGCGGGCTGCCGGCGATCCGTAGGAAAAGTACGCAACGTAACCACCCTCCGGCTCGATGCCCCGCTGAGCCGCCATATCGCGATAGGGCGCCTGCAACAGCGCGCCAGCCCAGATCAGCGCCCGCCGCACCCCGCGACCGTCCAGGGCCACTGTCGCGACTTCCAGCCGCAGCGGTTCACCGTTGCGGAGGATATCCAGCTCGACCTCTGCCTGTCGCTGCACGGCCAGTTCGACTTCGCGAAAGCGTGTCACCGGCCGGCCGTTGATGCCGAGCAAAATATCGCCCGGTAACAGGGCCTCGGCGGCCGGCGTGCCGGCCACCGTGCGCACCACGGCAAGGGCCTGTCGACGGTCCGGATCGTGGTCGGCCAGCCGGCGTACGCCGGCATCGTCCAGACCGAACTTGCGGGCCGCGGACAATGGCATTTGCCGCCATTCGACCTCGAGCGAAATCAGTTCCCGTTCGTCGCGCGCGAGCTCGAGCAGCTCCGTGACGTACTCGGCCGGCACGCCCTTGTTTTCCTGGTTGAGTTCGCCACCGCCCTGGTAGGCAAAACTCGACCACAACGACACCACGAACCCGCGGCGGTCGACGATCACGCCATCGATGTCCGCAGGCCCGTTGACCAGCGCCAGGGTCTCGAGATTGGTATCGCGAAACCGCATCGTGCGCGACAACGGAAAGAACAGCGGTTCGATCGACCCGACCTCAGTGGTCTGGAACACCAGCTTGTTGTCGGCGCGCAAGCCCACTACCCAGAGCTCTTCCCCCGGTTCGGGAATACGGGACGCGAGCTTGACCGCTTCTACAGGCGTATCTTCGAGCAGCGCCGGATCGTAGGACAGCAGGGCGAGGTTGTGTGTCGGGTGTACGTACGCAACGTCGCCGGGAATCTCCATCTCGCCGCCGAAGGTCAGGAACACATCGCCCATGGCCTCGGGCACGGTGTTGCGATCGACGACGACGTAGCCGCGTTCGGCATCGACCACGGCACCAGTGCCGTAGTAATGCTGCTCCGATACTCCGGAGATCGTGTAGGGCATGTCGTAATTCACCATGACCAGGCCCTGCGCCACTGCGCGGACGCGCCGGTCTTTATGCGAGACGAACTTGGCCGATCCTGACTTGGCAGCGGTCGGCGGTGGGCCGTCCGCGAGGTTGTCGCACGGCCACAGGCCGGAAGCATCGTTCCGGGCGCAGCGCTTCGCCGGGAACCAGCGACGATCCATTCGCATCAGGCGCAATTTGCTGGCGGCCGGATCCTCGAAGGTGAAAAACCGCAGCGCCGCCCGCTCACCATCGGCGAGCTGATCCAGGGCCTGTTCCAGATCATCCAGATCGGCTACCGGTCGGTCGCCCACTGCCACGATGACGCTGCCCCGAGGTACGCCAGCGGAACCGAGCACATAACCCGGATTAGCGACGTAGGCGCCTTCCATCGGCCGGTTCAAGTGGCGTGCCAGCTGATACGACAGCTTGTGCACGACCGCATCACCGAACTGCAGGTACTCGTCAGGCGTGATCGCATGCAGGTCGGTCACAGGTAGATCCATGCTGAGGACGCTGCCGTTGCGCTCGATTTCCAGATTGACGGTGTCACCGACCCGCGCATCGAGCACGTTTGCCAGTGGCACGAATTCGGTAACCAGTGCACCGTCGACGCGCACCAGGATGTCACCAACCTGCAAATCGTTTTCAGCCATGCCGCCGGGCACGATTTGTTGCACCACCAGCATCCCGGTTTGATCGGGGAAACGACGCCGCACCTCGGCTTCGGTCGCGTCCTGCAAACCCAAACGACGTAACTCGTCGAAACGTTGATGCACGAAGATGCTCGCCAACGTGCCGCGACTGACCGCCTCGCCCTGTTGCAGCAGCTGCAGGGCCCGCTCGATACGATCGAGCGGCAGAAAGAAACTGGAAGCGGCGGTCGACGCGCCGCCGGCATTCAAAGCCACGACGTGGCCGCGGATGTCCACCACCGGCGAGCCCGACGAACCGCCAGACGTGCCCGACGCTGCCTGCAAATAAAACGTATTGAAGTCGTTATATTTGCCCGTGCCATAGTCGGGCGCGCGGCGCCGCAGCCGCGCGATTGTCCCCGACAGGATGGACAGCTGCTCACCGGCGTCGTTGCCAACGACGCGCACTTCGCGGCCCACCTGGGCGCCGGCAGGATCCAGCGGCAGTTCCGCCGGCTGGATGTAACGCAACTTGTCCGGGTCGTACCGAAAGAACCCGAAATCGTGGACCGGATCACGATACACCGGGACGAGGTCGACTTCCTCCTGGTTCAGGAACAACGCTTCGGCCCGCACCGGTCCCGGGGTGACGACATGCCGGTTCGTCAGAATCAGGCCACGCTGCGCATCGACGACGAAGCCGGTGGCCTGGCCAGATTGATTCCACTCCGTATCGAAGGCTCGCGTGCTGTCGACCTTGATCGATACCACCCCGGTGGCGATGCGTTCCAGCGTGGCTCGCCACGCGGCCGAATCACCGGTCACGGGGACCGGCGGCACCTCGGCCGGCGATCCCAGGGGCAGTGCGACCAGCGCTACCAGCAGCCAGCTAGATATTGATCTCATAGCCAAATGATTTCGCAAAATCATCGGCGAGCGATTCACGCGAGAAGCGATGATTCTGGGTACCACGATGCGCAATTTTCCGCGCACCAATCAGCGATGCGAGCCGCCCGGTGTCCGCCCAGCTCATGCCGCGATTGATCCCGAACAAAAGCCCTGCCCTATAAGCGTCGCCGCAACCGGTCGGGTCGAGAATATCCGTCGGCTTAACCGCGGGAATGTCGAGGCATTCACCCTCGGCATAGATGATCGAACCCTGACCGCCGCGAGTCACGATCAGAGCATCGACCCGCGCGGCAATGGCGTCGAAATCCCAACCGGTCCGATCGCTCAGCAATTTGCCTTCGTAGTCGTTGACCGTCACCCAGGTTGCCTGGTCGACGAAACGCCGCAGATCCTCCCCATCGAACATCGGCAGGCCCTGGCCGGGATCGAAAATGAATCGCACGCCGGCCGCGGCAAACTGGGCTGCATGGTCCAGCATCGCCTGGCGGCCATCCGGCGACACAATACCGAGGGCAATGCTGTCAGCCGCCGGCACCGCATTCACATGCGCATGGTCCATCGCACCGGGGTGAAACGCGGTGAGCTGATTGTCATCGAGATCGGTCGTGATGTACGCCTGCGCGGTTAGTGCTTCGCCAACTTCGGTTACGTACTTCAAGTCGAGTCGCTGCGCGTCGAGCCAGCGCCGGTAAGCGTCGAAATCGCGCCCGACGGTCGCCATGATCAGCGGTTCTTCGTCCAGCAACCGCAGGTTGTAGGCGATATTTCCCGCACAGCCACCGAATTCCTGGCGCATTTCCGGGACGAGAAACGCCACATTCAGGATATGAATCTGGTCCGGCAGGATGTGGTCCTGAAAGCGCCCGTCGAACACCATGATGTTGTCATAGGCAATCGAGCCACAAATCAGAATGGACATTCGGTGCTCCGTCGGTGATCAGTCAGCCGGCCGCCAGGCCAGATCGAGCTGGCGCGCAGCGCGCACGTCATCGAGCCGCCGCACGGGCGTGCTCAGCGGCGCCTCTCGCACCTGCGCCGGATCGGTCCGCGCTTGTTCGCGAATATCGATCAGCGCCTCGGCGAACGCATCCAGATCGTCACGCGTTTCCGTTTCGGTCGGCTCGATCAGCAGGCATTCCGGCACCAGCAGCGGGAAATAGGTCGTCGGGGCGTGAAAGCCACGATCCAGCAATGCCTTGGCAAAGTCCATCGCCGTAATCCCCGTGTCACGCGCGACATCTTTCAGGGATACGATGAATTCGTGACTGGCGCGCCGCTCCGGGTAAGCGATCTGGAAGCCGGCCTCGCGTAGTCGCTTCATCAGGTAGTTGGCATTCAGGGTCGCGAAATCGGCGACGCGGCGCATGCCGTCGGCGCCGAGCAGGCGCATGTAGACGTAGGCACGCAGCAGGATGCCGGCATTGCCCATGAAGGCCGACAGTCGCCCGATGCTCTGCGGGCGGTCCTGCTCCGTCAGCCAGACGAATTCGCCGTCACGTTTCCCCACGACCGGCATCGGCAGAAACGGTCGCAGGATTTCACCGACGCCGACCGCACCGGAGCCCGGCCCACCGCCGCCATGCGGCGTCGAAAAAGTCTTGTGCAGGTTCAGATGAATAACGTCGAAGCCCATCGCACCCGGAAAGGCTCGGCCGAGAATCGCATTCAGGTTGGCGCCGTCGTAATACAGCAGGCCGCCAGCGTCATGCACGAGATCCGCGACTTGCAGAATCTGCCGTTCGAAGACCCCCAGCGTCGACGGGTTCGTCAGCATGATGCCGGCCGTCTGTGGGCCGACTGCCGCACGCAGCGCCTCCAGATCCACATCACCGTCCGCGCGGGTCGGAATCTCGCGGACCGTGCAACCGCACATGGTCGCCGTGGCCGGGTTCGTGCCATGCGCCGCATCGGGCACGATGATTTCACGTCGCTCGTGATCATTGCGCGACCGGTGATAGGCCATGATCATGGCCACGCCCGCGAACTCGCCCTGCGCGCCTGCCATGGGTGTCAGCGAGAACTCCGCCATGCCGGTGACCGCGGCCAGCATGTCCTGCAGCTCGTACATGCATTCCATGAAGCCCTGGCCATGCGACACGGGCCCGAGCGGATGGCGATTCGCAAAACCGGGCAGCATCGCGAGGCGGTTACAGATTTTCGGGTTGTACTTCATCGTGCACGAACCGAGCGGATAGAAGTGCGTATCGATGGAGAAATTCTGTTGCGACAGGCGCGTGAAATGCCGCACCGCCTGCAGTTCGGAGACCTCGGGCAGCAGCGGCGGTTCAGCACGCAGCTGGGCCGCCGCCAGACCAACCGATGGCGCTTCATCACCCGCTACGGCCCGGGCGCGGCGACCGGGGCGGGATTGCTCGAAAATCAGGGATTCACGCATATCGTTCCTCAAGCGGCCTGGCTGTCCTGCAATGCCTGGGCCAGTGTCGCGACATAGGCATCGATTTCCGCGGCCGTGCGCATTTCCGTGGCACACACAAGCAGCGCATGCCCGAGTTCCGGGTAGTCTTTCGACAGATCCAGTCCGCCCACGATATCGTGCTCTGCCAGCGTCGCCAGCACCGGCGCGACGGGACGATCGAGAATCAGCACGGCTTCGTGGAAAAACTGATCGAACGCGAGACTCACGCCATCCAGCGCCGCCAGGCGCGCGGCCAGTTCGCGGGTATTCGCGTGACACTGACCGGCATTGCGACGCAGTCCCTCGGCACCAAGCAGCGTCATGTAAATCGTCGCTGCCGTGACCATCAATCCCTGGTTGGTGCAGATATTCGACGTCGCTTTCGATCGCCGGATGTGCTGTTCACGCGCCTGCAACGTCAGCGTGAAGCCCGGTTCGCCATTTAGATCGACGGTGCGGCCGACAATCCGGCCGGGCATCTGCCGTACCAGTTTGTCGCGGCAGACCAGGTAACCAAAATAGGGTCCGCCTGAAGAGACCGGGATGCCAAGCGGCTGACCTTCACCACAGGCGATATCTGCGCCGGCCTCGCCCCACTCGCCGGGTGGCTTCAGCAAAGCCAGGCTCAGCGGATTGCAGACACCAATCACCAGCATGTCCCGCGCAGCGGCCCAGTCGGTCAACGCATCCGCATCTTCGATGCTGCCGAGAAAATTCGGCTGCTGCAGCACCAGCGCCGCGTAATCAGGCTTCTCATCTGCGGGCAAGGCCGCGACGTCAACGCGCCCATCGCGCAGCGGTAGCTCGGTCAGTTCGATGCCCTGCCCTTCCAGAATCGCTTTGCCGACCGCACGGTAGGCCGGATGCAGGCCCCGGCTGACGAGGATGCGACGCGAGCGCGACTTGCGATTGGCGCGCACTGCCATTAGACAGGCTTCCGCGAAAGCCGTCGCGCCGTCGTACAAAGACGCGTTCGAGACCTGCAGCCCCGTCAGACCAGTCATCATGGTCTGGAACTCGTAGATAACCTGCAGCGTGCCCTGGCTGGCCTCGGCCTGGTATGGCGTGTACGCACTGTAGAATTCGCCCCGGGTGGCGATGTCCCACACCGCCGCCGGGATGTAGTGTTCATAGGCGCCGGCGCCGAGGAACGACACGGCGCCGTCATCCCGGGCCGCACGCGCCGTCATCAACCGGGTAATGCCCGCTTCATCGAGTCCGGCCGGCACGTTTTGCAGGCCGTCGATGCGCAGCGCGTCCGGAATCTCGTCGAACAGTTCATCGATGCTGGCAACACCAATGGTCGCGAGCATGTCACGCAATTCGTCGTCGGTATGGGGAATGAATGGCATTGGCTTTCGTCGCTCAGTCTTCGCTCTCGGCCAAAAACTGCTGGTACATCTCGGCATCCAGCATTTCGTCCAGCGCCGCCGCGTCGGACGGGAACAAGCGCAGCAGCCAGCCGTCGTCGTAAGGGCTGTTGTTGACCAGATCCGGTTCGCCTTCCAGCGCCTCATTAATGGCGCTGACTGTGCCTGCGAGCGGTGCGTACACATCCGATGCGGCTTTGACCGATTCGACGACGGCGCAGGCGTCACCACCACCAAGTTCCGTGTCGGCCTCCGGCAGCTCCACATAAACGAGTTCACCCAGTGCCTGTTGGGCGTGGTCGGTAATGCCGACCGTCACGGTACCGTCGTCTTCCAGGCGTACCCATTCATGCTCGCGCGTGTATTTGAGGTTCTCCGGGACTTCACTCATGTCAACGACTCCAGAAAGGCTGTTGTTATGCGTCCTGATCGAAATCAAGCCGAATCTCACCGCGACGCACGAAGACCGGTTTTACGATTCGCGCGCGGCGCTGCTGACCGCGGATGTCTACCTCACAGTATCCCCCGGCACGAGCCGGTACCCGGGCCAGGGCGATCGAGCGCTGCAGGGTCGGGGCAAAACTACCGCTGGTCACCAGGCCGGCACCAGCGTCGGTTTCGACGGACTGTCCATGGCGCATGATACCGCGGTCCTCGAGCAGCAAACCCACGAACGTGCTGGCAGGTCCGGCGCGTTTCTCCGCGTCGAGCGCGGCGCGGCCACAGAAATCGCGCGACACTGGATCCCAGGCGATCGTCCAGCCGAGACCACTGACGAGTGGACTGTGGTCTTCGTCGAGATCCTGTCCGTAAAGCGCCAGGCCTGCCTCCAGACGCAACGTGTCGCGCGCGCCCAGACCGCATGGCGTCACGCCGGCGGCCAGCAACTTGTCCCAGAGTTCCAGGCCCGCGGCCTCGCTGTCGATAATCAGTTCGAAACCATCCTCACCGGTATAGCCGGTGCGGGCAACGAACACCGGCCCCGCTTCACAGCAGTGGAAACTCTTTAGTGACATGGCCGGCGCACGCAGATCGTCAGGCAACAGCGATGCGGCAATCTCCCGGGCGCCCGGACCCTGTACCGCAAGCATCAAGCTAGTTGCATTTTCGGTCACCGTGGCATCGAGAGGCTCACAGGCACGGCGCAGCCAGGCGAGATCCTTGTCCCGGGTCGCTGCGTTCACGACCAGTCGATATTCGGTTTCACCCCGGCGGTACGCGATCAGGTCGTCCACGACGCCACCACTTTCATTCAGCATGCAGCTGTACAAACCGTGGCCCGGTGCGGTCAGTTTCCCGACGTCATTCGCGAGCAGGCGCTGTAGGCACTCAGTCGCTCCGGATCCGGCGATATCCACGACGGTCATGTGAGAGACATCGAACACGCCCGCGCTGCGCCGCACGGCATGATGCTCGTCGAGCTGTGAACCGTAGTGCAACGGCATGGCCCAGCCACCGAAGTCGACCAGCCGGGCGCCTGCTGCTTCGTGGCGGCCAAAGAGCGCGGTGCGTTGCGCTGTATCTGTACCCATACGCATTCCAAAAAATAAAAGGGCGGCAGGCGCAATGCCTGCCGCCCCTCTGTCCTGAAACCTGAGAGATCGGGCGACATCTCCGCTGCGCCGCCGCTCCCCTTCGGTGGGCCCAGCCGGGCCACTCTCCAGAGCCAATCTGAATCCGCCGTCCTTCTGCCTGAGCGTTTCCGGGCGAGTTGCGCCTTCGGCGGTCGCTATTGTCGTTGCGACTCTCTCCGGCCGATCCCTGTGATTGGTCTGGATATGGTAGCCGAAGCTAAGCCACTGGAGAAAGCGATGGCTCGTCGTGCAACGCAGCGCGCATGTAGGCCAGGCGATCTGCGACGGGCCGTTTGTCGGGTTGTTCGACAAACAAGCCGAAGCGGCGTCGCAGACCGGCGCGGTTGGCGATCTGGATACTCAAGCCCGGTCGTGCGTTCAATTCGAGAATGAGCGGACCGTGATCACGATCCAGCACCAGGTCGACGCCGAGATAGCCGAGTTCGGTCAGGTCGTAACAACGCGCGGCGAGTTCCAGCAGCATGTTCCAGTGCGGCACCTGGATGTCCACCACCGGCGCACCCGTATCGGGATGTTCGTCCGTGGGCTGATTCTGGAAGACGCCGTTGACCGTCCTGCCGCTCAGCAAATCGATACCGGCGCCAATCGCACCCTGATGCAAATTCGCCTTGCCGTGCGATTGGCGTGTCGGCAATCGCACCATTGCCATGGCCGGATATCCACGAAAGACCAGCACGCGGATATCCGGGACCCCCCGATAGGTGGCTTCCGCGAATACCGGGTCGGGTTGGACGCAGTATTCGATCATGGCCTGGTCGCGATGCCCGCCCAGGCTGTAACGGCCACTGATGATGTTCGTCGCGTGATAGCGAATGCCGGCCTCGCTGATGAAACTGCCGTCCATGAGTCGATACTGGCCGCGTCGGCGCGCGCTCTGCCCCGAAACGACCATGATCCCGTCGCCGCCGGAACCATGCGCGGGTTTGATCACGAATTCGTCGCGATTGGCGACCAGTTCCGCCAGGCGTGCCGTATCACCCGGCGTCTCCATGACGCCGTACAGCTCCGGCACCGCGATACCGGCGGCCAGTGCGAGTCGCTTTGTCTGTAATTTGTCATCGACCAACGGATACAGGCGACGCTCGTTGAAACGCTGCACGAAATTCGCGTTGCGCTCGTTCATGCCCAGCACACCAAGCTCGCGCAATTGCCGGGGCGATCTCAGCATCATTGACTGCCTCGCTGACCGAACGCGCGAAAGCGACGCAGTTCCGTCAGTCGGTAACCCGTGTACCGGCCAACGAGCAATGTGAACGCGAGCACGATCAACAGCGACTCGGGAAACACGAACACCAGGTGCCGGGCGGTGTCGAGGTCCATGACCGCATAACAGACGGCCGCCACGAGCAACGAGCCCAAGCCCTGCTGGATCGCCTCCTCGGCGCCCCGCTCCTCCCACACAATCGACATGCGTTCGATTGTCATGGCGAGGATCACCATCGGAAACAACGCGACCGACAACCCGGTGTCCAGTCCAAGACGATGGCTCAGCACACTGATCGCGAGCATCAGCAACACGACGATAATCAACACCGCCCCAACCCGCGGCACGGCGAGCAGCCGGAGCCGCTCGAGATAGAAACGCAGCCCGAGACCCAGGGCCACCAGCACCGAGAACAGCAGGATTCCCCAGAGCAGTTGCGTTTCACGAAACGCTAGTGCGATCAGGACCGGCATGAAGGTGCCGAAAGTTTGCACACCCACCAGATTGCGCAGGATGACGACCAGCAGTGCGCCGAGTGGCACGAGTAAAAGCACCGAGTAGACCGCTTGCGTACGGATGGGTAAGGCGAACAGCGACAATTGACCAAGCGGTCCGGCACGCGCCTCGGACCGGCGCTGCGCCAGACTGACCGGGTCCATCAGGCTGCTGCTTACCGAGAAGGTCACGTCGAGATCGCGGCCGCCGTCAAGTGTCGTCAGACTCTCGGTGCCGTTCCACCAGACGAGGAAATCGTTGGGGAGGCCCTGCTGGCCCGAATCCGGATCGAAATACAGCCACCGGGTGCCATCGTGCACCATCAGCCACGGGATGACTTCCGCGTAGCGCTGCTGATCCTCGAGATAGATGCCACGCAACAATCGCGCTGGAATGAGCGCTGCAGCGAGCAGGGTCGTGGCAGTGCGCGCCACGTCGACGATATCGGGATCGAGCCCCAGCAGGAGATCCACATTCTGGTCCGCGCCCGGACTGTTCAGTTGTTGCAACAACTCCTGCGTGAATGACGCGGGGTCGGCCGACTTGCTACCGACATCCTCGACGATAATCGATGCCGCCGTACTGAACGGTTCGGCAAAAATTGGCGAAGGCGGAAATGGCGGTGTGGTGTCGTCTTCTGCCAGGGTCGGATCGCGATAGACAACGGCCCGGTAGTAAAGCGTCTGCGGCCCACGCGCGCGCCGCCGGGCCCATTGGACTTCCCGGCCACCCGCGACGTAACGCGTCGTCGCGCCGAACCCGCGCGACACGAAGTTCTCGTCCAGGATGGCAAAGCCGGGTGTCAGGCCGGGGATAAACATGCGCACCTTAATGGGAGCCGGCCCGGCCTCGAAAGACACGGCGGCTTCGACCGTCCAGACCTGTGCCTCGCTATCCGGCAACAGCGGAAAGCCCAGCGCTCGCACCTTGTAAGTGAGCAGCGCACCGCCGGCCGCGATAAGCAGAAAGGCGATGATCAGGACTTTCGCACTGCGTTCCTCGAACATGGCTGCCCGGATTCCTAGACGCGGCTGCCGCCACCCAGAGCCTGAGCCGCGAGGCGTCGTTTCACGGCGGGCAGCCGATCGGCAACCGCCAGACCGGCGCCGCCGGCGCTGCTCAGTAACGGATTGCCCGTATCGAACACCCGATGAAACAGATCCATCGTCGTCAGCGTGAGCAGATTCTCTGGTTTGCGGGCGCGTTCGTAACCGCGCAACAGGCGTTTGTCACCCGGATCCGCGTAGCGCAGAGACTGCTGGTCGATGAGTCGCGAGGCCAGTTCAGCGGCGTCCAGCAATCCCAGGTTGACGCCCTGCCCGGCCAGCGGGTGCACCTGGTGTGCCGCGTCTCCGACCAGCACGACGCGCTCGTCGCAATAATGCGGCGCATGCGCTGCGACGAGCGGAAATGCCCGGGGCTTCACCGTGACACTGAGATCGCCCAGCACGCGCTGCGTGACCCTTGTCAGCTCGTGGCCAAAATCATCGCCACTGCTCGAAAGCAGTGCCGTCGCGCGTTGATCGGGACAGGACCAGACAACCGAGCTGCGACCATCGGCCAACGGCAGCAACGCAACGGGGCCATCCGACAGGAATCGCTGCCACGCAGTTTCCTGATGGGAACGAGAGCTCGCCACATGCGTGACCACCCCCTGCTGGCCATATCCGCGGCGGCGGACCGACAAACCAAACGCTTCACGCACGCGCGACCTGGCACCATCGGCGCCAACAACCAGTCGGGCCTCGGCGGTACGACCGTCGTCAAATTCCAGCAACACCCGTCGCTCGTCCCGCTGTGCCGAGACCAGTTCGGCTGCCGTCAGTAACTCGACGCCAAGCGCCTCAGCCCGCTGCCACAATTCCCATCGCAACAGTTCGTTCTCGACGATGTGACCGAGCGCGGGCAAGCCCTGTTCGGCCGCATCGAAGCGAATGCTCTGCGAACCGTCCGGGCCGCCGCCGCGCCAGACACGCATCGCGACATAGGGACCGAGTCGCGTCGCCGGCAGGTTCTGCCAAACGTGACAGTTTTCGAGAATATCCTGCGATGCGGGCGATAGTGCCGACACCCGCAAACCCAGGGTTGCGCCCGGCGGCTCCGGTGGCCGCGGTTCCACAACGGCAACGTTGTATTCGCCACTGTCGCCCTGCTGCCGCAACAAGGTCGCGAGGGTCAGACCGACGAGCCCGCCGCCGACGATCAGGACATCGGCACTGGCACTGGTCATAACTGCAGGCCGCGGACGAGTCGGGTCAGTCGCCCGCCGAGTCCCATCGCATGACGCGCCAGAGCTGGTTTGGCGCCTGGCGTCAGATCGAATGCAGTGAGCCCGAGGCCACGCAGGCTGCCTAGACCGGCAGCCGGCAAATCGAACAGCCGAACCAGGCCATCAGTGAATGCCACCACGTTCCGCTGATCACGCCGCCGCCACTCCCGGTAGCGTTCCAGGTTGGCGGGGTCCCCCGCATCGCCATTACCAGTAGCTATGTCGTCGGCGAGAACCTCAGCCAGCGTGGCAACGTCGCGCAGACCGAGGTTGTAGCCCTGCCCGGCAACCGGGTGCAAACCATGCGCTGCATTGCCCACGATCACGCAGCGTGGCGCCGTGACGCGGGCGGCGCGCGTCAGCGCCAGCGGATACGCCACACGCTGACCCAGCTGACCGAAACGCCCCAGGCGAAAGCCGAAACTCTGTTGCAGGAGTTCGCGAAACTCGTCATCACCAAGGGCCTGGACCGACGCAGTTTCGGCGTCGTGCCGCGTCAATACAAAAACATAGCGACTGTCACCCGCGGGCAACAGCGCCAGTGGTCCCTGGGACGTGAAACGTTCATAGGCAGTATCACCATCGGCCGGCGCCGAAACTTCGACGGTTCCGACGATCGCGGCCTGTCGATATGACTCGGTTGTGGCCCGGATTCCAAGCGCGTCACGCAGCCGGGAACGTGCGCCATCCGCGACGGCGAGCAGCCGCGTGCGGAGTTGGCGGCGTCGATCGCCGTCCACTACGTCCAGGGTGACGCCATCGTCGCTGGCACTGGCGGACTCGGTCGTGGCTGGACACAACAGCGTCACGGAGTCGGCTTCCTGGAGAAACGACCACAGCGCCGCACCCAGGCAGCGGTTCTCCAGCACGTAGCCAAGGGCCGCGACGCCCTGGTCGGCGGCATCGATTAGCGCTGTCCCGAAGCGCCCCTGCTCCGACACGTGAATACGATGGATCGGGGTAGCGTCGGCTGCCACCCGCGACCAGAGGCCAAGGCTGTCCAGAATGCGCTGGCTGCTGCGTGACAGAGCGGTGGTGCGCAAATCGAAGCTGGGCTGTGTGTCACTGTCGAACGGCACCGGCTCGACTACCGCGACGCGCAAAGGCAGTCCGGCCAGGGCACAGGCCAGGCTGGCGCCGACCATGCCACCACCGGCAATGACGACGTCGTAGTCGAATTCGCTTGCCCCCGGGTTGTGGCTCATATTGCGTCGGCGCCAACGAGCGCCTCGACCTCTTCGGCAGTGCGTGGCAGACCGCGCGTTAGCAGATCGTGGCCATCGCGTGTGACGACGACGTCATCCTCGATGCGCACGCCGATTCCCCACCACTTCTTGGGTATGCCGCGACTCTTGGGCGGAATGTAGATTCCCGGCTCAACCGTCAACGCCATTCCCGGCTCGAGCATTCGCCAATGCTCCGCAATGCGATAGTCGCCCACGTCGTGCACGTCCAGGCCGAGCCAATGCCCGGTCCGGTGCATGAAGAAACGCTTGTACGCACGGTCACGAATCAAGGTCTTCACTCCTCCCTGCAACAGACCCAGTTTACGGAGACCACCAGTAATCACCTCGACCGCAGCCTCGTGCGGGTCGTTCCAGTGCTTGCGAGGAGCAATTTGTTCCAGCGCTGCATCCTGGGCCTCCAGAACCAGCTCGTAAATCGCCCGTTGTTCATCGGTAAAATGACCGTTGACTGGCCAGGTCCGCGTCACATCCGACGCATAATAATCCGACTCACACCCAACGTCGGCAAGCAACAGGTCGCCGTCTTCGAGCTGCCGGTCGTTGGCGTGATAGTGCAGGACACAGCTGTTCGGTCCCGAGCCCACGATCGGCAGGTACGACAGCCGGGCGCCCTGGCGTCGGAACTCGTGCGTGTACTCCGCTTCGATTTCATATTCGAACAGGCCCGGGCGGCAGCGCGCCATCGCGCGTCGATGCGCGGCGATGGCGATCTTCGCGGCGCGGCGCATGGCGCTGATCTCGGCGCGACTCTTATAGAGACGCAAATCGTGCAGCAGGTGGTCGAGCGCAATGAACTCGTCCGGCGTGTGCGCACCGCCACGGCCGCGCAGCGCCCCGACCCAGGACATCACCCGCTGATCGAAATCTGGATTGAGACCGATGGTGTAGTACACCCGATCGCACTGTTCGATGATGCCTGGCACGATGTCGTCGACATCGCTTATAGGAAACGCATCGTCGGCGGCAAAGTCTTCCACCGCGCCCTCCGGGCCCGCGCGCGCCCCGTCCCAGGTCTCCCGTTCCCGATCCCGCTCCCGACAGAACAGCAGGTACTCACCAGCCGCTCGCCCCGGCGCGAGCACGAGCAGCGCATCCGGCTCCGTGAAACCGGTCAGGTAGAAAAAATCACTGTCCTGCCGGTAGTAGTACTGGACGTCACGGTTGCGGATCTTTGGAGTCGCCGCCGGTAACAGGGCGACCCCGCCTTTTCCGATCATGCGCATCAGCTGACGCCGGCGCTTGGCAAATTCGCGCGGATTCATGATGTTTCAATGCAACCGGGTCTGCTGCGATCCCGACTCGTCGTGTCGCTGCCGCAATTCCTCGAATACCAGCTGGGCGGAAACCCGAACGTATTCGACCAGTTCCGCGTAGGCGACTTCAGCTTCCTCGGCGGTTTCGCTCT
Source organism: Gammaproteobacteria bacterium (assembly GCA_030066665.1). Lineage (GTDB taxonomy): Bacteria > Pseudomonadota > Gammaproteobacteria > Steroidobacterales > J054. The sequence continues at coordinate 18,240 of JASJBD010000041.1, forward strand.
CAGCAAATGCGGCCCGCGTGATTTCACTGAAATCCTGCAGGATTTCACCGATCACGTCACCGCTGAGCCGCTGCGGGTCGCCCGGCGCGATACTCAGGCCGTGCGTAAACCCCTGGCACCAATAGCCCAGGTTCTCAGCCCGGACGTCTAGCGGTGTCTCGTCCGGGGGCAATAGCAATTCGAGACTCATGTCAGCTTCCTGCAGGGCCTCGAAGCTCCGTGCCGCCACCGTGGCCAGCATTTCGCGTGCGGATCGTTGCAGCGCGGTCGATGCAGTCGCCCCATTGAGCGCATCCGCCAGCCACGGCTCCATGGCACGTTCTCCCATCTGGCACAGGAGCGCGCAGAGTTGTCCGTGCAACTCCGCTGTCTCCCCGAGGACACCCGCGGTCCGGAGGGTTTCGGCAACCATATTGAAGCTGGGAGCGCTCATGCGGCCGGTATCCTAGCACCCCTGAATCCCGACAATTTGACCGAAAACACCGGCAGACCTATATTCATGAACATGTCCGACAAGCAATCAGAAAGCTTTACCAAGGAATTGAAGCGGCTGGAACGCCGCCTCGACGAACTGGTGGTGATTACGAACCAGCTCAAGGAAGAGAATCAGTCACTGAAGCAACGGCAGGATTCCCTCATTGCCGAGCGGGCGACGCTGTTGCAGAAAAACGAGCAGGTCAGGGCACGGGTCGAAGCCATGATCGGCAGGCTCAAGGCAATGGAGAACCATTCATGACCGATATGTACGCTCATGTCAGCGTCAAGATCCTGGAAAAGGAATACCAGTTCTCGTGCCCGGCGGACGAGCGCAAGTCCCTGCTGGATTCCGCCGAAATACTGAATGCCAAGATGCGCGAAATCCGGGACAGCGGCAAAGTCGTCGGCCTGGACCGGATTGCCGTCATGGCGGCCCTGAATATGGCGAACGATCTGATTTCGGCCAAGAGTCGCGGTGAGGTCATCGAGGGCAGCGCCAAGGGCAAGATCATCGAAATGCGCGAGCGAGTGGAGAACGCCTTGCAGCGGGGGCGGCAGCTCGAGCTCTGACGCGAACCAGGTCGCACCTGACGCGGCCAATTCCCTTATATAATTACGGCAGGTTCCTCCTGCGGTGTTCGAGACGAGCCTGGTAGTCTTTCGACCCTAAATCTTGTCTCAGGGGTCGTCGTCTGTCGGCAACTTTGAGCAGAACCGCTGGTAGCGGATAGCCTGCGTTGCCACGGCTGACCCCACCTACCGCTCTGGTTCGAGAGCGAAGGGTCGTCACGGCACAGGCGGGAGGCGCCTTCTCAACTATCATGTCCGAATGCCGGCGGTATTCCCCGATCCCAAAATGCTGCGGCGGCAGATAATCGATCGCCGCCTGGCTCTGGACGACCTCGAACTACGTGCCACAGCGGTCAGTGCCGCGCGTATCTTCTGGCGCCAGGTTGAGTCGAATCGCTGCCACCGGATTGGCGTGTATTACGCCAGTCGCGGCGAGCTGAACTGTGCCGTAATTATCCAGGAAGCCTGGGCCCGAGCGCGCGAGGTGTATCTGCCGGTGCTCCACCGCGGCGCCTTGAGTTTCGCACCGTACCGACCTGGTGAGCCGATGGTACGGAATCGGTTCGGCATTCCCGAGCCCGCGGCGGCCGATGGCCGCGCATTGCGGCCGGCCGATCTGGATCTCGTGTTGACCCCGTTAGTGGCGTTCGATGATTCCGGCACACGACTCGGCATGGGCGGCGGCTTCTATGATCGCAGCTTTCATTTCCTTAAACAGCGCCGGAAGTGGCGAAAACCATGCCTGGTGGGCGTTGGCTACGAGTTTCAACACGTACCGCGGCTGGAAAGGAATGACTGGGATATTCCCGTGCAATGTGCACTCACTGAGCGTGCTTTCTACCGGTTCTGAAAACGATCCCGGTGCGACAACGCCAAAAAACCCGCCTCCGTAGCGGGTATTTTTGACGGAAAACTGATAAGTGCGTCACCCCCAAATTACTGGCAATTTCAAGAACTTTATATATACTCAACGCCGGTTATCCCCGACACGGAGACTGAAATGGCAACTTCACGAAAGAAATCGGTGCGCCGGAAGTCGAAGGCCAAGAAGAAGGCTGTTCGACGGAAAGCACCCGCGAAGCGTAAGGCTAAGAAGAAAGTAGCCAAGCGCAAGACGAAGCGTAAGGTCGCTAAGCGCAAGACGAAGCGCAAGACCAAGAAGAAAGCCACCAAGCGCAAGGCCAAGAAAAAGGCCAAGCGCAAGACGAAACGCAAGACCAAGCGTAAGACAAAGCGTAAGGCTAAAAAGAAAGTAGCCAAGCGTAAGACCAAGCGTAAGACCAAGCGTAAGGCCAAGAAGACGGCCAAGCGCAAGACGAAACGCAAGACCAAGCGTAAGGCCAAGAAGAAAACAGCCAAGCGCAAGACGAAGCGTAAGGTTGCGAAGCGCAAGACGAAGCGCAAGACCAAGCGGAAGGCCAAGAGGAAAACCTCCCGCAGAAAGGCTTCGAAGAAGCGGTAACTAAACTGTGAGGCCTTTCGTCGAAAGGCCCTTCGAAACCGGAATGTGCCCGCCCCTGGCGGGCACATTTCTTTTTGGGTATTGCGGCACGGCGGGCCGGGCACCCGCCGGTTATAATTCGGGCGGATTTAGCCGCAATGCAACGTAGGGAGGGATGCATGGCGCAGTCCGAGAAAAAGCGCCAGGCAGCCCTGGCCGCGCTGGAGTTCATCGAGCCAGGCTGCCGCCTGGGGGTCGGAACCGGGTCCACGGTGAACTGCCTGATCGAGGAACTGTCGCAGGTGCGCGACAAGATCGAGGTCCTGGTTGCCAGCTCCCGAGGAACCCGGAATCGGCTGGCGGACGCCGGATTCGAGATTGCCCAGCTGACCACTGTCGGCGACCTCGATCTTTACATCGACGGCGCCGACGAAGCCAACAAGCAATTCCACCTGATCAAAGGCGGCGGCGGCGCTCTGACCCGGGAAAAAATCTGCGCCGCGGCGAGCCGCAGATTCGTCTGCATTATTGACGACAGCAAATGGGTAGGCGTACTCGGGAAATTCCCTCTGCCCGTTGAAGTTATCCCCATGGCCCAGGCCCATGTCGCCCGGCAGTTCGTCAAGGCGCGTGGCCAGCCGATCCTGCGCAAGGATTTCGTCACGGACAATGGCAACAGCATTATCGACGTGCACGGTCTAACGATCGCGAATCCGGTGGAAATGGAGCAACGTTTTAACCAGATCGCCGGTGTGGTGTCGGTCGGGATTTTCGCCCAACGCCCGGCGGACGTGATTCTGATGGCGGGCGATTCGGGCGTCACCAGGCTGGAACGCTAGCCGATCATCGAACGCGCGGGCCGTGGCGGGGATAACTCGCTGCGACGTGCATGGACGCAAAAGTGTCGCGCAGCGCCAGGGATGGCGCGCAGCGACCAGCGACTTTACAACAGGAGCAAAGCGAATTATCGCCGGCGCGGCCCGCTAAATTGAAGGCGGGCGAGAATTTGGCTGGGGGACCAGGATTCGAACCTGGATTGACGGAGTCAGAGTCCGTAGTCCTACCATTAGACGATCCCCCAGTGAGATCGGCTCTCCGCAGGTCCGCGGAATCAGCGCTTGGAGTACTGCGTCGCGCGACGCGCCTTGCGCAGACCAACTTTCTTGCGCTCGACCTCGCGCGCATCGCGCGTCACATAACCCGCCCGTCGCAACAGGGGGCGCAGTGATTCGTCGTAGTCCATCAGCGCACGTGTCAGGCCGTGACGGATCGCGCCGGCCTGGCCAGTCGTCCCGCCGCCGCTGACAGTCACGATGACATCGAATTTATCCTGCATATCGACCACGTCGAGCGGCTGGCGCACGATCATCCGGGCTGTCTTGCGACCAAAGAACTGGTCCAGGTCACGCGAATTCACGGTGATATTGCCGCTGCCCGGCTGAATGCGGACCCGGGCAGTGGCGGTCTTGCGCCGGCCGGTACCGCGATTGGCTTCCGTACTCATAACAGGTTCCGTCAGATTTCCAGCGGCTGGGGCTGTTGGGCCTCGTGCCGGTGTTCGGCGCCGCCATAGACGCGCAGTTTCTTCAGCATCGCCGCACCCAGTTTGTTCTTCGGCAACATACCCTTGACCGCATCGGTCAGCACGCGTTCCGGCGCCTGCTCCAACTGTGTGGCCAGGTTCACAGACTTCAGGTTGCCAATGTATCCCGTGTGATGGTGGTACATCTTGTCCTGCAGCTTGTTGCCTGTGACCCGAATCTGCGCAGCATTGACGACGACGATGTAGTCACCCGTGTCCACATGCGGCGTGTATTCCGGCTTGTGCTTGCCACGGAGCCGACGTGCAATCTCGGTCGCCAGGCGACCAAGCGTGCGGCCAGTGGCGTCGACGACGTACCAACCGCGCTGCACTTCGTGCTGCTTTGCAGAAAAGGTGCTCATGATGCTCATTCAGTAATGATCGGGCCCGTGGTGCCGGGCACCGAAGGGCCCGCGATTCTACTGGCGCGCCAGGGCTTTTTCAAACCTGCCGGCCGGGACCACCGGGCCCGGGCCGGCTCCCCTGGTCAAAACGCGTAGTCGATATTCACCGCGGTCCAGGTATCGGTCTTCTTGGTTCCGGGCAACACATCCGAGTTATTGCGGACCGTCAGCGATAACGACATGCCGACGTTCCCCACGATCCCCGCCCGCAGTTCCGTGATCGACTCCGTGAAGGTATTGATATCGGTCCAGTTGATGGCCAGCACCTGCTTGAAACTCGCGTTTTCACTGATCTGCCAGTTCCAGTCGCCCCCGATCCGGATCGTGGGCTCCTCCTGGCTGATGCCCGTCTGCAACTCGTTGTCGCTGTAACCCACACCAATCTGGCCGTTCAGCTTGTGCTTCTCGGTCACGATGAACCGGCGTCCGACACCGACAATGCCGAAGATCTGCTGCCGATAACTGCTGAAGCGGTCTTTGTTGTAGTCGAGCAGTCCGAAGGCGAAGTTGCGTTCGGTGATATTCCACCGCGGCTCGTAGGCAAACCGATAGGCCTCGGCGGTGGTGTCATCGTCTTCGGTCTTGCCGATGACGCGGCCCCGCAGCTGGTGCTCCCAGCGTTCGCCTTTCCAGTTCACTTCCGCTTCCGCGTTCAGGGTTTCGCTCTCGGTATTGCCGCTGATGCCAAGAAAGCCGAGCGCAATTTTGCCGGACCAGGGGCCCTCCTCGTCCGCCAGCGACAACCCGGGGCACAGCATTAACGCCGCCGCTGCGGCCAGTATCTGCGTACGCATGGTGATTACCTCGATTTCGGGGCCGCCGGACGGTGGCCCGTTTTGGTTAACCTTCTTCGGGGAGCGCGAATCTTACGGATTCCTGCCCGAATTTCCACGGGGTCGCCCGGCTTATAATGAGGCCATGAATAAACGTTCCCTCAGTGTGGTGGATCGACTGATCGCCGAGTTGGATACCGCCCTGCGCGTCGTGGCAGCCCCGGCCCGGCCGGCCAAGCCCAGTCCTGCTGCGGATCTTGAGCCGGCCGATCTGAACGATACCGAGCGGGCGGAAGCCGCCGCGCTGATGCGCGTGAACCATGCCGGCGAAATTGCCGCGCAGGCTCTGTATCGAGGCCAGGCGGCCGTAACGCGCGATCCCGAACTGCGCGAAGCGCTTCTGGAGGCCGCCGACGATGAATACGATCATCTCGCCTGGTGCGCCGATCGGGTTCACGAACTCGGCAGCCGGACGAGCCTGCTCGCGCCGGCCTGGTATGCGGGCGCCTTCGCAATCGGCGCGGTCGCGGGATTTGGCGGCGACCGGCAGAGCCTGGGCTTCCTGGTCGAGACCGAGCGCCAGGTCGCGGAGCACCTCGAAGGACATTTGCAGCGACTCCCCCCCACGGATACCCGCAGCCGGCGGATCGTCGAGCACATGCGGGAAGACGAAATCGGACACGGGCAGGATGCCGCGGATCGCGGCGCCGCAGCGCTGCCGCCGTTGATCCGGCGCGTGATGCGAGCGAGCGCGAAAGTCATGACCAGCGTTGCCCACCGGATCTGAGCCGCGCTTCGGCCGAATTGTGGGACGGCCGTCACAAAACGGCTGCAAATATTTGAATCTTATGTTTAACGCAGGTTAAATCGCGTTCGGGTTATTGGGGAGACAACACATGGCCAACAATGCCAAGGCTTTAAGTGACATTCCGGCCATTAACCGGTTCCTGACGTATTGTCGCGTGCGGACCGTGCCGGCCAAGACGGTCATGATCCATGCAGGCGACATGCCGGACAGCCTCTACTACATCATCGACGGATCGGTTGAAGTGATGATCGAGGATGAAGACGGCAACGAAATGGTGCTGGCCTACCTGAACAAGGGCCAGTTTTTCGGCGAAATGGGTTTGTTCCACGAGCAGCCCGCGCGCAGTGCCTGGGTCCGCACCCGGGTTGCTTCCGAAATCGCGGAAATGACCTATCCACGCTTCCGGCAGATTGCGAGCGAAAGTCCCGGACTGGTGTTCGAACTGGCGACTCAACTCGCCTCTCGCCTCGATCGCACCAATCGCAAACTCGGTGACCTCGCGTTCGTTGACGTGACTGGTCGCGTGGCTCACGCCATCATGGACCTGTGCAACGAGCCGGACGCCATGACGCATCCGGACGGCATGCAGATCAAGGTCAGTCGGCAGGAACTCAGCCGCCTGGTCGGCTGTTCCCGCGAGATGGCCGGGCGCGTTTTGAAGGTGCTGGAAGAACAGGGACTGGTGTCAGCCAGCGGCAAGACCATCGTGGTCTACAACGCGCGGCCGAAACAGACGATCAGCGCGACCGCAGTCTGACCGGCAACAGATCAGGCAGCTGCGGCGCCCCCGGCCGCGGCTGCCAGTTCCTTCCTCATGGCCGCAATCGTGGCCGCATAATCGCCGCTACCGAAGATCGCGGACCCGGCGACAAACATGTCCGCACCGGCGGTTGCCACGTCGCGGATATTCGCGACTTTGATGCCACCATCCACCTCCACGCGCGTCTGAAGTCCCGCTGCCGTAATACGCTCGCGGATCGCGCGCACTTTTTCCAGTGATTCCGGGATAAAGGCCTGTCCGCCGAACCCGGGATTGACAGACATCACGAGCACGAGGTCGAGCTTGCCCAGGGTGTGGTCAAGGTAATTGAGCGGCGTGGCCGGGTTCAGAACCAGACCCGGGCGGCACCCGTGTTCCCGGATCAGCGCGATCGTGCGATCCACGTGTTCACTGGCTTCGGGGTGAAAACTGATATAGCTGGCGCCGGCCGCGGCGAAATCTACAACCAGGCGATCCACCGGCTTAACCATCAGGTGCACGTCGATCGGCGCCGTCACGCCATGTTTCCGCAGCGCCTCGCAGACCAGCGGCCCAACCGTCAGGTTCGGCACATAGTGGTTGTCCATGACATCGAAATGCACGACGTCGGCACCCGCCGCGAGCACGTTGTCCACTTCTTCGCCCAGCCGAGCGAAGTCGGCCGACAGTATCGAAGGTGCAATCAGAAAATCAGCCACAGCGGCATGCTCCTGGCAGCGTTCGAGCGGCTAGCCTATCACTTCAGACCGCGCCGTTCCTTGATCAGCTCATAGGCTGAGCGGATTTCGCGCGTGCGTTCCTTAGCGGCTTCCAGCATGGAATCGGGCAATCCGCGGGACACGAGCTTGTCCGGGTGATGCTGGTTCATGAGGCGCCGGTAGGCGATCTTTATTTCACGGTCCGTCGCACCGGATTCCACGCCAAGCGCTCGATAAGCCTGCGCCAGATCACCGGGCCGCTGCGCTGCATTCGCGTGGCGTTGCTCGCCAAAGCTGTGCTGAGCGCGCAATACGGCTTCCAGTTGCACTAGCTCCACACGACTGACCCCGAGCCGAGCCGCGATCCGCCACAGAACTTCCCGTTCACTCGGTTTGATGTTGCCCTTGCTGAGCACCAGGTCCATCTGGAATTCGAGGAATGCCCGGACCAGCGCCCGGTCGCGACCACAAGCGTTGGCGAATTCAGCCAGCTGCTGGTCCAGCCGGAATCCGGGCTGTTTGCCGGCCGTAAACAGTTCGATGGCGCGTCGCACCGCCTCGGGATGCAGCCGCATACGGTGCATGATGCCGCGGGCAGTCTGGATTTCGGCCTCCGATACCCGCCCGTCCGCTTTTGCGAGATGCCCCATGACGCGGAACGTGGCCTCAAAGAACGCCTGCTGACGCTCGGCCCCGGAAACGCGGGCCCGGTCCTGGAATACCGAGGCGGAATCGAAGTTACTGAGCCCGCGGTCGAACTGGTGGCCCAGTAGCGCGCCAACGGCCGCGCCTACGGGCCCGCCGGCCATGTAGCCCAGCACGCCGCCCCCCAGTTTCCCTATCCATGCCATCGAAGCTTGAGCCTCCGTTGCCCGGTGCGGATACAATAGCTGCTTTTTTCCGCGGGCCGAAAGCGGCAGAGGATCATGAGCGACGCACTCTTCGAATCAAACCTTCCCGATCTGGAACGCATCAGCCAAGGCAAGGTGCGCGACATCTATGCTGTGGACGATGCGCATTTGCTGATCGTCACGTCGGACCGCCTGTCGGCCTTCGACGTCGTCCTGCCCGATCCGATTCCGGGCAAGGGTGAGGTACTGACGCGACTGTCGAACTTCTGGTTTGGCCGCACGCGCGACATCGTCCCGAACCACCTGGCTGATCTGCCGCTGCAGGCAATCATCCCGGACGCCGAGCAGCGCCAGCGCGTGGCGTCCCGGGCGACCGTGGCAAAGCGACTGCGGCCGCTGCCGATTGAAGCAGTGGTGCGGGGCTACCTGATCGGCTCCGGTTGGAAGGACTACCAGGCCACCGGCGAGGTTTGCGGTATCGGCTTGCCGGCCGGACTGCCGCAGGCAGCACAACTGCCCGAACCGATTTTCACACCGGCAACCAAAGCCGCCGTCGGCGAGCACGATGAGAACATCAGTTTCGATCAGGCCGCCGAACTGGTTGGCAATGAGCTTGCAGCCAGGGTGCGTGATCTCGCGATCGAAATCTACCTCAGTGGCGCGGCCTACGCGGCGACCCGCGGCATCATCATCGCGGACACCAAATTCGAGTTCGGCCTGGATCAGGCGGGCGAGCTGTATCTGATCGACGAGGTGCTGACACCGGATTCGTCGCGTTTCTGGCCCGCCGACGAATACGCGACCGGCATCAGCCCGCCGAGCTTCGACAAGCAGTACGTGCGCGATTATCTCGAAACGCTGGACTGGGACAAGAAGGCACCGGGTCCAGCATTGCCGGCGGATGTGATCCGGCGAACGAGCGAAAAATACCGCCAGGCCGCGGATCTGCTGATCGACTGAACCATCCGTTCCGGATGGGGCGCTAGGTTAGAATCCCCGGTGGGGAGGCACTCCTATCGACGCCATTATCGAGAAACTGGAAGCCCTGCTGTGGTCGCCACGCGTCGACGACATGCCGGACCTGCCGCGCTTCGCGATTCGTTTGGTGCGCTTCGTGTACGCCGTGCTGCGTGATGCGATCGCGGGCAATCTGCCGATGCGCGCGATGGGCCTGGTTTACGTGACTATTCTGTCGATCGTGCCGGTCATCGCGATCAGCTTTTCGGTTCTGAAGGGTTTCGGCTTTCACAAGCGCATGGAACCCCTGCTGTATACGTTCCTGGAGCCACTCGGCGAACGCGGTGTGGAACTCACCGACCAGGTGATCGGCTTCGTCGACAACGTGCAGGGCGATGTGCTTGCCGGTGTCGGTCTGTTGTTGTTGTTCTTCACCACAATCTCGATGGCGCAGAAAGTCGAAGAGAGCTTCAACTTCATCTGGCGCGTCGAGCAATCGCGGAACCTTGCCCAGCGCATCAGCGAATTCCTGAGCGTAATCCTGGTTGGTCCGGTCATCATGGTTACGGCGCTGGGGCTGATGGGCATGGTGAGCAGCAACACACTGGTGCAGGAAATGGCGGGCTTCCAGCCCATCGGCGCAACGCTCCTGCTGGTCGGCAAGCTGGCGCCCTATGCCATGGTGATACTCGGCTTCAGTTTCGCGTACTGGTTCCTGCCGAATACCCGCGTCAAACTGACTGCGGCGCTGGTCGGCGGACTGGTCGGCGGGCTCTTGTGGTCCTTCGGCAGCGCGCTGTTTACCACCTTCATTGCCAACTCTGCCCGCACGCTCAGCATCTATGCCACATTTGCGATCGTCATCATCGCGCTGATCTGGCTGTATTTCTGCTGGCTGATCCTGATGGTCGGCGCGCAGGTCGCGTTCTATTTCCAGCATCCCGAGCACCTGCGGCTCGGTTATCGCCGCGTCTATCTTGGCAGTCGCCAGCGGGAACAGATCGCGCTGAGCATCATGGGCATCATTGCGCGGTCCTTCCGGAGCAGCAATAAACATCCCCGGCTGGAAGAGATTTCGCGGGAAATCGACCTGTCGGTCGTCGCGATGGTGCCGACGCTGGAACGCCTGCAAAACGCAGACCTGATCACGCGCACCGAGAAGAACGAGCTCATCCCCAATCGCGACCCGCGGGAGATCAAGCTGGTCGATGTGATCGCGGCGGTGCGCGAACCCCAGGCGGCCGATGTCTTTCCGGAAGGCCGCTGGCCGACCAGCGTGCAGCGGATGACACAGCAGATGAACGATGCGCTGCTGCAAGCCTTCGGCGACAAGAACGTCTACGACCTGGTGGACGAGCCGGTGGCAACGGCCGCGACCCGGCTGGCGGCGGCCGCGGACTGATCAGCTACCGGCGATTGTCATACCGTCGACCAGCACCGAGCCGGTGCGCACGCCGCCACGCAAATCGGTATCGGTGCCGATGGCCAGAATATTCTGAAACATGTCGGCGAGATTGCCCGCCACGGTGATTTC
>JASJBD010000042.1 GCA_030066665.1 Gammaproteobacteria bacterium
GAGCGCGGCGGATTTTGCTGCGAGCGTCGTAGAGGCCGAGCGGTGCAGGACAGCACAAGCGAGGCCGACCGATTCGAGCGGAGCCAGGGATGGCGCAGCGAGATTAAGCGCGCAGGAAGAATCGGTCGCGACCCAGCGCCGCAGACAGCGTCAGTCGACGTAGAGTGAGGAGACGGACTCGTCGAGGCTTATGCGCCGCATGGTTTCGGCCAGCAGCTCCGCGACACCGAGCTGGCGGATCTTGCCGCACGCTGCCGCGTCGTCCGACAGCGGGATGGTGTCGGTCACGACCAGTTCGTCGAGCACCGAGTCGGACAGTCGCTCGACCGCCGGTCCGGACAGCACCGGATGCGTGATGTACGCGACGACCCGCGCGGCCCCGTTTTCCTTGAGTGCGCCGGCGGCGAGGCACAGGGTGCCGGCAGTATCGATCATGTCATCGATAAGCACGCAGGTTTTGCCCTCGACCTCACCGATAATGTTCATGACCTCCGCCTCGTTCGGTCGCGGCCGCCGCTTGTCGATAATGGCGAGATCGGCATCGTCCATGCGCTTGGCTATTGCGCGGGCGCGCACCACGCCACCCACGTCGGGCGACACCACGACCATCGGGTCGTATTCCTGCCGCCACAGGTCGCCGAGCAGCACCGGCGACGCGTACACATTGTCGACCGGGATCGAAAAAAAGCCCTGGATCTGGTCCGCGTGCAAATCGACGGTCAACACGCGATCGATGCCGGCGGCAGAGATCATGCCCGCGACCAGTCGGGCGGTGATAGGCACCCGCGCCGCGCGCGGCCGGCGATCCTGTCGCGCGTAGCCGTAATACGGAATAACCGCTGTAATGCGCGCCACCGACGCACGCCTGCAGGCGTCGGCCATGACCAGCAGTTCCATCAGGTTGTCGTTAACGGGCGGGCACGTGGATTGCACGATGTACGTGTCGCGGCCGCGCACGTTTTCGAGGATCTCGATATTGACCTCGCCATCGCTGAAACGACCAACCTGGACTTTGCTGAGCGGCAACGTCAAATGGCGCGCCATGCGGTAGGCAAGTTCCGGGTTGGCGTTCCCGGAAAACACCGCTATATTCGGAAGTACCAGCGAATCCGCTTTATTCACGACGTGCTCAGCCGCCTCGCGCATTTTGAAAAAGTGGCTGGGGTGGCAGGATTCGAACCTGCGAATGACGGGATCAAAACCCGCTGCCTTACCACTTGGCTACACCCCAGTTCCGCTGCCGGCGGACCGCGGTGTGTTGACCACCGGACGGGGCGCTATTGTGCAAGAAATCCGGAGCGGAGTCATGACTCAGCGCCCGGGTTCGGGGAATCGGCTGGCGCGGGTTCCCAGTGGTCCACAACCAGTTTGACCGTGCCGCGCGGGCTTTCCAGCCGCACCTTGCGCGGCATCCAGAAGCCGGCGCGCTCGCGGTAGTCGTCGAAACTGACCACCCAGCCGTCCTGGTCGAGACTGGCCAGCCAGCCGTCGTCCGTATACACCGGTCGGCCGCGACCCGGTGGCGCCGCCACGCCCAGCACCCAGTAGCGGGCGCGAGCGGCCGGGAATTGCCAACCAATCTGTTCATCCAGGAGTTGCTCCACGGCATCGGGCCCGTTGTACGCGGCCGCGACTTCCCCTTTGCCATCCGTCAACACCACGCGTTCGGCATCCCAGGTGATTTCGTAGGCGCCCGCGCCGAAAGGCCCGCTCACGCGCAACCAGGCGCTGCTGCCACCTTGATGCCATCGCACACTACCCTGCCCGCCGTCGTCCCCCGACTTCACCGCGATCCGCCCGCGCATTTGCCAGGCCTCGACCGCAAGCAGCGCGTCGCGACGCTCCTGCCACTGAATCGCAGTGCCCGGAATCGTCGGCCGCACGGCGCAGCCGACGAGCAACACAGCAGTTGTGATCAGGAGGCAACGAGGCGTATCGATCACCGCGGGAATCTCGCGATAGTTTCCAGCAAGGGTTTGCTGTCGGGATTCTGAATCAATGCCTCCTGCCAGACGCGACGGGCCGGGCCCGTCTCGCCGGCCGTGTAAAGGACTTCGCCGAGGTGGGCGGCGATTTCCGGATCAGGCATCAGGCGGTAGGCAAGTTCCAACCAGCTGCGCGCGGCAACCGCGTCGCCGCGCAGAAATTCGAGCCAGCCCATGCTGTCCAGGATCGGGGGGCTGTCCGGCACCCGGTGCACCGCAAAGCGCACCATCTCGAACGCATCGTCGAGACGACGGTTTTCCAGCGCCAGCGTATAGCCGAGCGAGTTGAGCGCGCTGGCATCGTAGGGCGCGATCGCCGTCGCTTCTTTCATCGTCTCTATGGCCTCGCGCCGTCGCTCCAGCCGGTCCAGCACGATGCCGCGGCTGATCAGCAGGGCGGGCGTGCCGGGCCGGATTCGCAATAGCTCATCCAGCTCTGCGAGCGCCTCGTCGTCGCGCCTTAGTGACTGCAGCAACAGTGCGCGCCGCTCGATCATTTCGTAGCCGTAGCGCGGGTAGTTGCGGCCAAATTCAGCCAGGTGCTCCAGGCCCAGATCCGGATCACCAGAGGCGACGTGGGCCTCGGCAACGCGCGACTGAGCCGGCAACAAGTACTCGCCGGCGCCGATGCGCTTGAAATGGCGAATGGCTTTCTCGTAGTCGCCGCGGGAGGCCTCGATTTGCCCCAGGTAATAAAAGCTCTGGTAGACACTGCGGCCGGACGCGGCGAGCTCATTGAGATCCTGCTCGGCGGCTTCGATATCGCCCAGGCCCATACTGATCATCGCGCGCATGCTCAGCAGTTCGGCATCGCGGCCATAACGGGCGAACATTTGGCCGAGCATCTGCAGCGCCGGGCCTTCGCGACGGCTGGCAGCCAGCAGCCGCACGTATTCCAGTTCCAACCCGAGCACAGGCTGGGTGCGCGCCAGGTTTTCTATATGCACGAGCGCCGCGTCCGTGGCGCCGCTGGCAAACAGGATGCGGCCGGTCAGAATCTCCGCCTCGTAGGAATTCCCGCCGACGGCAACCTGGCGGGCGTAAGCGAGCGCCAGCAGGTAACGATTGGTTCGGTAAGCGGCGCGGGCCACTGCCAGCTTGAAGCCGTCCGTGCGTTCGTCACCGCCGTGCAACCGCAATAAAAGGCGCAGCACATCCCTAGCATTGCGCTCCTCGGACAAATCGGCTTCCAGCGCGAGGTAGTCGTCGCCGCTACGAAGTTCTCGCGGCCCCAGGGCGGCGGCGAAATGTTCCACCGCGCGATTCAGGTCATAGCGGCGCAGGTGCAGCCGGCCGAGGTATTCGTGGGCAACCGTGCTGTCAGGTTCGAGCTTGATCCACCGTGTCGCGCTGCGCAAAGCGAAGCGGTCGTAGCCGTAGTCAAAGGCGAACTCCGTCGCGCGGCGGGCGGTCGCGGAATCCTTGCTGCGCTCCGCCGCGGTCAGGTATTCCTGCGCGGCCGTGAGATACATGCCCCGCTGAATGGCGATTTCCGCCATCATCAGGTGATAGCTCTCGTTCGGCACGTAGCGCGGTGCCGCAGCATCCTCCTGCACCGGCTGGGAACAACCGCCGAGCAGAGCCGTCAATAGCAGCATACAAACCGCCGTCGAGCCGGCTGTTCGACGCGGGCTATTCAGCATAGTAGGCATAACCGGGATAATAGCTCCTGTGAAAGCCAGCATTACCGACAAACTGCAAAAACTGCTCGCCCGGTCCGAGGAACTGGGGCAATTGTTGTCCGATCCGGAAGTCATCGGCGACCAGAACCGGTTTCGCGACCTGTCGCGTGAGTATGCCCAGCTAGACCCCGTCGTTGCGCTGATGCGTGACTACGAACAGGCGCGCGCCGATCAGGCGGCTGCCGACGAAATGCTGGCCGACAGCGACCCGGAAATCCGCGCCCTCGGGCAAGAGGAACAGGCTGCCGCCGCGACACGTCTCGAACGCCTGGAAGAAGACCTGAAAAAATACCTGGTTCCACGGGACCCCCGCGATGACTCCAATATTTATCTCGAAATCCGGGCCGGCACGGGCGGCGACGAAGCCGCACTGTTCGCTGGCGACCTGTTCCGCATGTACATGAAATATGCCGAGAACCAGGGCTGGCAGGTTGAAGTGCTGACCAGCAATGAGGGTGAACACGGCGGTTACAAGGAGATCATCAGCCGAGTCGTCGGTCGCGGTGCCTATTCCCGATTGAAGTTCGAGTCCGGCGCGCATCGTGTACAGCGGGTACCGGCGACCGAAACCCAAGGGCGCATCCACACGTCCGCCTGCACCGTCGCGGTGCTGGCCGAACTCGAGGACGTCGGCGAGATCGACGTCAACCCGTCCGATCTGCGCGTAGATACCTATCGGGCGTCCGGAGCCGGCGGCCAGCATGTGAACAAGACCGACTCGGCGGTGCGCCTGACGCATCTGCCGTCGGGGATCGTGGTCGAATGCCAGGACGAACGCTCGCAGCACAAGAATCGCGCCCGGGCGATGGCACTGCTGCAGGCGCGCCTGCTGGACGCGGAACAGCAGAAGCAGCAGCGTGAGCAGGCTGCGGAGCGAAAAAGCCTGGTCGGCTCGGGTGATCGCTCCGAGCGCATTCGCACCTATAATTTCCCCCAGGGTCGAGTGACGGATCACCGCATCAACCTGACCCTTTACAAGCTCGATGACGTACTGGAAGGTAACCTCGACCCGGTGGTCGAACCGTTGATCAGCGAACACCAGGCGGCCCAGCTGGCCGACCTCGAAAAGCACTAAAAAAACCCGCCAAAGGTCTGACGACTTCATGAGCAAGCGCTATCGGGACACGATCGCCACGATCGGCAATACGCCGCTGATTCGCCTGAACCATGCGTCGGATGAAACGGGGTGCGAAATCCTGGGCAAGGCCGAGTTCATGAACCCGGGCGGATCCGTGAAGGACCGCGCGGCGCTCGGCATTGTGCGCGATGCGGAAGTACGCGGTGAACTGCGCCCCGGCGGCATCATTGTCGAAGGCACGGCCGGTAACACCGGCATCGGCCTGGCCGTCGTTGGCAACTGTCTCGGTTACGAAACCATCATCGTGATGCCGGACAACCAGAGCCAGGACAAGATCGATACGCTGAAGTCCTACGGCCCGCGCGTCGAACTGGTCCCGGCTGTGCCGCTCAAGGACCCGAATCATTTCACGAAGGTCTCGGCGCGCATTGCCGCTGAGCTCAACAAGGAAGACCCTGGCAGTGCTATCTGGGCCAACCAGTTCAACAACGTCGCGAACCGGGATTTCCACGAGCAGACGACCGGGCCGGAGATCTGGGAACAAACCCATGGCGCGGTGGACGCCTTTATCTGTTCCGTCGGCACGGGTGGCACCCTTGCAGGCATTGCGCGAGCGCTGAAGGCGCGCAAGCCGGAAGTCCAAATCGGGCTGGCGGATCCGACCGGCTCGGCGCTTTACAACTACTACAAACACGGCGAACTGAAGGCCGAGGGCGGTTCGATTTCCGAGGGCATCGGCAACAGCCGAATCACGGAGAACCTGGAAGGCACACCGATTGACGTGCCGTACCAGATCCCGGATTCCGAATCGATTCCGCTCGTATACCGGATGATTCGCCAGGAAGGCTTGTCGCTTGGCGGTTCCAGCGGCGTGAATGTCGCCGGCGCCATTCGGCTGGCGAAAGAACTCGGCCCCGGCCACGTCATCGTGACCATTCTGTGCGACACAGCCATGCGCTACCGAGCGCGCTTGTTCAACCGGAAATTCCTGCTCGAGCGAGGCCTGGAATTACCGGCCTGGCTGGATCTCGACTGAGCGCCTGGAGTTATGCCTGTAGCTGCTGAAACGAATGCTGCTGTCGCCGATGGGTCCGAGATAACCATCCGCGCCCGCAACCTGACCAAGGTCTATCACACGGGCGAGGTGGACGTGCATGCCCTGCGCGGCGTGGACGTCGATTTTGCGGCTCGCGAACTCATTGTGCTGCTCGGTCCGTCCGGCAGCGGCAAGTCGACGCTGCTGAATATTCTCGGCGGGCTGGATGTGCCCAGCTCCGGCGAGCTCTATTTTCGGGATCGGGAAATAACCGCGATCAGCGAAGCCGACCGCACGAAATACCGGCGTGATCATGTCGGATTCGTTTTCCAGTTCTACAACCTGGTGCCGAGTCTCACCGCGCGCGAAAACGTGGCGCTGGTGACAGAAATCGCACGCCAGCCGTTAGAACCGGCCGAAGCGCTGGAGCTGGTGGGTCTCGGTGACCGGCTGGATCATTTCCCCGCGCAACTGTCAGGCGGCGAGCAGCAACGCGTCGCCATTGCCCGAGCGATTGCCAAGCAGCCCGAGGTACTGCTGTGCGACGAACCGACCGGTGCGCTCGATAGCCAGACCGGCGTTATCGTGCTGGAAGCGATCGAGGCGGTGAATCGCGAACTCGGCACGACCACCGCGGTGATTACGCATAACGTGGTCATTGCCGACATGGCAGATCGCGTTATCCGCATGGCCGACGGGGCGATTGCATCCGTGGACACCAACGCGCGGCGGCTGCAGCCTGCGGACCTGAGCTGGTAGGGACGCATGCTCGCACTCAACCGAAAACTCTGGCGGGACCTGAACAATCTTCGCGGCCAGGTGCTCGCAGTCGGCCTGGTAATCGCATCGGGCGTGGGCGTGCTCGTGATGTCGCTGTCCGTTCACGAGTCGCTCAGCGTGACGGCCGAGGCCTACTACGACCGCTATCGCTTTGCCGACGTGTTTGCCGGATCGAAGCGCACACCGGAGTGGGTGGCAAGGCGTATCGCGGACATCCCGGGCGTGCAATCCGTGCAGACCCGCATCGTGCACATGGCGACGCTGGATATTCCGGGATTCGCGGAGCCGGTGATTGGCCAGCTCGTGTCGATTCCGGAGGACGGGCAGCCCCAACTCAACCGCCTGGCATTGCGAGCAGGTCGCTGGGTGCAGGCCGGCCATCCCGACGAGGTCATCATCAGCGAGCCGTTTGCCGAGGCCCACGACCTCGGGCCGGGGGACAGCTTCGACGCCATTATCAACGGCAACAAACGCGCGTTGAGCATTGTCGGCATCGGCCTGGGACCGGAGTTCGTCTACGCGATCGGACCCGGCGCGCTGATGCCCGACGAAGCGCGTTTCGGCGTGGTCTGGATGGGGCGCAAAGCACTTGAGGCTGCTTATGATCTGAAAGGCGCTTTTAACGATGTCAGCCTGAGCCTGCTGCGCGGCACGAACGAGACGAACGTCATTGACCGCCTGGACCAGCTGCTTGAGCGATACGGGGGTTTCGGCGCTTTTGCGCGCGCCGACCAGCTTTCCAACTGGTTTCTGATGAATGAAATCGCGCAAATTGAAACGCTGTCCGGAATCCTGCCGACGATCTTCCTGGCCGTTGCCGCGTTTCTGACGCAGATGGTGCTGGCGCGCCTGATCGCCATTCAGCGCAGCGAAATCGGTTTGCTGAAAGCGTTCGGCTACAGCGACTTCGAAATCGGCTGGCATTTCATCAAGCTGGTGATTGCGATGACCGCAGTCGGCATCGTAATGGGCTGGGGCGTGGGCGCGTGGCTCGGCCGGACGACCACGGAACTCTATGCGACCCTCTACCGCTTCCCGCTGCTCATATTCCAACCCAGCGCCTCCGTGTTTGCGATCGGCGCAATCGTCAGCCTCGGCGCGGCGCTGGCCGGCACATTCGGCGCGGTGCGGCGGGCCGCCCGTTTGCCGCCTGCAGAAGCGATGCGCCCCCCCGAACCACCGGCCTACCAGAAGAGCCGTTTCCTGGACGGACCACTCGGCCGCTGGTTCGATCAGCCGACGCGTATCCTGTTCCGGCAGATCGGGCGCTGGCCCGGGCGCTCGGCAGTGACCAGCCTTGGCGTCGGCATGGCCATTGGCGTGTTGATCATGGCAATGCAGTGGATGGATTCGATCGACCACCTCGCCCAGGTGTATTTCTTCGACGCGCAGCGCCAGGATCTGATGGTCGGTCTGGTCGAGCCGGAGGCGAGTCGGGCGCGCCACGATTTCGCCCAGTTGCCGGGCGTGCTGTCCGTCGAGGGCACACGCATTGTCGGCGCACGATTACATGCCGGGAATCGCTCGCATCGCGGCGGCATCCAGGGGGTGCGGCCGACAGATACCTTGCAACCGATTTACGACGCGTCCGGCGGGGTGGTCGACGTGCCTCCCGAGGGCCTGGTGCTCGGTACGAAGCTGGCAGAAAAACTCGACGTTGGCATTGGCGATCAGGTCCAGGTCGAGGTGCTATCCGGCCGGCGTCCGGAGGCCGTGCTGCCGGTCACCGGGCTGGTGGAAACCTACATCGGTGTCCCGGCGTTCATGAATACGGATGCGCTGGACCGGTTAATGCGTGAACGGCCCAGCCTGGAATATGCCAACCTGGTTATCGACGAAAACCGGCAGGATGAACTGTTTGCTGCACTCAAGGACACGCCGCGCGTGGTGGCGGTGATGTTACGCAGCGCGGCTGTGGAAACTTTCTACAAGACCATGGCCGAGACACTGACGGTTTATGTATCGTTTTTCGCTGCCTTTGCGGTGGCGCTCGGCTTCGGCGTCGTGTACAACAGCGCGCGGATCGCCCTGTCGGAGCGCGGCCGTGACCTGGCAACACTGCGCGTGCTCGGTTTCACGCGCCGGGAGATTGCCTACATTCTGCTGGGCGAGGTCGGCCTGCTGATCTTCCTGGCGCTGCCGCTGGGAGCGATCATCGGCAAGCTGCTGGCGTTGATGATGACGTCGGTATTTGAAACCGAGCTGTTCCGCATCCCGCCGGTCGTAGAGCCGTCGACCTATGGCATTTCGATCCTGACGGTGATGATCTCGGCGGCGGTATCGGGCTGGCTGATCCGACGACGGCTCAATCGACTGGACCTGATCGGCGTACTCAAAACCAGAGAGTAGAGAAAAAAGTGGACGCATCACGACGCAGACTATTGCTTTGGACCGCACTCGGATTGCTGGTGCTGATTGGCCTCGGCGTAGCATTCCGCCCGGCGTCCGTGCCGGTCGACGTGCTCGAGCTAAGCCCGGGTCCGCTGGTCGTGACACTCGGTGATGAGGGGGAGACCCGCGTCCGCGACGTGTTCGTGCTGTCAGCCCCCGTGGCTGGCCGCCTGCGACGGATCACGCTCGACGCCGGCGACCCGGTAACGGCGGGCGACACCGTTATTGCTGAAATCGAGCCGGTCGACCCGGACTTCCTGGATCCGCGCAGTGAGGCGCAGGCGCGCGCCGCTATTCGCGCGGCGGAGTCGGCCGAACAGGCCGCGCGGGCGCAGGTGGAAGAAGCTGCCGCCGAGCTGGAGTTCGCGGAGAACGAAGTGGTGCGGATCCGCGATCTGTTCACCGATGGCACGGTTTCCGTTCGCGAACTCGACCAGGCCGAGCGGGCCAACAAATCGGGCCGGGCTGCCCTCGCCGCTGCCAATGCCGAGTTGCAGGTGCGACGCTTTGAACTGGAACGTGCCCGAGCGCAGTTACTATCACCGGCAGCGGGTCGGGCAGGCAGTGAGGATTGTGAATGCGTCAGCCTGACCGCGCCGGTCGATGGCCAGGTCCTGCGCGTGATTCGGGAGAGCGAAGGGGTGGTCGCCGCGGCGGAGCCTCTGGTCGAAATCGGCGATCCCGGTGACCTGGAAATCGTTGCGGATCTGTTGTCGACCGATGCGGTCCGCGCCGCACCGGGCCAGCGGGTGTTCATCGAGGATTGGGGCGGACCGCTGCCGCTGGAAGGCGTCGTGCGCCGGATCGAGCCGTTCGGCTTCACCAAGGTGTCAGCGCTGGGTATCGAGGAACAACGCGTTAACGTCATCATCGACATCACGAGCCCGGAAGACACCTGGGTTCGCCTCGGCCATGGCTACCAGGTCGAGGTACGCGTCGTGTTATGGGAACAGGACGATGTGATCACCGTGCCGCTGACCGCGCTGTTTCGCAACGGCGTGCAATGGGCAGTGTTCATAGACGACGGCGGCGTCGCAATGATGCGCGACGTCGAAATCGGCGAACGCAACGGCATCGAAGCGCAAATCATCAGCGGCCTGAGTGCCGGCGACACCGTCGTTCTGCATCCCAGCGACCGGGTCGCCGACGGCGTGCGCATCACCCCGCGCGGCTGACCGACCGGGGACATTCTTCTTGAAGAATGTCCCCATCCAACATTGCCTTAACGGTAATCCGGGTTCGCGAAGTCGAACCGGCAACCGGCATCCCACTCCGAGCGTTGGTTGCCATGTGCCGGGATGCCGCCCGCGTCTTTCAGCAAACGCGCCAGGTGCAACAGGTTCCAGGTCATGAACGTGGTGTTGCGATTCGTGAAATCGTTCTCCGGCCCACCGGAGCCGTCGTCCAGATAGGATGGGCCGGGACCCGCTTCGCCCAGCCAGCCGGCATCGGCCTGCGGCGGAATGCTGTAGCCCAGGTGCTGCAATGAATAGAGGATATTCATCGAGCAGTGCTTGGCCCCATCTTCGTTGCCAGTAATCAGGCAGCCGCCCACGCGGCCATAGTAGGCATACTGCCCGTGCTCATTCAGGTTGCCGGACGCGGCATAGAGTCGCTCGATCACCTGGGTGCACACCGACGACTTTTCACCAAGCCAGATCGGACTCGTGATCACGAGAATGTCGGCGGCCATGACTTTTTCCAGGATTGGCGGCCAGTCGTCCTTATCCCAGCCGTGCTCCGTCATATCCGGCCAGACGCCGAAGGCGAGGTCGTGGTCGACCGGCCGAATGGTTTCGGTGGCCACACCGTTCTTTTCCATGATGGCCGCAGCGATATCGATCAGCCCTTGCGTATGCGACAGCTCGGGGCTGCGTTTCAACGTGCAGTTCAGAAACAGGGCGCTGAGATCGGAAAAGTCCCAGCGACTCTCGGTGCAGAGCTTTTCCTGTTTTTCCGACAGGGTCATGACGGTTCTCCTTATATATCCGCTTCGCTCATGAATGGGCGCGGGCTCACGGGCCGATTCTCGGCGCATTCACCCTTGACCTGGGTATAGCTGCCATAGCGAACTGCCGCCGGCCCGGCCGTCAGGCCATGCAGCAGAACGCTCATCAGAATGGTGATCAGCACCGCGGTGAATACCACGTCGCGATGCGGAATCATGAAATCTTCGACAATCAACAACAGAAACAGCGCGGAGGCCAACCCCCGCGGGCCGAACCAGCCGAGGAACACGGTTGTGGCCGGGCTCACACCGGTGCCACTCACAGCAATGCCGACAGGAATCATGCGCATCACGGTCAAGGCGAGCACGCCGAACACCACGTAACCCGCATCGAAATGCGGCAGGGCCTGCGGTGCCATCGAAGCGCCCACGACGAGAAAAGTCGCCAGTGTCAGCATGCGGCCCTCGGTTTCCGCAAACTCGCGCAGAAATTCGCAGCGGGTCTTGAGCGTATTCGCGAACGTGAGACCGGCCACGAACGCGGCAATGAAACCATTGCCGTGCACCATTTCAGCCGCGGCGAAAGATCCGAATGCCAGGGCGAGGCCGGCAATGCCCTCACCGGCTTCGGTCATCCAGCCCGCGCGCTGGCTCAATGCAATCAACCGCGCACCACCGTAGCCAATCGCAACGCCGGCCAGCGGCCCCAGCGTTACCTGAGTGAAGGCGAACGACAGCCAGTTCGTGTCGTTGGTTTCGATCGCAGCAGCGGCACTGGCGCAGCTCGCCAAGACCAGGATGACGGGCAGCGCGATACCGTCGTTCAGGCCGCTTTCGACATTCAGTCCCAGCCGAATACGCAGGGGCACGGCTCGATTCGAGACTACGGCCTGCCCCAGCGCGGCATCGGTCGGCACCAGGATCGCGGCCAGCAACAGGGCTTCCCAAGCGGTCAATACATCGAACATCAGTCCCGCGATCACGGCCCCCAGAATGATGGATAGCGGCATCCCGAGCGCCAGCAACCGCACCGGCAGATCATGATCACTGCGCAGCTGGCGCAAATCGATGTCGGCAGCGTCTGTGAACAGGACCAGGATCAGGGTCGCTTCGGCGAGCAGGCGCACCGCGGAGTTGGACAGCTCCATCTCGAGCAGGCCGAAACCGCTGGCGCCCACCAGAAGGCCATAGGCGGTAATCAACATCGGGCCGGTCAACATCGAACCCTGGATCTTTTGGCCGACCAGCGCGACGGCCGCAAGACCCGCAACGATTACCAGGATAGCTTCGGGTTCCATGGCCTGCTCCCCCGCGGGCCGGTTCAGAGATTTGTCAGACAGCAGCCTTCAGCGCTTGTTCCAAATCACCGATCAGATCGTCGCTGGCCTCGATGCCGGCTGACAGGCGCACGAGGTTGTCGGGAATACCCATCGCCAGGCGTTCATCCGCCGGCACATTGGAATGACTCATCGTTGCCGGGTGTCCGGCAAGACTCTCCACGCCACCCAGACTCTCCGCCACGGTGAATACCTGCAGGGCGTTCATGAACGCCGGCAGTTCGCCGTGCAGCTCGAACGCCAGCATGCCGCCAAAACCCGACATCTGTCGTTTTGCGAGTTCATGCCCGGGATGGTCGGCAAAACCCGGGAAATGCACCTGACCAATCCCATCCTGACCCCGCAACCATTCGGCGAGCGCCTGTGCATTGCTGCAATGTCGCTCCATGCGCAGCGCCAGCGTCTTCACACCGCGCAAAACCAGATACGCATCCAGGGGTCCGGGCACCGAACCGACCGCGCTGCGCAAGGACACCAGTTCCCTGGCAAGCGCCTCGTCGCGCACGACATTCAATCCGCCGATGACATCGGAGTGACCGCCAAGATACTTCGTGGTCGAGTGCATCACGATGTCCGCGCCGAGCTCCAGTGGTCGCTGCAGGCAGGGTGTTGCGAACGTATTGTCGACACCGACGAGCAAGTTGTGCTCCTTCGCCAGTGCAACGACTGCTTGCAGATCGATCACCTTCAGCAGCGGATTGGTTGGTGTCTCGACCCAGAGCAAGCGTGTGCTCGGCCTGAGCGCTGCCGCGACGTGATCAAGATGGGCAAAATCCACCAGGCTGAATTCCAGCCCGGACGTACGCTGGCGGACACCGTTGAACAGTCGCAAGGTACCGCCGTACAAGTCTTGCGGTGCAACCACGTGAGCACCGGTGTCCAGCAGATCGAGCACTCCGGCCGTTGCCGCCATGCCTGCCCCGTAGGCGATGCCGTAGTCGCCGGATTCCAGGTCCGCGACACAACGCTCCAGCGCCTCCCGGGTCGGATTGCGAGTGCGCGAATAGTAGAACTCCTGGGGCTCGCCAAACTCGGCTTGCCGGTAGGTCGTCGACGTGTAGACCGGCGGCATCACCGCCCCGGTGACGGTATCGACCGTATCGCCGGCGTGAATACAACGCGTTGCCAGGCTGCTCGTGCGTGTCTTTGCGTTCATGAACTTAAGTCGTCCGCGGGCCGCGGGGCGATGGCCCTGTGGCAAACTGTCGGATCAGTTTGAGGCTAACACAGCCAGCGCATGAATCAGGCCACCGACAAGACCGTCGCCTCGCTGCTGCGCGAGAGTACGCGACTGCTGAAAGACAGCAGTGATTCCGCGCGCCTCGATGCGGAGCTCTTGCTGGCTCACGCGCTCGGCTGGCAGCGGGTCCGCCTGTACGGTGATTCCGCGACGGCGGTGCGACCGGAAATTGCCGAGCGCTTCGAAAGACTGGTGCAGGAGCGGCGCGCCGGTCGACCGGTCGCGCAGCTCGTCGGTGAACGGGAGTTCTGGTCACTGTCCCTGAAAGTGACGGCGGACACGCTGGTACCGCGTGCCGAAACCGAGCTCCTGGTGGAATGCGCGTTGAATCGTATTCCCGAAGACAGCGTCGGGCCATTGCTGGACCTCGGCACGGGCAGCGGCGCAATCGCGCTGGCGCTGGCCAGCGAGCGACCCCGGGCAAAAATCGTGGCCACCGACATCAGCGAGCCTGCGCTGGCAGTCGCCCGTTACAACGCGAGCACGCTCAATCCAGACCGCATAGACTTCCGCTTCGGTGACTGGTTCCGCCCGGTCGAGGGTGAACTCTTCGCCGCCGTCGTTTGCAACCCGCCCTATGTGACGGACCAGGAGTGGATGTTGCGCAAGTACGAACTTGGTTACGAACCGGCCCAGGCGTTGCGAGGCGGCCGCAGTGGCCTCTATGCGCTACGCCGGATCATCGAAGAGGCACCACCCCATTTGCTGCCTGGCGGGTGGCTGCTGGTCGAGCACGGCTTTCGCCAGGGACCCGTTATTGCGAACCTGTTCCAGGCAACCGGGTTCGAGAACATCTCGACGTATCGCGACCTGCCCGGCCGGCCGCGGGTCACCGAAGGACTGTGGCCAGATCAGCATGAATAGACTGCGCTACGCCCGACACCTGGCTTTGCCACAGGTTGCTGAGGCTGGCCAGCAACGATTGGCACAGTCGAACGCCCTGGTCATCGGCCTCGGCGGGCTGGGCGCGACCGCGGCCTTGTACCTCGGCAACAGCGGCATCGGGCACCTGGTGATCAACGATTTCGACCGCGTCGATGAAAGCAATCTGCCGCGACAAATCCTGTTCCAGCCGGGCGATGTCGACCAGTTCAAGACCCACGCGGCCGCGGAGAAATTGCGCGACTGGAATCCGGAGCTGAAGGTATCCGTGCTGAATCGCCGGCTGGCAGAAGATGAACTGGCCGATGCCGTCAGCGCGTGCGATGTCGTGCTGGACTGCACCGACAACTTCGCCACGCGCATGCGTATCAATGCTGCCTGCGCCGAGGCTCGCACACCGATGATCAGCGGTGCAGCGATTCGACTAGAAGGGCAGCTTGCGATTTTTCGCCACGCGGACGGCAAAGGCCCCTGCTATCGGTGCCTGTACACCGAGGACGACGAAAGTACGGAAAACTGCGCTGGTCAGGGCATTCTCGGCCCCGTCGCAGGCACGATTGGCTGCATGATGGCGACCGAAGCGATCAAAGTCCTGGCTGGCTTGCCCTCGGACCTGGATGGCAGGCTCTGGATCTATGACGGCCTGGCCGGCAGCTCCCGCATAGTGGGCATAAGCCAACGCGAGGATTGTCCCATTTGCGGCACTATCCCGGGCTGAGCACCCGGCAAAACCGACCCGGTCCGGGTTCGGGGCATGCCCGCGAACTTGCCAGGATCATGGCGGTTTTCGTTCCAAGCTGCGGAAAGATCGGGAATAAATTCAGCGCCCGAAAGTCCTTGTCACACGATCGCAACAATCAACAAGTTAACATAATCGACGGGCGCCGCTGGACTTGGAGATCGAACCGTCCATCCGGCCTGAAAGCCTTATGACAAGCTGAATCCAGGCTGGTACGCGGGTCGAAGATTTGGTAGATTAACTAGGCCTCTGGCACCAGTGACAGCCATAAGTCACGGGAAGAACAAGGAGTCAACAGAAATGCGTTTTGGGAAGATCGCGTTTGTCGCAGTCCTGCTTTTTGCAGCACCATTTTCAGCTCAGGCCATCACCATTCAGGTCGACAGTGGTCAGACCAGTGTGGTTTTCGGCTACGGCGCACTGGATAGCCTGGGGCTTGCGGTTGCCGGCACCACCGGTAGCGTACCGGGCGGGTTAGGACCCAACTCCGTCGGCTTCGGAATCAATTCGCGGAATACTTTCGGGGATTATCTCGAGACGACCTTCGTCTACGAAGCGGGCGACTTTGCGCCGTTCGCGGGTACGATCGAACATGATGGTGCGATCTTCCTGACGGATGCGGCCACCGGAACCGCGGCGATCACTGTGGGTGATTTCACCATCGGTTATGACGCCGGCCGGGCGGACGAAGGCTCCGGCGCTACAGGCTTCTACGTGCAGGACAACATCGACACTGGTGCGATCCTGTTCGACATCGCCGATCCGATCGTCGAGGCGTTTGAGAATTCGCTGGTCATTGCCGCCAACATCCTCGTCTCACCGGAACTGAGCGGGCTGTTGAATGAGCTCGGGCTGATCGACATCGATGCCTCGGGCGTCGATGCCGGCGCTGCACTGGTGCTCGGCATCTCCAGCATCGTTCCGGTACCGGCAGCCGTGTGGCTGTTTGGCTCCGCCCTTGGGCTGCTGGGCTGGGTCCGGACGCGTCGCGTTTAATTACGAGACTCACTGACCAAGAGAAAGGGGCTGCCATCGGCAGCCCCTTTTTCATTTCCACGTCACGCGCCGGAATCCCGGCTGAGTGACTACTTGCTCCAGGTCTTTATTTTCCTGTAGCTCGCGCTACCTACGATAGTCCGGATGTTCTTCACGTCATCGTTGAAGTCTTCGTAGGCATCACTCGTGAACAACCGGTCGAGATGTTCATTGAGTGACGCAAATGTTGGCGCGGACATCACGACGTAATGGGTTGATGCATTGCCTGCCGAGCGGTTCTCAATCAGGCGTGTGATACCCGGCGCTTGCTTGCCGACCTCAGACTCCGCCAGCTTCGTGAAGGCTTTGCCGTAGGCAGACCGATCCGTCACATCGATGGAAATGACCATGACGTAATTGTCACGTTCTGGCCAGCCTTCGCCATAGCTGGCCCGAATAACCCCCATGCCATCGCGCACAGGATCGGCGGATGACATGAATGAAGCCATGGTGTTCGCCCAGGCCAGCGAACCCGGTCGCTTGGCGACGAGCTTGTCGTACGCTTCATAGCTGTCGTAATCCGCAACTACGAAGTGCGTCGCGGGATCATCGCCATCGAAAACCGAGGCCACCAGATAGACCTCATAGCCTTTGGCATCGTCGGTCGCAAAGAACGAGTCGATCGCAGAAACCACACCCGCGGGGCTCTTCGCGGCGACACCGAGGTAGGTTTCGATCGGGGCGGCGAGCGCCGCGGTGGTCCCGAAGGCCAGGGCCAGAGTGGTAACGGACGGCAGGAATGTTTTTCTGATCATGGTTCCTCTCCCAATGATTGTCCCCGTCCCGGATCTTTTAACATAAATAGATTGTATTTTCAATAACTTACCGTTTCAGCTCTCACTGCATTGCGGGCCGGCAGTGCCGGCTGCCAAATCCAATCAACAGTGGCCCACGAAACTCTGCCTACCTACCGGATGATAAAGCGATGTTTTCAGAGACTGTCCGCAAATCGTTTCTATACGTTGGTATAGCCCTGCTGACCGCCTCAGTTGTCGTGTTCCTGGGGGAGGTTTCGGGAGTGCTGCAGCTACCCGCGAACCTCCTGGCCGGAGAAACATCACTGCATTCGATCGTCCGGGTTGCCGTCGCCGGCTGCGTGCTTGCAGCGATTGGCTGTTGGGAAAGTTAAATGGAGTCTTGTCATGATCAAACAATCTGATCTGTTCATCTTGCTGGCGGTTGCAATTTCGTTCGCCCTGTCCGGCTACCTGTGGTTCTCGGGCCAGCGCGAAGAGGGTTTGTTTACGGCACTGTGGGTGCCGTCAATCCTGTGCTTTGGCATCTATTTCAAGCTGATGGGAATGGGGGGTTGGCGCAAATGAGCACCCAGACAATCTTCCTGTTTGCCATCGCCGTTTTTGGTCTCATGGCCGTGGGAATTGTATTGACAGTGATGGAATTCAACCGGCTCAGTGACAGCCAGCCGCAGCGTCGCACGGCGGAAGGGAAGCAGAACGACGACACGGCCTGAGCAGCCGCGCTAGCCATTACGGGTCAACGCGTGCGCTGATATTCGTAGTAGATGCCTTCAGGAAGGCCGAAACGCATGCGGCCGTCCAGCTCCCAGCCAGACTCCTCATTGCGAATCCGATCTTCACTGACAAACTCGGTGCTCTGGATACCGAGCTTGCCGCCGCGACGGGACTCAATGATGCATTTGTCGGGATCGATATAGGTATAGAACTCGTCGTCGCGCTTGGTCCAATAGGATGTGCAGGTTTCTGGCAGGCTGTTCGTAAAAGCATCCCGCGGCATGCTGGCCAGGTCCTCGAGGCGACCGAGAATGTCCTTGTTGGCGTCCGGGTCGGCAAATCCCCAGTTGCTCATCCGGATGACGCCGCCGTCCAGCAATTCGAAAACGTACAGGCGTTGCCGATAGACGTTCGCCGGATCCGCATCGTTATTGATTTGCGCATACACGACATGATCGCCCAGCGCCGGCGCCTCGACTTCGCGCCGCTGTAAACCCAGCAAGCCGAACAGCGGCTCATCGGCGGGTGGCTGGGCCTCATACTGCTGGCGATTGTGGAAATCACCCGACATCCACGCCATTAGTGTCTCGAGGTCGGCATGCCCCGCAGCGTTCCCGGCAATTGCCGGGCAGAAGAGCAGCGAAATCAATGCCACCCGGCGTCGAGCGCAGCCTCCTGGCCCGCCCGTTACCAAGGCAGCTCCTCCCCTTCCGCGTGCCAGAAGCTCCCGGTGGTCTCCAGCGTCAGTTCGTCGATCCGCTCAATCAAACCGCTGGCCGCGTAATCGGGGGTGACGCCCCGGCGACCCGTCATCTCCGTCGCCACGAGGCCCGGATGAAGCAAGGCAACCGGGATCCCGCGATCGCGCAGGTCTATGGCGAGATTCATGCCTGCCATGTTCACCGCCGCCTTCGACATGCGATAACCATAGTTGCCGCCGGATGCGTTATCACCTACTGAACCAACGCGACTGGTCAGGATGGCGACTTTCGACCCGGCGTGGAGATTGTCGAGCAACGCATGCGTAACGCGCAGCGGACCCAGCGCGTTGACCTCGTACTGCCGCCGCATGCGGTCGAGGTCGAGATCGCGGAGCGTTTCGCTGGTCAGGATGCCAGCGTTGTTAACCAGTACATCAAGCTCGACTCCCGCCATCGCATCACGCAGCGTGGCAATGCCTGCGTCACTCGACACGTCGACATCTTCAATTACGCGGATGCCGAGTGTGTCGAGTTCGGCGTTGCGCTGCCGGCAGGTGACGATGACCTGGTCACCACGTGCGCTCAACTGGCGCGCGAGCTCCAGCCCAATACCCCGATTGCCCCCCGTGATCAGCACCTGGGCCATTGTTCTTCTCCGTTATCGCAGGCTACGAAGCCGCACGCTTCACCCATTCTGCCAGTGCCGCAACGACGCTCTCAACGCGATCGCGCTCCGCGCCCGCAGGCAGCTGGCCGTCGTCGTCGAAAGCATTCCCGGCACGGCCCAGCGCAAACTGCTGCGGAATGACCACGGTGCCAAGGGTCGTCAGGATCGGCCGCAGCGCGGCCAGGCCGCGCAGACCACCCAGCGCACCCGGAGACGCCGACAGCAACGCGGCAACCTTGCCCTGGTACGGTAGTCCACCGGGCTCGCCGTCGACAGGACGGGACACCCAGTCAATGGTGTTTTTCAGCAAAGGCGTCACCGAACTGTTGTATTCCGGCGCCGCGATCAGAAAACCCTGGTGCTCCTTGAAGAGCCGGCGGAGTTCCAGCGCGTTTGCCGGCACGCCGTCGGCGGCCTCGAGGTCGCCGTCATATATCGGTAACGAGTAGTCAGCCAGTTCTATGAGCGTGCAGCCTACGCCAGTGGATTCCGCCGCCGTGACGGCCGCTTTCACCAGTTTGCGGTTAAATGAGTCCGTGCGGGTACTGCCCGCGAAAGCGAGAATACGAGACATTGAACGCCTTAGTGGGTTGCGCCTGTATCAGGCAGCTTCGGCATCATAACCGAGGTTGGAGGCGAGCCAGCGCTCCATGTTGACCACGGTCAGGCCCTTGCGCCGGGCATAGTCTTCAACCTGGTCTCGCCCGACCTTGCCGACCGTGAAATAGCGGCAGTCCGGGTGGGCGAAATACCAGCCGCTGACCGACGCAGCCGGCAGCATCGCAAAAGACTCTGTGAGGCTGATCCCGGTCTGGCGCTCAACATCGAGCAGTCGCCACAGTGTCGCTTTCTCCGTGTGATCCGGACAGGCCGGATAACCGGGCGCGGGCCGGATACCCTGGTACTTTTCGGCGATCAGTTCGTCGTTGGAGAGATCCTCATCCGGCGCGTAGCCCCACCACTCCCGGCGTACGCGCGCGTGCAGGTATTCCGCGCCGGCCTCGGCGAGGCGATCGGCGAGCGCTTTCAGCAGGATTGCGTTGTAGTCGTCGTGCACCTTTTCGAAGTCGGCGACGTGTCGATCAGCGCCCAGGCCCGCGGTTACGGCGAAAGCACCAGCCCAGTCGGCGATGCCCGTTTCGCGCGGCGCGACGAAGTCGGCAAGGCAAAGATTCGGTCGGCCGTCGGCCAGCGCGCGTTGTTGACGCAGGTTATGCAGTACCGCGAGTTCGCCACTGCGGCTCTCGTCCGTAAACAGGAGAAGATCATCGTAGCCGGCGGAATTGGCCGGGAACAGGCCGACTACGGCTTTCGCTTCCAGCCAATGTTCCGAAATGATGCGCTCGAGCATCGCACGCGCGTCAGCGTAGAGAGCGCGTGCGGGTTCACCCACGGTCTCATCGTCGAGGATCTCCGGGAACTTGCCGCGGAATTCCCAAGCATTGAAGAATGGCATCCAATCGATAAAGGGAACCAGGTCCGGCAATTCGATCTGCAGCGTCCGCACGCCCGGTACCGCCGGGGCCGGTGCCACGCGGTCCCAGTCCAGCCGCGCCCGGTTATCGCGGGCTTGCTCCAGGCTCAGCTGCGGCGCCAGCCGGGATTTGCTCGCATGCTGCTCCCGCCGTCGCGCGTTCTCCGCCTTGACCTCGTCAATGTAGGTCACCCGATCCTTCGCGTTGATCAGTTTTTGCGCCACCCCGACGGACCGCGACGCGTCTTTCACATAGACGACCGGCCCTTCGTACTGCGGGTCTATCTTTACCGCGGTATGTGCAGGCGAAGTCGTGGCACCACCGATCAACAACGGCACATTCAGTTCTGCCCGCTGCATTTCGCGCGCCACCTGCACCATCTCGTCCAGTGATGGCGTGATCAGGCCGGACAAGCCAATCAGGTCGGCCTCCTCGCGACGCGCGGTTTCGAGAATCCGCTCCCACGGCACCATCACCCCGAGATCGATCACTTCGAAGTTGTTGCACTGGAGTACGACGCCAACGATGTTCTTACCGATGTCGTGCACATCGCCCTTGACCGTCGCCATCACGATCTTGGCGAGCTTGCGCGCGTCGTCTCCCTGCTCCTCCTCGATGAACGGCACCAGGTAGGCAACCGCCTTCTTCATCACGCGGGCCGATTTCACGACCTGCGGCAGGAACATCTTACCGGCGCCGAACAGGTCACCGACGACGTTCATGCCGTCCATCAACGGACCTTCGATGACGCTGAGCGGACGCTCGGCGGCCTGGCGCGCTTCCTCGGTGTCCACCTCGATGAACTCGTCAATGCCTTTAACCAGTGCATGCGACAATCTCTGGCTCACCGGCAGGCTGCGCCATTCAGCCGCAGTCTCTTCCCTCTTTTCGCCGCCACCATCCTGGTAATGACCCGCAGTCTCCAGCAGTCGCTCGGTCGCATCGTCGCGGCGGTTCAGAATCACATCCTCCACCGCGTCGCGGAGTTCGGCCGGAATCTCCTCGTAGATTGCGAGCTGCCCGGCGTTGACAATACCCATGTCGAGCCCGGCCTGAATCGCGTGATACAGGAATACCGAATGCATGGCTTCGCGCACCGGGTTGTTGCCGCGGAACGAGAACGACACGTTGCTGACACCCCCGCTCACCAAGGCATGCGGCAGGTGCGTTTGAATTTCCCGGGTCGCATCGATAAACGCCACGCCATAGCTGTTGTGCTCTTCGATGCCGGTCGCCACGGCGAAAATATTCGGGTCGAAAATAATGTCCTCTGGCGGCAGACCGATTTTCTCCGTCAACAACCGGTACGAACGCTCGCAAATCGCAACGCGGCGTTCGACCGTATCCGCCTGGCCCTGTTCATCGAACGCCATCACGACCACCGCGGCACCATAGCGGCGCGCCAGTCGCGCCTGGTCCAGGAATGGCTCCTCGCCCTCTTTCAGGCTGATCGAATTCACCACGGCTTTGCCCTGGATGCACTTGAGCCCGGCTTCAATGACTTCCCATTTCGACGAGTCGACCATCACCGGCACACGCGCAATATCGGGTTCGCTGGCGACCAGCTTCAGAAACCGCTCCATTGCTGCGGCGGAATCCAGCATGCCTTCGTCCATGTTCACGTCGATGATTTGCGCGCCGTTCTCGACCTGCTGCAAGGCGACCTGCAAGGCGGTCTCGTAATCGCCTTCGGTGATCAGGCGCCGGAATTTCGCCGAACCGGTCACATTGGTTCTCTCACCGACATTGACGAACAGCGAATCCGGCCCGATGTTGAAGGGTTCCAGCCCGCTCAAGCGCGTCTCGACGGGGCGTTCGGGCACCGCGCGCGGCTGGCACACGGATACCGCGTCGCGGATCGCCTGCAGGTGCTCGGGCGTGGTACCGCAGCAGCCGCCAACAACGTTGAGCAGGCCATCCGCGGCAAAATCGCCCAAGATGCCGGCCATGTGTGCGGGCGTGTCGTCATACTCACCGAATTCGTTCGGCAGGCCGGCGTTCGGATGCACGCTCACGCAGGTATCCGCCACGCGCGCAAGTTCCTGCACATACGGCCGCAGGTCCTCGGCGCCGAGGGCGCAATTCAAGCCAACGAGGAAGGGGTCGACGTGGCGAATGGAATTCCAGAAGGCTTCGGTCGTCTGGCCCGAGAGCGTCCGCCCGGACGCATCGGTAATCGTGCCCGATATCATCACCGGGATTTTTTCACCCAGTTCTTCCCCGAGCGCGCTCACTGCGAACAACGCGGCCTTGGCATTCAGGGTGTCGAAGATCGTTTCAAGCAGTATGAAGTCAGCGCCACCGTCCAGCAGGGCCCGGCACGCGTCGGTGTACGTGCCGACGAGTTCGTCGAACGTGATGTTACGAAATGCGGGGTCATTGACATCCGGAGAGATCGACGCGGTGCGGCTCGTTGGTCCCAGCACGCCGGCCACGAAACGCGGCGAGCCGGTCGACGCCGTGTACTCGTCTGCGACCTCGCGGGCCACGCGCGCCGCGGCCAGGTTCAGCTCCGTGACGCAGTCTTCCAGGCCATAATCCGCCTGCGACGGTGCGCTGGAGTTGAAACTGTTGGTTTCGATGATATCCGCGCCGGCTTCCAGAAAGGCGGCATGGACAGCGCGAATGACATCCGGCCGGGTGATCGACAACAGGTCGTGGTTGCCTTTCAGGTCGGCTGCGCAATCGACGAAGCGCTCGCCGCGATAATCCGCCTCGACCAGGTCGTGCCGCTGGATCATGGTGCCCATCGCACCATCGAGGATTACGATTCGCTCGCCGAGCAGTTTCTCGAGCGCGGCAAAGCGTTCTACGCGGCCATTCATGCTTCGGCTCCGTGTGGCCGCAATCCCAGCGCGTAGCAAATGGCATAGGTCAGCTCGGCGCGGTTCAACGTATAGAAATGGAAGTCCTGCACGCCCTCACGTTGCAGGCGGGTCACGAGTTCGATCGCCGTGGTCGCCGCAATCAACGGCCGTGTCGTGTCGTCGTCGTCCAGCCCGGCGAAACGCTCGTGCAGCCAGTCCGGCACTTTCGCACCGCACATGTTGGCGAACCGCAGCATCTGGGCGAATTTGTTGATGGGTAATACCCCGGGCACGATCGGCGCTGCAATACCAGCCGCAACACATTGATCCCGGAAGCGCAGAAACGTGTCGGCATCGAAAAAGAACTGCGTGATTGCCCGATTGGCCCCGGCATCGAGTTTTCGCTTCAAATTGTCCAGGTCGAATTTGGCATCCGGTGCTTCCGGGTGCACATCCGGATAAGCCGCGACCGAAATGTCAAAATCGGCAACCTCGCGCAGGCCGGCCACCAGGTCCGCGGCGTATTCATAACCGCCGGGGTGTGGCTCGTAGTGATCGGCGCCTTTCGGCGGATCGCCGCGCAGTGCGACGATTTGCCGAATGCCGCTGTTCCAGTATTGCCTGGCAATCTTCTGCACCTCGGCGCGCGTGGCACCCACACAGGTCAGGTGTGGCGCGCCGGTCAACGAAGTTTCCTGCGAGATGCGGCTGACGATCCGGTGGGTGCGGTCGCGGGTCGAGCCATCGGCGCCGTAGGTAACCGACACGAAACGCGGCGCCAATGGCGCGAGCCGCTTGACCGAGGCCCACAGGGTCTCTTCCATCTTCGGGCTGTTGGGCGGAAAGAACTCGAAGGAAACGTTCGGGATACTTTGTTCAGTCATCACTGCCAGTCCGTTGAAGTGTGTAGGCCGGTGCTGCCGTAAACACCGCATATTCGAGCGCGCGGCCAGGCAGCCAGCGACGCGCGGTCACGCGACCGCCGGCCGCGGCCAGTGCTGCGCTCAGCTGGTTGTCGATCAGGCCGCCTTCCGGGTTGGGACCGAGCTGTGTGGCGACGGGCCAGATCCGATCGAGAATCAGCAGGCGACCGGTCGGCCGCAGGACGCGCAGCGCTTCTCGCAGACCCGCATCGCGGTCGTTGGTCGCGGACAGCACCTCGTCGAGAATGACCAGGTCGAAACAAGCGTCATCGAACGGCAAGTGTTCGACGTCAGCATCGCGAATCGTGCAATTGCTCAAGCCCCATTGATGGGCCCGGGAACGCGCCAGTACTCTTGCGGAACGGGAGACATCGGCGCCGACAACCAGCCGCGCCCGTGGCGCCAGCCAGCGCAGCAGACTGCCGCCGCCGCAACCTATATCCAGCACCTCGCCGACCGCGCCGTCGCCCAGCAGTTCGTCGACCACATCGCGGAGTTCAGCTTCGCCCGGTCGGGCTCCCGCCAGCGTCGACGTCAGCGCGGACCGATCTCCAAACGCATCGCGCTGCCGCTCGCGTTTGACCCGATCGAGCGCCGCGCGGTCGGCGAGCAATTCCACATCCTGCGGATCGAGCGTATCGATTGCCGCGCGCACCAACGCGCGCGCCGCGGGAGTTGTGGCGACGCGGTAATAGATCCAGTGTCCATCGCGAAAACGCTCCACCAAACCGGCATCGCTCAGCAGCCGCAGGTGTCGGGATACGCGCGGCTGGCTCTGTTCCAGGATCGCCTGCAATTCACCCACCGTCGCCTCGCCCCGATCGAGCAGCGCAAGCAACCGCAGCCGGGTTGGATCAGCGGCAGCTTTCAGGGTCCGGGATGCCAGGTCGAAAGACATGGCGACTAAATATAAAGATTTCTTTATATTATTGCCAGCGATCGCGACGCAAGCGTGGAGCTCCATCTCGCGAACGCAAATGCCGCGAACTTGCGTCGAAAAGGCGAAAAAGTGCCCAATTTCGCGTAGAACAGGCCCAGAGCGAATGCTCACAGGCGCCAGCGGTATTACTCTGCCTCGTCCGAGAGTTTCTGGCGGAGGATTTCGTTGACCTGCTTCGGGTTCGCCTTACCCTGGCTGGCCTTCATCACCTGGCCGACGAAAAAGCCCAGCACTTTCTGATTCCCGTCGCGATATTGCTGGACTTGTTCGGCACTGGTCGAAAGCGTCACATCGACGAGCTGCTCGATCGCGTCTCTGTCCGTTATCTGTTTCAGGCCCTTATTCTCGATGATTTCATCGGCAGTGCCCTCGCCGTTCCACATCGCTTCGAAGACTTCTTTCGCGATCTTGCCCGAGATCGTGCCGTCCTTGATGCGCTGTAACAGTTCGCCAAGCGCATGTGGCGGAACGCGGCTGGCCTCGATTTCCAGGCCGTCACGATTCAGCGCGCCGGACAGTTCACCGACCACCCAGTTAGCCGCGAGTTTCGGATCGTCACCAAGGGTTGCGGCCACCGCTTCGAAATAGTCCGCCGTCGCACGGCTGGCAGTCAGGATGTCGATGTCGTCGCGGCGCAGGCCGAATTCCTCGGCAAAGCGCTGCGCCTTGATCCAGGGCAGTTCCGGCAGCTCGGCCTCGACTTCCTTGATGAAGGCGTCGTCCAGCTCCACCGGCAGCAGGTCCGGATCCGGGAAGTAACGGTAGTCGTGTGCTTCTTCCTTGCTGCGCATCGAACGCGTCTCGTCGCGATCCGAATCGTACAGGCGCGTTTCCTGCACCACCTTGCCGCCGCCCTCGATAATGTCGATCTGCCGTTCGATTTCATACTCGATCGCCTTCTCGATGAACCGGAAGGAATTCAGATTCTTCAACTCGGCGCGCGTGCCGAGCTTGGCTTCGCCGCTGGGTCGCACCGACACGTTCGCATCGCACCGAAACGAGCCCTCCTGCATGTTGCCGTCGCAGATATCGAGATAGCGTACGAGCTGATGAATCGCTCGCATGTAGGTCGCGGCCTCGCGAGCCGAACGCATATCGGGTTCCGACACGATTTCCAGCAGTGGCGTGCCGGCCCGATTCAAATCGATGCCGGTCGCGTCGCCAAGATTCTCGTGCAACGATTTGCCGGCATCCTCCTCGAGGTGTGCCCGGGTGATGCCAATGACTTTCTCGGTGCCATCGTCAAGGCGAATGGTCAGGCTGCCCTGCTCAACGATGGGCAACTCGTACTGGCTGATCTGGTAACCCTTGGGCAGATCCGGGTAGAAGTAATTCTTGCGCGCAAATATGGACCGGCGCGAGACCGTCGCGCCAATGGCCAGGCCGAATTTCGCCGCCAGCCGCACGGCCTCGGCGTTGAGAACCGGCAACACGCCTGGATAGCCGAGATCGATAAGGTTCGCCTGGGTGTTGGGTTCGGCGCCGTAGGCGGTGGACGAACCCGAGAAGATCTTGCTGCGCGTTGCGAGCTGCGCATGGATTTCCAGGCCGATAACGGTTTCCCATTCCATGTCAGGCTCCGGGCTCGGCGAGATGCCAGTCCGTCGCTTGCTGGTACTGGTGCGCGATATTCAGGACGGCCGCCTCACCAAACGCGGGGCCAATCAGCTGCAGGCCAACCGGCAGGCCATTCACCAAGCCGCACGGAAGCGACGCACCGGGCAGGCCGGCCAGGTTGGCGCCGATGGTGTAAATGTCGTTCAGGTACATCTGCACCGGATCGTCGGTTTTTTCACCGAGCCGGAACGCCGGCGTCGGCGCGGTGGGGCCGGCCACGATGTCCACCGATTCGAAGGCCCGTCGGAAATCAGCCGCAATCAATTGCCGCGCCTTTTGCGCCTGCAGGTAATAGGCATCGTAGTAGCCGGCCGACAGGACGTAGGTGCCGGTCATGATGCGCCGCTTCACTTCCGCCCCGAAGCCTTCCTTGCGCGTGAGCTTGTACATCTCCTCGAGATCCGCGGCATCCGCATGGCGGTAGCCGAACCGCACGCCATCGTAGCGCGACAGGTTCGACGAGGCCTCGGCCGGCGCGACGATGTAGTAGGTCGGCACGGACAGCCCGATATTCGGCAGCGAGATTTCCTGGATGGTGGCGCCCATTCCCTCGAGCACTGCAAGCGCGTCGCGCACGGCGGCCGCGCATTCCGCATCCAGGCCATCGTCAAAGAACTCGCCCGGCACGCCGATCCGCTTACCGGCAAGGTCTTCGCCGAGCGCGGTCACGTAGTCCGGCACGGGTGCATCGGCACTGGTGGAATCATGCGGATCGAAACCGGCCATGGCCTGCAGCAGCATGGCCGCGTCCTCTGCGGTGACGGTCAATACCCCGGCCTGATCCAGGCTGGAGGCAAACGCGATCATGCCGTAGCGCGAGACCCGGCCGTAGGTCGGCTTCACGCCGGTAATCCCGGTCAACGCCGCGGGCTGGCGTATCGAACCGCCGGTATCGGTGCCGGTCGCGGCTACGACCAGGCCAGCCGCGACG
The DNA here is from genome assembly GCA_030066665.1 of Gammaproteobacteria bacterium. Lineage (GTDB taxonomy): Bacteria > Pseudomonadota > Gammaproteobacteria > Steroidobacterales > J054. Next base: position 27,667 of record JASJBD010000042.1, read on the forward strand.
GCGGCCGCCGAGCCCCCGGACGAACCACCGGGCGAACGGTCTGGATCCCACGGATTCCTGACCACGCCGAAATAGCTGGTCTCGTTGGACGAACCCATCGCAAATTCGTCCATGTTGGTCTTGCCAACGGTCACCACGCCGGCAGCGGCCAGGCGTCGCACGACGGTGGCGTCGTACGGCGGCACGAAATCCTGCAGCATCCGCGACCCGCAGGTCGTCGGCACCCCGGCCGTGCAGAAAATGTCCTTGTGCGCGATCGGGATGCCGGTGAGCGGACCGGCGTCACCGGCCGCCCGGCGCTGATCGGCCGCATCGGCGGCTGCGAGGGCCTCGTCTGCACACACATTAATAAATGAGTTGAGTTCGCTGTCGCCGCCATCGATCCGGCCAAGGGCCGCCTCGGTCAGCGCCCGGCTGGTCGTCTCACCAGTCGCCAGGGCACCGGACATTTGCGCCAGTGTCTGCCGGGCCATGGATCCGGTTACTCGATGACGCGCGGCACGCGGTACAGGCCGTGGGCCACGTCCGCAGAATTACGCTGGAAAAATTCCCGCTGATCGGACTCGGTGACGTCGTCCGGGCGCAGGCGCTGGGCCATGTCCAGCGGATGTGCCATCGGCTCCACGCCGGTGGTATCGGTTTCGCCGAGCTGCGCGACCATATCCAGGATGCTGGACAGCTTGGCCACGTAATCGGCGATTTCGTCCTCGCTCACCTCGAGGCGGGCGAGGTGTGCGATGTGCTCGACGTCCTGTCTGGAAAGTGCCACAACCGGATACCGGGAGAGGTTCGAGAAAAGGCGCGTAACTATACACCTGCTGTTGTGAATTTGCCCCCTCGTTGCTAGAGTAGCCCGCGTTTTACGGGTATTGTCGCGCGTGCCGGGTGAATGCTGAAAAGGGTTCTCGGCTACTTCTCAAACGATCTGTCGATCGACCTGGGGACTGCCAACACACTGATCTACCTTAGGGGCCACGGGATCGTCCTCGACGAGCCGTCCGTGGTCGCAATCCGTGAGGAGCCGGGCCGCGGTGGCAAGAGCGTCGAGGCGGTCGGCGCCGAAGCGAAGAACATGCTCGGGCGGACTCCCGGCAACATCACCGCAATCCGACCACTGAAAGATGGCGTGATCGCGGATTTCACCGTCACCGAGAAGATGCTCCAGCACTTCATCCGCAAGGCACATCCTGGCCGCTATTTCCGGCCCAGCCCGCGGGTGCTGATCTGCGTGCCCTATGGCTCCACCCAGGTGGAACGCCGCGCGATTCG
>JASJBD010000157.1 GCA_030066665.1 Gammaproteobacteria bacterium
ACTCGTTTTTGTAATAGATCTTCGCCGGTGTATCGAGTGCCTTCTCCAGCCGATGGGCGCGCACCAACGGGGTTGGTCGCCAGATACGCAGCATGTCGCGCACCTCTTCCGGAATTTCTATCCAGCGCTCGCCGCTGACTTCCTGCTCGATCAGGCCCATCGGAAAAATCGCGGCCAGCGCGTCGAGGCCCACGGGTTTCCCGTCCGGCCCGACGGGCGGCGGGGGCGGGCTGGGCAGATCGGCGACCGCGTTGTACCAGTGGGTCGGCAGCTCCGCCTCAGGCAGCAGAATTCTGTTGTCCATGGATTTCTCCAGACTTCCTTATTTCAGAAACACTTAACGCGACTTTCTGCGCCAGCGCGGCAGGCGCGGCCGCGTATTATTCCCGGTTCGGTCGCAGATATCACCCGTTCTGCCGAATTTGCCTACCGGACCGCGCGAGGGGCTGGGCATACTCATGAGCGTCCGCGCCATAAGCAGGCCGGCGCATAGCAGGCGCAACCCGGGGGTATCAGCGTGAGCGAAGCACAACAGGATCCGCAGGCACCCTGCGATCATTGCGGAATTTTCACGATCCCCGGCCCGCTGGCCGTGCAGTCCGCGTGGCGTGACATCACCTTCGAACCGGTGCGGGACAACATCTGGACCGTCAGCGAAGGCATATACCGGACCATCTTCGTCGAAGGCAACAAAGGCGTCATCGCCTTCGATACGCTGACCACGCCCGGCAGCGCACGCGCCTACGCCGGCGCGATTCAACGCGTGCTGCCACGCAAGCAGCTACACACGATCGTCTACAGCCACGAGCACCTCGACCACACCGGCTATGCGGCCGACATGGCCCCGGATGCGGATATCCTGGCGCACGAGCTGTGCGACAAAGTCGTGCGGGCGCGCCAGTCCGATGGGCAGTTGCCGGCTACCGAAACCTTCTCGGGCGAACGCCAGGCCTACGAACTGGACGGCGTGCGATTCGAACTGCTCTATCCGGGCCCCACGCACGGGGACGGCAACATTGCTGCCTATTTCCCGGACAGCAAGCTGCTGTTCATGGTCGACACGGTGATCCCGGGCGTCGGCTACACGTTCTTTCCGGACTGGCATCTAACGCCTTACGTGCCGGCAATGCGGCGCCTGCTGAGCCTCGACTGGGACGTGTTCGTGCCAGGTCATTTCTGGATCACGGACCGCAAGGGCTTCGAGGACAGCCTGCAGTATTACGACGACATGGCCGAAGTCGCGCAGGACGCCATCGCCAGCGGCGTGGACCCGCACGACTGGGAGGCAGTCACGAACTACACCTATCAGAATCTCGACGGCCGCTGGGGACACCTGTTCCGCTTCGACGAGTATTGCGCGATGAACCTGTCGCGGTACATGCAGCAATTCCTGACCGGTGGCTGGGGCATCGAGGGGAATATGCGCGCCCACACGACGCCGTTCTGAGCCGGAGCACGACGATGGCAGAAAACCGCGGGCTGTTCACCAGCGACAAGATGCAGGCGTACCTGGCCGAGGAACCGGCCATGGAGACGCAACAGCTGGCCGACCATATCTGGACAGTCTCGGACGGCCAGGTCCGCACGCTGTTCCTCGCCGGAGACAGCGGCGTCATTGCGTTCGATACCTTTGGCACGCCGGGCCGGGCCCGCGCGTTTCGCGCCGCGATCGAAGCCGCCGTGCCGGGCAAGCCGATCAACCACCTTATTTACACGCACGATCACCTGGATCACGCCGGCTTTGCGGCCGACCTGGCGCCGAACGCGGAGATCATCGCCGATGAGATGTGCGCCAATGTGATCAGGCTGCGCGAGGCCGAAGGGCAGCTCGTGCCGACCCGCACGTTATCGGGTCACCATCACGAGCTGGAAATCGACGGGGTCAGCTTTCAACTGATCAATCCGGGCCCGACGCATGGCACCGGCAACTTATCAACGTATTTTCCGGACGCCAGGATCCTGTTTTCCAGCGACACGATCCTGACCAACGCGAAGTACGGTCTGATGCCCGACTATCACATTGCCAATTTCGTGAAATTTATGCGCGAGCTGGCCGTGCTGGATTTCGATACCTTTGTCCCAGGCCGCTACGGGATCGGCGACAAGAGCGCGTTCACCAAAGGCTGCGATTACATCGAGGCCATCCAGATCGCCAGCCAGGAAGCCTTCGTGGAGATGGTGCCAATCTGGGTCATGGATGCCATGCAGGGCTATGTCGGTGAAAAATTGCGGTCGCAGTTCGGCGACCTGGACGGCTACGACCAGCACATCGGACTGACGTCGATCCGCATCGTGCACCATTATCTGATGGGCGGCTGGGGTCTCGAGGACACGCCGACGCCAGATTACCTGCTGGCCGACGAGCTCTGAAATCGAAGGGACATTGAGATATGCGCCTGGACGCGAAACCGCTGCTCGAAACAACCGACTTGGATGATGCCCGTCAACACCTGTCCAATTACCTCTGGCCGCATGCGCTGAGCCTCACAGAACCTGACTCGCGTCTGGCGTTCCGTCACCGGCTGGCCAAGGTCGGCCGCGTGTCAATTCACTCACTGCGTTACGGCGCGCCGGTCAGGATCGATGCGCGGCCCACGGATTCCTACCTGTTCCTCGTGCTCACGAGCGGCATCGGCCTGGTGGAGCAGGACGGCGTCACCAATCCGCTCGATGCGCTGGGCGCGCACCCGCTCAATCCCTCCAGCGACGCTGTCATGGAGTTCTCACCCGAGGAATCAAACCTGACGGTGCGAATCCCGGGCGAGGTGTTCCGCAACTGGCTGCGACGCGAAACCGGCGAGGCCCTGCTCGAACCCCTCTGCTTCGATTCCAACTGGTCCGACGGCGAAGCCGCTGACGCCGATATCGATGCATTGCGCGGGTATCTGGACTACCTCTGCGGTGAATTCAATCGCGGTAGCCCCTGCCTGCAGCAGCCCAGCGTAGTCCGGCAGCTCGAAAACACGCTGGTTGGCCTGGTGTTATCGAGTCTGCCGCATAACTATAGCCGCGCGATGCGGGTCGACAACGCGGCACCGCCCTATGTCGCGGTGGCGGAGCGCTATATCGCGGAGCATTCCGGCGACGCGCTCACGCTCGCCGATATGGCTGCGGTCGCCGGTGTCAGCGAACGCAGCTTGCAGGCCGCGTTTCGTCGTTTCCGCGACACGACGCCGATGGAATATCTGCGCGACTGCCGCCTGGAAAAAGCGCGGCGACGCCTGAAACAGGCTGCGGCCAATAACGAATCGGTCACCAACGTCGCCATGGCCTGCGGGTTTAACCACCTCGGCAAGTTTGCGCAAATCTATCGCGCGCGCTTCGGCGAGGCGCCGTCCGAGACGCGTCGGCGCAGCCGCGCACCAAAAGACGACTGAGCGACGCGCCTGACGGTCACGGGGATATGGCATGAAGCGATTGGTATTCTGGAGTCTGATCCTGATTTCGCTCGGGGTCAATTTCATCATCTTCAAGGATCTTGCGGATATCAGTCAGTGGCTGGTGCAGTCGACCCGCGAATTCACGATGGCCGTCTGGTACAACCGCGAGCTGCTGGCCATCGCCGGCATTGGCACGCTGATCTTTGCGTGGCTGTTGTGGTTTGCCGATCGCCGCCTGGCCGGCAAGGGCGTGATGTTCACGGTGACCTTTCTCAGCCTGTTTCTGTTCTACAGCGGCTACATCAACCCCCATGTGATGTTTCGCTCGCAGCAACATACGGCGAAGTTCGTCCCGGTCAGCGAAGCACGCCCGTATTTCGAACGCACTTTCGACTGGGCCCGGTTCGGCTGGGAGAAACTCGATTCCGTAGCCGACATCAGCCTGATCGTGCTGGAAACCGACAAGGGCGCCCTGGCGTACAGCGACTATTTCATTCTGCAGCCGCATGTCGCGACCGGCGGGCCGATCGATGGTGAGGAAGTCATCATGACGTACTGCGGCCTGACCAACATGGGGATCGCCTATACACCCGAGATCGACGGCCAGCCGCTGGAACTCAGCGTGATGACGCAGCTGGAGAACAACCTGGTGCTGTGGGATCACAATACCGGTGAGCCGATTCAGCAGATTTACGGCAGCATGGAACGCCAGCCCGAACGCGGCCGCATGCGGGAATGGCCGACCTTCCGGATGCCGCTGGCCAGCTTCGAGGCTCTTTACCCGGATGGTCAGGTCTACGTGAACGAGATCCCGGGTTTTGCCGAGAACCCGGTCGTCGCGGCCTGGGACCGGCTGACCCGGCACGTCATGATGTACAACGGCGTCAGCCTGCAATGGGTCGGCGACGAGCCGGCTTTTCCAACGATCAAGGAATTCGACGAGCGCCTGCCGCGCAAGGTGTTGGTGTACGGCGTGAATGTCGGCGACGACTACGTCGCCTACACGCAGGACTTCATCCGCGAACGGGGCAATATCGTCAATACCCGAATCGGTGACCGGGACGTGGTGCTGGCCTATGATCCACGCTGGCAAGCCGTCGGCGCGTTCTATAACGACACTGGCGCTCCGATCGACACCATCAATATCATGGGGGAAGTTCCGGGCGGCCAGACGCTGGCACGCCTGGAAACCATGAAAAGCGAGATCTTCTGGTTCATCTGGGCGAACTTTCACACGAATACCGACGTGAACCGGGCCTGAGCCCGCTACACTTGAGCAAAAAACGGGGAAAGTAATGGCGCTACCCAATATCAACGACTATTTCGTGCCTGGCTCGACGCAGGAAGCTATCGGCCTGCTGCAGAAGTTCGGCGACAACGCGATGCTGGTCGCCGGTGGGACTTTCGTGCACGGCCTGGAAGTTCGCGGCCTGATCAGCAATGTCGAAGCGCTGATCGACATCGGGCAACTGGAGCTGTCCGGTATTCGCAGCGAGGGTGACGAGCTGATCATCGGCGCGGCGACGAATTTCGCCACGATCCAGGACGACGACAACATCCGCTCGAACCCGGCCTGCGGCGCTATCTGGGATGCCTTGACGTACCCGCCCGCGCAGATCGTCAACGTCGGCACCATCGGCGGCTGCATCGCCGCATCGGCACCGCTTTATGACCTGCCCTGCGCGCTGCAAGCGCTGGATGCACGTGTG
>JASJBD010000039.1 GCA_030066665.1 Gammaproteobacteria bacterium
CCATTCGCGGCCGGGAGCGTGACGAAATCAACAAGGGCGGCATGAAGATTTTCCCTGCCGACATCGATGCCATCGTCGCGGACGACCCCAACGTCGTCGACGTCTGTACCTTCGGCATCGATGTCGGCAGGGAAAATCTTCATGCCGCCCTTGTTGATTTCGTCACGCTCCCGGCCGCGAATGGTTAGCCTGCCCAGCTCGTCGACGACACCAATATCCCCGGTATTGAACCAGCCGTTGTAGATTGCCGCGCTCGTCACATCCGGCAGCTGGTAATACTCTTTCATCAGGGCGGGGGTGTTGAGCCAGATCATGCCTTCTTCGCCGGCCGGGCAATCTACTGCCCCCGTTGCCAATTCGGCTACGGTTCGTGCTGTCGAGATCTTCAGTTGGGCACCCCATGGCTCGCCAATCAGGCCGTCCATTGGCTCGATGTTGTCCTGTGCCAAGCCGGCGACCCAACTCCCGGTTTCCGTAATGCCGTAGGCATTGCAGACATTGCGGGTCCCCGACCATTCCTGCACTTGCCGCCACAGCGATGCGGATAAAGGCGCCGAGCCGATATGAATCCGCTGCAGACTGGAAAGTTTCGGCGGGGCGCTCGCTTTCAGAGCCAGATTCCAGACGGATGGCACGGAGGACATGAAGGAAATGCCGTGTTCATCGATGAGCTTCCCGAGCGACATGATCAGGTCGGCGCGGAAGGGCGGTGAAATGAACAAATCATTACCGGTTAGCCAGGGAAACAGGCAATTGCAAATCAGACCGTGCCCGAAATGTGTTGGGAGCACGCACAGGGTTCGTGCGAAATTGGCGCGCCCCAGCGCCTGGTCAAGACTGATCCAGCGCGCCAGGAGCGAGCGGAAGGTGTGGACGACTCCCTTCGGCTGGCCGGTTGAACCCGACGTAAACAGGATCAACGCATTGTTATCGAGATGCAGTCCGGCCGTCGGCTCCGGCGCGCCATGCGCGTGCGGCTGGTCCAGCGTATTGAAGAGCTGCACGCCCGAAAGTGAGCCGTCGCCCGGGGCGGTCCTGCTGTCGTCGAGAATCGCCAGTTTCGGTTGTGAGGCCTTGACGAGGTTACCCAGTTCGAAGTCCGTCAGCCGTGTATCCACTGGAATCGCGCAGGCGCCGAGATTCCAGATGGCGAGCAGCTCCGCGAAAAACTCGAGGCGGTTGCCAAACAGGATCAGGCAGCGGTCGCCCGGGGCCAGGCCGGCAGCTTGATACGCGGCGACGCGCGTTGCTACCTGCGTCTGGAGTTCGGCCCGGTCCCAACGCCTCTGGGTAACAGGTTCGCAAAGACTGCCGGCATTGGATCCGAGGAACATCAGGTGTCAGCGTGTCAGGCAGCGATGCCCCAGCCGCCCGGCGAATAGTCCTTGGGCAGTCCGGCATCGGGGGTAAAGCCGTAGAGTTCTTCGTCCGGTAACGCGTCCCGCACGATCTGCCGCACCGCCAGTAGTTTGGCCAGATCGATACCCGTCTGCAGTCCCATCGCATCGAGCATGAAGGCGAGATCCTCCGTCACGATGTTGCCGCTGGCGCCTGGTGCGAAGGGGCAACCGCCGATGCCGCCCAGCGAGCTGTCCAGCGTCGTGATGCCTTCCTCCAGTGCCGCGTGTGCGTTTGCCAGCCCGAGGCCGCGGGTGTTGTGCAGGTGCACGCCGGTCAGCTTGTCCTGGCCCACCTCGGCCCAGATGAGCTTGATCAGTCGCCGCAGCTGGGTTGGGTTTGCATAACCGGTGGTGTCCGACAGGCCAACTTCGTCGCAGCCGAGTGCGATCAGTTCCCGCGCGAGTTCGACCACCTTGGCCTCGGGGACCTTACCTTCCAGGGTGCAGCCGAACGCGGTCGATAATCCGCCTTCGAAATCCGGGCGCTGATCAGCCGGCAGGCTGTCGAGCAGCTCGACAATCTTGCGCACTTCGTCCAGCACCTGTGCATGCGTTTTCTTCAGGTTGGCCTGACTGTGTGTCTCGCTGACCGACAACGGCAGCGTTATTTTGTGCGCCCCGGCTTTGACCGCGTTCTCGGCGCCTTTGAAATTTGGCACCAGCGCGGCCACGGCGAGGCCGGGCAGGGTCCGCGCGTAGGCTACGATCTCGGCAGTGTCGGCGAGTTGTGGCAACAGTTTCGGCGGCACGAAAGAACCGACCTCGATTTCGCGCACGCCGGCGTCGGCCTCGGCCTTGATCCAGGCTTTCTTGGCGTCAGTTGGCATAATGGACTTGATGCTCTGCAGGCCGTCGCGGGGGCCAACTTCGCTGATCAATACATCGATATCGCTCATTGTTGCGATGTCCTCAAAAAAAGCGGGGTCGAACCAGAGTTTTGCTGTTGTATTGCCACAATCAACGAACCATCATTAAAACTGCGGTTCGACTCCGGTTTTTTCAAGCATAACGAAAAAGGCTTCGCGATGGCAGAACATCCCACGGCGCCGCTCGCCGGCGTGCGCGTAATCGAGTTCACGCACATGGTCATGGGACCGGCGGCCGGACTCATCCTGGCGGACCTCGGTGCCGACGTGATCAAGATCGAGCCGGCCAGGGGGGACAATACGCGCCGCCTGCCGGGGTCCGGTGCGGGCTACTTCCCGATGTACAACCGCAACAAGCGCAGTTTCTGCGTCGATCTCAAAGCGCCAGCCGGCAAGGACGCGGTGTTGAAACTGATCGATTCTGCGGATGTCGTAATCGAGAATTTCCGGCCCGGCACCATGGATCGCCTCGGTTTTGGCTACGACACGCTCAATGCGCGTAATCCGCGTCTGATCTATTGTTCCGAGAAAGGCTTTTTGCAGGGGCCGTACGAGCATCGCACGGCCCTGGATGAAGTTGCGCAGATGATGGGTGGTCTCGCCTACATGACCGGCCCGCCAGGCCAACCGCTACGCGCCGGCACGTCGGTCATCGATGTACAGGGCGGTATGTTCGGCGCGACCGGCATCCTCGCCGCGTTGTTTCAGCGCACGGTCACCGGCCGGGGTCAGCAAGTGGTGGCATCGCTGTACGAGAGCACGGCCTTTCTTGTCGGGCAGCACATGGCGCAATTCGCCGTGACCGGCAAGCCGGCTGCACCGATGCCGGCCCGCGTGTCTGCCTGGGCGATCTACCAGGTGTTCGAAACTGGCGACGATGACCAGGTGTTCGTTGGAGTCGTATCCGACAAGCAGTGGAAACTGCTGTGTGAAGCTTTTGAATTGGATGATCTGGCCGCGGATGAAACACTCGCGACCAACAACGATCGGGTGGCTCACAAAGAGCGGTTACTGCCCATCATCAAGGACACCTTCCGCCAGTACACGAAACAACAGCTGATGGATAAGCTGGAGAAGACCGGCCTGCCGTTCGCGCCGATCACCAGGCCGGAGGAGCTGTTCGATGATCCGCACCTGAATGCCGGCGGTGGGTTGTTGCCCATCACTGTGACCGATGGGGAGCGCGCCGGCGAGAGCACGAAGTTGCCGGCGCTGCCGATGGAAATGAGCGGCCAGCGCTTCGGCATACACCGCGATGTGCCGCGGGCCGGCCAGCACACGCGCGAGGTGCTGGCCGAAGCGGGTTATTCCGAGACGGACATCGACCAGCTGATTGCCGACGGCGTGGTCGGCGCTGAGTAGACGGGGACAATCTTTGAGAAGAGTGTCCCCGGATTACAGGTAGACCCACGGTCGGCGCAGCCGGTCGCGCGCCTGGAACTCCAGGATTTCGTCATCCCGCTGCAGGGTCACGGCAATTGCGTCGAGGCCCTCGAGTAACATGCGTCGGTCACCAGCCGCAATTTCGAAACCGTACGTCTCGCCGTCCGGCGCGGTGACAGTGCAACTGTCCAGGTCGACACGAATCCTGTTATGGGCCGGATTCACTGTCACGTGGTCGGCCATTGATTGCACGATGTCATCGTCGAGCACGACCGGGAGAATGCCGTTCCGGACACAATTGCCCTGGAAGATCGCACCGAAACTCGGTGCGATGATGCAACGGATACCCCATTCATGGAGTGCCCACACCGCATGCTCACGACTCGATCCGCAGCCGAAATTGCCGCCGGCCAGGAGGATCTGTGAGTCGCGATAGGGCGCCTGGTTCAGGATAAAGTCCGGGTTCTCCTCGCGCCCACCCGGCGTCGTGTAGCGCCAGCCGGCGAACAATCCCTCACTCAGCCCCTTTTTGGATACCCGTTTCATTTCCCGGCTCGGAATGATGATGTCGGTATCGATATTCAGCCGGCGCATCGGCGCGGCAATACTGTTCAGCGTAGTGAATTTGTCCATCATTGCGCTGCCAGCTTGCGGACGTCGGTCAATTCGCCGGCGACCGCGGACGCGGCGACGGTCGTCGGACTCGCGATGTGCGTGCGCGTGCGCGGGCCCTGGCGATTTTCGAAATTCCGGTTCGTGCTGCTGATGACGCGAGTCTCGAGGCCGAAATTTTCACCGCCGGCAAAGAAGCACATCGAGCAGCCGGATTCACGCCACTCGAAACCGGCCGCCGTGAATATCTTGTCCAGTCCCTCGGCCTCGGCGGCCTTTTTTACGAGGCCGGAGCCGGGCACAACGATCGCCTTCACGCCCGCCGCAACCGTGCGACCTTTCAGGATTGCGGCGGCATTGCGCAGGTCACTCAGGCGGCTGTTGGTGCAGGAACCGATGAACGCGGCTTCGATCGGGATGCCTTCCATGGGCATGCCGGGTTCGAGTTCCATATAGGCGAGTGCATTCTGCATGAGCTGGCGACGATTCAAATCCGTTTCCATGGCTGGATCGGGGACCTGGCCATCGATGCCGACGGTATGCTGCGGGCTGGTGCCCCACGTGACCTGCGGCACGATGTCCGCCACGTCGATCCGAATTTCCTTGTCGAAAACCGCACCCGGATCGCTGACCAGGCTCTGCCAGTTTTCGCGCGCGACTTCCCAGTGGGCCTCGTCCGGCGCGTACGGTCGCCCGCGCACATAATCAAAGGTGTTCGGGTCCGGCGCGATCAGGCCCGTCCACGCGCCGAATTCGACCGCCATATTGCACAGCGTAAAGCGCGCTTCCATCGGCAGGTTGCGCACGGCCTCGCCGGCGAATTCGATCGCGTAGCCGACGCCACCGGCGGCCGTGTGCACGCCGATCAGATGTAGAATCATATCTTTCGCAGTTACACCGGGCGGCAACTGACCGTCGAAACTGATGCGCATGGTCTTCGGCTTGCGCACGACCAGGGTCTTGGTTGCCATGGCGTGCTCCGCTTCGGTGGAGCCGATGCCCCAGGCCAGCGCGCCCACCGCACCCTGGGTGCAGGTATGGCTGTCGGGGCACACCAGGGTGACGCCCGGATAAGCGATGCCCTGTTCCGGCGACACCACGTGCACGATGCCTTGCCGCTCATCGCCGAGATCGAACAGTGTGATGCCGGCGGCGTGAGCTGCTTCCCGGGTGGTCGTGATGAAGGCCTTGCCGCCTGGCATCACGGTCTCGTCAGTGCGGCCCGGAAAGGTGTCGACAATATGATCCATGGCGCAGAACACCTGTTCCGGGTTGCGCACCTGCCGACCGCTGGCCTCCAGTCCTTTGAGCGCAATGCTGCCGGTGCGCTCGTGCAGAAACACCCGGTCTATGTAAAGCAGCGTGCTGCCGTCGTCCAGGTCGGCGACCTTGTGCTCATCCCAGATTTTTTCGATGATGTTTCGCGCCATGTTCCAGTCGTTCCGGTCGGCGGGTACACTGTTGCGAATGCAGCAACGTGGGCCGACACCGCGCCATTACAGGCCGCGGCGCCGTTGAAGCGGGATAATATCAGCAAGCATGGCAGCCGAAGTGCACACCAATTCCGACGCGATTCCCGCCGTCACGCGTGAACGCCCTGCCTGGGCATGGCTGGCCGCCGCCTGGGGTGTCATCGGCGTGGCCGGCATCCTGGTGTTTGCGATCGTGCGGCTGACGCCGCATGTCATTACGGCCATCGAGGGCGGCATGACTGCCTGGCAGTGGGGCTTGATGGTTTTCAGTGTCGGCTTCATGGCCTGGTCGGAGGGCTACAAGGGTTTCCAGTGCCGCTTCTCGCCGCGCGTTGCCGCCCGGGCGCTTTACCTGCTATTGAATCCCAGCTTTCTCCGGGCCGTGCTGGCCCCGCTGTTCTGCATCGGCTACTTCCATAATCGCCGCCGCGGGTTGATTGGCGCGTGGGTCGGCACCTTCGCGATCGTGATCGCCGTGCTGCTGGTCCAGCTACTCGACCAGCCGTGGCGCGGCATCCTGGATGCCGGCGTCGTGGTTGGGCTGACCTGGGGCCTGGCGACTTTTCTGCACATGGTGTGGTTGACCTTGCGCGAAGGGCGCTACCAGCATTCGCCGGAGACACCGGACGACCATGCAATAGGCTATAATCCGTCTAAATAAAAACTACTAAACCATTGTCAGAGAAAGAAAAGAATTCAGGGCTGAGCCACGTGGACGCGGGCAACCGGCCTACCATGGTGGACGTCGGCGATAAGGCCGTCAGCCTGCGGCGTGCGCATGCCCGCGCCCGCGTGTACCTGCCACCGGCAGTGCAGGCGGCGATCGAAGGCGACGAGATCCGGGGTCCAAAGGGGCCGGTCTTCCAGACGGCCATCATTGCCGGCACGATGGCGGCGAAACGGACCCATGAGCTGGTGCCGTTCTGTCATCCGATTGGTCTGGATGGTTGTCGGATCGAAATCGCAGTGGACCCGGCTGGCGAGGTCGTGATCGACTGCCACACGCGTGTGGCGCATCGGACCGGTGTGGAAATGGAAGCGCTGACAGGGGCAACCGTGGCCGCATTGACCGTGTATGACATGTGCAAGGCGTTGTCCCACGATATTGTTATCCGGGACGTTCACCTGGTCGAAAAGTCCGGGGGCAAGAGTGATTACCGGGCGGCCTGATGCCGGCGCCAAGGAGAGGAAACCCGCATGAGTGACGACAAAGGGTCCCGGCCCGGCCGGGAGCAAGCCGAAGCCGCGATCCGCGTGTTGTTGGGCTGGATCGGCGAAGACCCGGATCGTCCGGGCCTGGCCAAGACGCCGGCGCGGGTCGCCAACGCGTACCTGGACTGGTTCGCCGGCTATGAACAGGATCCGCTGGCACTGCTCGATGCGTCGTCCCAGGCCGTGAATCACTATGACCGCGTCGTCACGCTGCGTGACATCGAGTTCGCCTCGCATTGCGAGCATCACATGGCGCCCATGATCGGCAAGATTCATCTCGCCTATCTGCCGGACAAGCGGCTGGCCGGCATCAGCAAAATGGTCCGGATGGTTGAGGCGTACACGCGGCGACTCCAGGTGCAGGAGCGCCTGACCGCCGAGATCGCTCACTGCATGAATGAGGCGCTCGAGCCGCGCGGTGTCGCAGTCGTCGTGGAAGCGCAGCACCAGTGCATGACCACGCGCGGCGTCAACAAGACTTCCGTGAAGATGGTGACGACGGAAATGCTCGGCGCGTTCATGGACAACGATCGTATTCGCGCCGAATTTCTGCAGGCCATTGGCAACCCGGTATCGGGTTGATTCGCCTAGCGGCGCTGCGGCCGGCGCGGCGCGACATGATGGGTGACCGTCGGCGGACGTGTCCCGCGATGAAAACTGCGGGCCCGGTCGACGAGTCGGCGGTCCTCGCGCGTGATCCGCTGTGACTGGCGGAGATGATCCAGCCATGACTGGTCAAGAAATATTTCCGTAAAACGGCGCTCATCGCGCCAGTCCTGGAACAGACCCCAGGCTGATGAACCGTTCCGCAAACGCACGCGCCGCACTTCCTGCATGGCCGCTACAAAGTCATCGGCGTCACCGGGTTCGATCTCGTAGTGAACGTTCACCAACACCGGTCCGCGATCGGCGTCGCCCGCACCGGGCGTCAGGCGCGGTTCGTGGATGGGCTCGGCCGGTGTCAGGTCGCGGTCGCTGATTTTCTCCAAACTCATGCCGGCGGTCAGCAGCGTACCCAGTGCGCCGGCACCGGCCGATATCAGCAATGCCGTGCTCAGGCTCGTCAGATCTGCGACCTTGCCCCAGCCGACCGCACCCAGCGCCATTACGCCCGTGAAACTCGCGATGAATATCGCGAGCCCCCGGGCACGTACCCAGCCGGGCAGGGCGAGTTGTGCGGTGACCTGCAAAGTCGATTGCGCGCTGATCCAACTGGCGCCGAGTAACAGCATCGCGCCGCATAACAACGGCACGTTGCGAATCAGCGCCAGCGCAACGCTCGCGGCAACCACGCCGAAACTGCCGAGCAGGATGACCTTGTCGGCGGAATATCGCAGCCGCAGGCCTGGCAGAACCAGCCCGGTCGCAACTGCACCGGCCCCGATACAGCCAAACAGCAGTCCATAGGTCTGCGGGCCGGTCTGCAATTCGGTCTTGACCACCAGCGGCAGGAACGCGATGGGCGCGCTCATCGCAATGAACAGCGCCACACCGCGGGAAATGACGACGTGCAGTTCGGTAGCACGCCGCGCATAGCGCAGACCAGTGCGCATGGAGCCGACAAAGCGCTCGCTGGGCAGCGAGCTGGCAGGCTGCTTGTCGCGCCAACGCGAGATTACCCAGATCACCGCCGTGAAGCTGATCGCGTTGACGACGAAAACGATGCCCGGACCGGACACGGCGAGAATGGTACCCGCGACCGCCGGCCCCAGCGCGCGAGTCACGTTGAAGGCAATCGAGTTGAGCGTGACCGCAGCAGTCAATTCGGCGCGTGGCACCAGATCGGGAATCAGGGCCGAGAACGCCGGCATCATCATCGCCGTGCCGCAACCCATCGACAACGTCAACGCCAGCAGGATCCACTCGTTTGTCAGGCCAAGCAGCGTGAGTGCGCCGAGCGTGCCGGCGCTGGCCATCATCCACAGTTGCGCGGTAATCAGGAAGCGCCGCCGATTGACGATATCGGCCAGGGCGCCGGCCGGTAAGGTCAGAAAGAAAACCGGCAACAATGTCGCTGCCTGGACCATGGATACCATCACCGGTTCCGGGGCCAATGTTGCCATCAGCCAGCCCGCACCGACATCGTGCATCCAGGAACCCAGTCCGGAAATGATCAGGGCGAGCCACAGCGCCCGAAAGACGGGCCGGCGCAACGGTGCCATCGCCGGTTTGAGCGCCGAAATTTCTTGTTGCTCGTCGTTCATACAATCGCTTTGTTTGTGGGAACGCGCCTGTTCAAACTCGCGGGGCATACGTTACTATGCCGAGCCATGGTTGTGACCGTTTCCAGCATCGAGGATGGCGTCGCCCTGGACGGTGAAGAAATCGGTGTGTCCGATTGGATGCTGATCGATCAGGATCGTATTAATCGGTTCGCGGATGCAACCGACGATCACCAGTGGATTCATGTCGATGCGGCCCGCGCGGAACGGGAGCTGCCGATTGGCTCGACCATTGCACACGGCTATCTTTTGGTCTCTCTTATTCCCGCGCTGGTTGATCATTTCATGCGACTCGAGCGGCTGGATCGCGCCATCAACTTTGGCGTGAACAAAGTTCGATTCAAAAACATGGTGGCAGCCGGCAGCCGGGTTCGCCTGCGCAGTAAAGTCTTGTCAGCGCGGCGCCGCGCCGGTGCACTGCAGACCGTGCTTGAGCACACCATGGAGATTGAAGGCGAAAATCGGCCGGCCATGGTGGCCGAAACCATTGCCATGTATTTCTTCGAGGAAGACGAGGAATGAACAGCGCGCGCTCATCCCAGCGCCGCGATTATCCGGCTGTGAACCTCCGGGGTTGCTGCGATCAGCATATCGGTCTGCGCCTGCGGATCGAAGTCATCGAAACCCTGCAGCCCTGCGCCGCCGAGGTCTGATGCCTGGCCGCCGGCCTGCTCGACGACAAAGGCCAGCGCGCCCCAGTCCAGCAGGTCGCCCTGCGTGCAGGCGAACGCGTCCACGCCCCCCGTGAACAGTTGATTGAGATTATCCGGCACTGCGCCGGGTTTGTGATCGCGCACGATATCGAAACAACGAAACTGTCCCGCGAGCGCAGCACTCACGTGGTCCGCGTTATACGTCACGCAGACGTCGCTCCCGCCGCGTGTTTCGAGGGACTGCATGGCAGCGACACGGGCGAAGTCACGCGAGCCGGTCAACGCGCCATGCGGGCGACTGGCGAGATAAAACTTACCGCTCGCCGGCATGTAGCTGATCGCGGCCAGCAGGCGACGCTCGTGCACGATACTCAACACGATGTCCCAGCCGTCCTGCTGGTTCTTGTAAAGAAAGGTGCCATTGATGGGATCGAGGCAGATGCGGGTCACTGCTGCCGGGTCGAAATATCCACTATTGGCCGATTGCGCTGACTCCTCGCCGAAAAACCCCAGGTGCGCATCGTGTGCGAGCGTCGCCACTTCGACGTAGTTTTGCACGGCGATGTCGGCGTCGGTCAGCGCCTGCGTCCAGGCGTTGATGCCGTCTTTCGCGTCCGGCCCCGCAATGTCGGGTTGAATCGCCAGCGCGTAGTCGCCAGCCGTAACCAGCACCGCGAGGTAATAGTCCAGCAGGGACTCGAGCGCCTGCCGGTCCATCCGCTGTGATCTCAGCTCGTGTACGCGTCCAGCCGCGTCAGGAATGCCTTGATCCGGGTCGCGTTGGCGCCCATGTCGCCACGACCAACGCGCGATTTGGAACGGACATCCACGGCCGAGCCAGCGCCGCTCGGCTGGATCCTGATCACCACGTCGTCCTTGAAACGAAACCACTTGGTGGTATCCGTAGCTTCGAGTAGCCCGGCAGACGCATCGGCATTGACGACTTCCCAGCCGAATTCGGTGGCGACCTTTTCGGCCGCCTTGAAGACATCGGCGGGCGGCTTGCTGATGATCACGGTCTGCAATTCCGGGAAGGCCGCACGTTGCAGATCCGGCGTGTCACCCCCCGAATACTCCGGCGGGTTTTCCGCCCCGCCGTCCGAACGCGCCGTGCGCATCGCTTCACTGAATGCCGGTGGATTATCCAGGTCCGTCGTAATGTCATGGATCGGGGGCGCGCCGCCCGTGTCCGGGCGCAGAATCAGGATTGCGGCGATCAACAGCACGGCGCCGATCAGTGCGCCGTACACGCGTCCGGCATCGACATCCCCGCCGGTGCCCTTGCTGAGGACCAGCCCGCCCAGCAGCATCAGGATCGATATCGCGCCCATCAGCGCGCCAACGCCGAATACCAGGAAGGCGCCGACAGTCGAAAAGATCCCGATCCGCACGCCGGCCACGCCAAGCACCGCCATGACCATGCCAATGGCCGCGCCCCAGCTGCCGATGGAACACCAGCGTGTGCCGCGCGGACGTTTTGCGCTCGTTGTGTCAGACATGTCTGCTTCCCCCGTCAAATCGCTGGGACCGTAGCATATTAGAATATCCGTTATGGATCCGTTACTCGCCGACCTCGTGTCGCTGCTGGACCTCGAAACGGTCGAGCTCAATATTTTTCGCGGACAGAGCCGCGACATTGGTAATCCGCAGGTATTCGGCGGCCAGGTACTGGGCCAGGCGCTGGTTGCGGCCAGTCGGACGGTCGAAGACCGGGCCGTGCATTCGCTGCATGCCTATTTTCTGCGCGCGGGTGATCCCAATGCACCGATTGTGTATGAGGTCGATCGCTCGCGAGACGGGCGCAGCTTCACCAACCGCCGCGTTATTGCCATTCAGCACGGCCGCCAGATTTTCAATATGACGGCGTCTTTCCAGATCCATGAGGAGGGCCTGGACCACCGGGTGCAGGCGCCTCAGGTGGAGCCACCAGACGATTTGAAAGACATCAGCGAGATTCATGCCGCCGAACTGGATTCGCTACCGGAGAAGGTGCGTGAATTCCTGAGTCACAAACGCCCCTTTCATGTGCGGCCGGTGGGGCGGGACGAACCCTATCGCGGTGGCATGGAGCCGTTGCGCTCCGTGTGGATGCGCGCCGTCGACCGGTTGCCGGACGACCCGGTACTGCACGCTGCGTTGCTGGCCTACGTCTCGGATTACGAGCTGCTGGCGACAGCGACGCTGCCCCATGGCGATGAGCGCCTGCTGCGCGCGCGCCTGCAGATGGCAAGCCTGGACCATGCCATGTGGTTTCACCGTGACTGTCGTGTGGACGACTGGTTGCTGTTCTCATTCGACAGTCCCAGTGCGTCGGGTGCCCGCGGTCTGGCGCGCGGCCAGGTGTTCACCAACGATGGCGTGCTGACTCTGTCGACGGCGCAGGAAGGTCTGATCAGACTGCGCTGAGCTGCTCGCGATACAACCGCGCCCGATCCATATAGCGCTGCGAATAAGTCGGCAACGCGGCGATTTCGTCAGCCGTGAGGTCACGCACGACTTTGGCGGGTGCGCCCAGGATCAATTTGCCGTCTGGAAACGCTTTGCGTTCTGTAATGAGTGAATTGGCACCGATGATGCAATTTTCACCGATCACCGCATGATTCAGCACGACGCTGCCGATACCAACCAGGGAATACCGTCCGATACGGCAGCCGTGGAGCATCACCATGTGCCCAACGGTAACGTAGTCCTCCAGCATCATTGGCGCGCCAGGGTCGGTGTGCAGCACGGAACCGTCCTGGATGTTCACGCCGCGTCCCAGTGTGATGGCTTCCACGTCGCCGCGCACGACCGCGCCGAACCAGACGCTGCAATCCGGTCCCAGCTCGACGTCACCGATGACGCTCGCCCCGGGAGCCACGTAAAAGTCACCGTCGTTGACCGGACGCCGGTCGCCCAGCGCGTAGAGTGTCATCCGCCGCTGGCCTGTTTTGCGACGGCTTCAGCTGCTTTGCGCACCGTCTCGGGGTCCCCGATGAATTCGCGCTTTACGGTTGCGAGCTGATCGTCCAGCTCGTAGAGAATCGGCACGCCGGTTGGAATATTCAGACCGGTAATGTCCTGATCGGAAATGTTGTCCAGCATTTTCATCAACGCGCGCAGGCTGTTGCCATGCGCCGCGATCAGCACGTCGTCGCCGGCCTGCAGGCGCGGCACGATAGTGGCTTGCCAGTAAGGTTCGACGCGCAACAGGGTGTCTTTCAGTGACTCGGAGCCGGGCAGGTTGGCAATGCCGGCGTAACGCGGGTCTTGGCCCGGGTGGCGTTCGTCCGACGCGTCCAGCACTGGCGGCGGAATATCGTAGCTGCGCCGCCAGATATGGACCTGATCCGCGCCGTGCTTCGCGGCGGTTTGTGCCTTGTCGAGGCCTTGCAGCCCGCCGTAATGACGTTCGTTGAGCTGCCAGGCACGCTCGACCGGGATCCACATGAGGTCCATCTCGTCGAGAATCAGCCACAGCGTGCGAATCGCGCGCTTGAGCACCGAGGTAAAGGCGATATCGAATTCGATGCCCAGCTCGCCGAGTTGCCGACCCGCCTCGCGTGCTTCGCGAACGCCTTGCTCCGTAAGGTCAACATCGGTCCAGCCGGTAAACAGGTTTTCGCGATTCCACAGGCTCTGGCCATGGCGGCACAGCACGAGTTTGCCGGGCATTCAATTGCTCCTTGGTATTGCGGCAGCAGGCGGAATCATAGTTTGCCTGCATCGAAATGATTTTCGAAGTATTTCATGCGGTCGGCGAGGAAATTCTCCCGCGCCACGGGTACATCCTGGGCGAACTCGAGCAGCGAGTCGCCGGCATCCGGGTTGGCGTCGAAGCGTGGCCACGCTGGCCGGTCGGCCCCGTTCGGGTTGCCGGTGCGCGCGAATTCGGCCCAGTAGGCGCTCACGACGTCCGCGTAGCTGCGATCCGATGGTGAGATTGTCGTGCCATAGACGGCCATCTTGGCCGGCCCGGCGAAACTGTCCAGCGTCTGCATGGCGTACCGGGTCTCGGCGCCATGCGCGGCACCGGGCAGCTCGTCCTCGGCAACTTCGAGTACGCGGGAGAAGAAATACAAGTACGTCGGCTGACCGGCCGCTGCATGGAGTTTCGCCAGGTAGCGTTGTGACCCGTAGAAAATGTCGACCTGCAGCTTGTTGATCAGCGTCTTCTCATCAGCATCGCCGTAAAGCCTGTCGGCGTCCGCGCGCGTCATCTGCAAATTGTTCAGGACCGGTGTGGCATCGTCGAGAAAGGTCAGCAAGCTGCCTTCCCAGCTCGTGGCGCCGGTGATGTATGGCACCGGCGCCTGCCGGCCGTCGCGGAACGTCGCGCCGACACTGTCGACGATCAGGCGACCGTCCAGCACCGGATTCAGTGAGCCGCCGGCAACCGGGGTTGCGGCCTGGAATTCGAGCACCTGTTCCCAGCTCAGGCCGCGCAGCCCGGACAAAACCTCGGCAGCCGCGATGTTGAAGTGGTCCGCCATCTGGACGCCGGTCTGTTCGAGTGGGCTGATGCCGGGTACCGCCTCGCTGAGGCGCCGCGGCGCATACATGCGAATGGCGGATGATTGGGAAATCGCCCGATGAAACAGGCCGCGGGCCGCGGGCATCGCCATCAGGTAATTGACCGAGACGCCGCCCGCCGACATGCCGAAGATGGTGACATTGTCCGGATCGCCGCCGAACGCGGCGATGTTGTCGCGCACCCATTTCAGCGCGGCAATCTGGTCCATCAGGCCGTAGTTGGCGAGCGGCTCGTCGGGTGCCGCGGCGGCGGTCAGCGCCGGGTGCGCGAATTGACCGAGAAAACCGAGACGGTAATTGAAGGTCACCACGACCTGTCCCTGCCGCGCGAGGCCCGCGCCGTTGTAGCGTGGCATCTGGCCGGCACCCTGTTTGAAGCTGCCCGGCAGAATCCAGACCATCACCGGTTGCAGTCGATCCGGTGCCAGCGACGGTGTCCATACATTCAGGTTCAGGCAGTCTTCCGTCATCGGATACTGCGCGAGCACTTCCACGCTGTAGTCCGGTTCGAGTTGCTGCGGGCATACGGCGCCGAAAGTCGTGCCGTCGCGGATACCGGACCATTTCGGGGGCGGCACGGGCGGCCGCCAGCGCAGCTTGCCGACGGGCGCTGCGGCAAACGGCAGGTTCTTGAAGACGAGGACGCTGTCTTCCGCAATGCCGCGGACGGTGCCGCCATTAACGATGACCTCCGGCGCCTCCGGGGGCGTGTCGGTGCAGCCCAGGAGCCCGAGTGCCAACAGTCCAATGAGGCTGAGCCTTGCAAGCGGAGCGGGGCGGGGCGCGGTGCCTCGAAACCGCGTTTCGAACAGATGGCGATGGCTTCTCATATTCCTGACAGCGCTGTCACAATCGGGCATAATGGCGACTGAATTTACACGGCGTGTTGCGAAAATGAAAACCTATCCGCGCTTGTCTGAAATGGGCGTTGTGAACCCGGAACAGATCGCGAAATTCTCGATCAATAGCATCAATTACATCGACTATCTCCGGCTCACCTACGCTCGTCCGAAAGGCTCTTTGCTGCCCGTGAGAAGAACCTACGAGTTCCCGCGGGTGCCAAAGAAACCGTCCGGCGAATCTGCCAAAGGCGATGCCGAAGTTGTGATGGAAAGCAATCCGGCCCTGCGCGACGCGCTGCAGGAGTTGCAGGAGATCGTCGGCGCAAAGGCAGCCAAACACGATACCGTGGCGGAAATGCGCGACGAATTGCGGCGGCTGGAAGAAGAGTTTGCTACGCGCAGCGAAAACCTGCAGACGCTGATCGACAAGCTGGAAAAGAGCTGACGCGATTGGCCCGGTCGTCAGGCTCGGTGGCAGGCCGCGAGGTAATCGTGCGACTGCATTTCTCGCAGGCGGCTCATGGTGCGTTCGAATTCGCGTTTCAGGCGGCGGCCACGATACAGCTCGCCGATGTCAGCCGCGGCCGAAATAATCAGATTGACCCGCCGGTCGTAGAATTCGTCGACCAATGAAATAAACCGTCGGGCTTCGTTCTCCTGGTACTCGTCGAGCACGGGACATTCCGCCAGGATCACCGTCTGGAAGGTCCGCGCGATCTCGATGTAGTCGTCCTGGCTGCGCGGACCCGCGCACAGGGCGTCGAATTCGAACCAGGCGATGCCGTCTGCGCGGCGCACGGTTGGAATATCGCGGCCGAGCACTTCGATTGCCTGGCCCGCCGTCCCGGTGTCCGGCGCGATGGCGACGAAATATCGTGCAAGATTTTGTGCCGCCTGATCGTCCAGCGGCGAATGGTAGATCTCCGCCTGTTCCAGCACCCGCAACCGATAGTCGATGCCGCCGTCGATTTGCAGCACCTCGGTGTGCTGCTCGATCAGGTCAATTGCCGGCAAAAACTTCTGTCGCTGCAAGCCATCCCGGTAGAGTTCCTGCGGCGGGATGTTCGACGTGGCGACCAGGGTGACCTCGCGGGCAAATAGCGCTTCCAGGAGCCGACCCAGGATCATCGCGTCGGCAATGTCGCTGACGAAAAACTCGTCGAAACAGATGACCCGCGCCTGATCGGCCAGTTCGGCAGCGACAATGTCGAGCGGATCGCTGCGGTGGCCGAGTTCATTCAGGCGGCGATGCACGCGGTACATCATGCGGTGAAAGTGATAACGCAGCTTGGTTTCGAACGGCAAACAGTCGAAGAACAGGTCCATCGCGAAGGTTTTGCCGCGCCCGACGCCGCCCCACAAATAGGCGCCACGTACCGGGTTGGCGCGTCTGCCACGACCCAGGAAACGACGGTAAAAGGTTGGCCACGGCCCGGCGCCCGCGTGTCGCCTTGCAAGTTCCTGACCAATCCGCTCGAGACAGTCGACGGCCTGCAGTTGGGCGCTATCGGCGCTGAAGCCGTGTTCTGCGAGAGCGCGGTGATAGTGGTCGGCAAGTTGCATGTCTGCCCGTTTGGCCAAATCAGCGCGCAGCTTAGCGATCGCCGGTCGGGCTGCAAAGTGTCAGGATGCTAGACTTCGGGCCGCTGCGCGAATTCCACCAAGAGAGCCTCGATGTCTGAACGCGAATCCATGGATTTCGACCTGGTGATTGTCGGTGCCGGGCCCTGTGGCCTGGCGGCTGCCTGTCGGGTGATGCAGCTGGCCGCCGATTCGGGCCAGGAACTCAACGTTTGCCTCGTCGAAAAAGGTTCCGAGATCGGTGCGCATATCATGTCGGGTGCGGTGCTGGATCCTGCCGCCATCGATGAATTGTTTCCGGACTGGCGCGATGCCGGCGGCCCGCCAAAGGTGGCAGTGACTGGCGATGAGTTTCACTATCTGACCAGCGCGTCCGGCGCCATTCGCGTCCCCGATTTCTTCGTCCCCAAGCCCGCCCGCAATCACGGTAACTATATCGTCAGCCTTGGCGAGACCTGCCGTTGGCTGGGGGAACAGGCTGAGAATCTCGGCGTCAACATCTTTCCGGGTTTTGCGGCCGCGGAAGTCCTGTACGAAGGCGACCGCGTGGTTGGCATTGCGACCGGCGACATGGGCCGCGGTGAGGACGGCGAACCGAAGGCGAGTTTCGAGCCTGGCTATGAACTGCGCGCGCGCTACACCATTTTTGCCGAGGGCTGTCGGGGTAGTCTCGGGAAATCGCTGATGGAGCGCTTCGAGCTGCGCAACGGGGTCGACCCGCAGCACTATGGCATCGGCCTGAAAGAAATCTGGACCATCGATCCGGCCAATCACCGTGAGGGCACAGTGGTGCACTCTCTCGGCTGGCCGCTGGACAATGCCACCGAGGGTGGCGGCTTTCTGTATCACGCCCGGGACAACCAGGTTTACCTCGGCCTGATCGTTGCGCTCAATTACCACAATCCTCACCTGAGCCCGTTCCACGAATTTCAGCGCTGGAAACATCACCCGGTAATCGCGAAGACGCTGGCGGGCGGCAAGCGCATCAGTTACGGGGCGCGCGCGCTGAACAAGGGCGGCCTGCAGTCGCTGCCGAAACTGGTGTTTCCCGGCGGCCTTTTGGCCGGCTGCGAGGCCGGCTTCCTCAACGGCGCGAAGATCAAAGGCAATCACACGGCCATGATGACGGGCATGCTCGCCGCCGAGGCTGTCTTCGCAGCGCTGTCGCAGGGCGATGATGCGCCGGCAGTGCTCAGTGATTATCCGGTCGCGGTTGAAAACTCCTGGGTGCGCGACGAACTCTACAGGGCCCGCAATTTCGGCCCGGCGCAGAAGAAATTCGGCACGTTTTTCGGCTCCGCATTCACCTGGTTGGATCAGAACATCTTCGGCGGCAAGCTGCCGTTCACGCTGCGTGCGACACCGGAAGATCACGCGGCGCTGTTGCCGGCGGACCAGGCCAAACCGATCGACTATCCGAAACCAGACGGCGTACTGAGCTTCGACCGGTTGTCGTCAGTCTATCTGTCGAGCACCAATCACGAAGAGGATCAGCCGTGCCACCTGCAGCTCGCCGATCCGGCGCTCCCGATTCGGGAAAACCTGCCGAAATTCGACGAACCCGCGCAGCGCTATTGTCCGGCCGGGGTGTACGAAGTTGTCGACGATCCGGCAGGCGGCAAGCGATTCCAGATCAACGCGCAGAACTGCGTGCACTGCAAGACCTGCGACATTAAGGATCCGGCGCAAAACATCAATTGGGTGGTGCCGGAAGGCGGCGGCGGTCCCAACTACGCTGGTATGTGAGGCTTGCCACGGAACGAAGGTGCGCCGAACCGCCGAAGCCGGCCGTGGTGGCGAGAACTCGCCGCGGCGACGTTAAGGAACGGGAGCAAGGCGAATTATCGCCGGCGCGGCCGGCATCACCGTTAAGGAATTTCGATTCCGATGGCGAGCGCTTCACCGCCCCCGATGCACAGCGCGGCGATACCGCGTTGGCCGCCGCGGTCGCGCAGGGCGTGAATCAGCGTGGTGATAATGCGTGCGCCCGTGGCACCAATCGGGTGACCCAGCGCGCAGGAACCGCCATTGACGTTCACCCGCGAGTGATCGATGCCCAGTTCCTGCATCGCGGCCATCGTGACGCAGGCGAACGCTTCGTTGATTTCATAGAGATCCACGTCGGCTGTCGACCAGCCGGTTTGTTCATGCAGTTTGCGCAGTGCCGACACGGGTGCGGTCGTGAACCATTCGGGTGCGTGCGAATGGGAACTGTGAGCCACAATGCGTGCGAGCACCGGCAGGTCACGTTGGGCGGCGACGGCCGCGGTGGTCAGTATCAGGATCGCGGCGCCGTCAGCGATCGATGATGAGGTGGCCGCCGTCACGGTGCCGTCCTCCGCAAATGCGGGCCGCAGGCCAGGGATCTTGTCGATCGCGCAGCGGCCGGGTTCCTCGTCGGTGTCGACCACAGTTTCATCATGTCGGTTGCTGACGGTTACCGGCGCGATTTCGGCGTCGAATGCGCCCGACGCGATGGCCGCCAGTGCGCGTTCAACCGATGCAATCGCGAACTCATCCTGGGCTTCACGGCTGAAGTCGTATTTCCGCGCCGTCTGCTCGCCGAAGTTGCCCATCATCTGCTGGTCGTAAGCGTTCTGCAGGCCGTCGAAGAACATGTGGTCCAGCGCTTGCTGGTGGCCCATGCGGTAGCCGCCGCGTGCTTTCGGCAGCAGGTAGGGCGCGTTGCTCATCGATTCCATGCCGCCGGCGACGGCGATGCGGCCATGCCCTGCCGCTAGCAGGTCGGCCGCCAACGTGGTCGCGCGCATGGCCGACCCGCAGACCTTATTGATGGTGGTGCAGTCCACGGCCTCGGATAATCCGGCATTCAGGACCGCCTGTCGGGCCGGTGCCTGGCCGACCCCGGCCTGCAGCACACAGCCAATCATGGCCTGGTCGATTGCATCCGATTCCAGTCCGGTGTCTGCGATACAGGCACGAATGGCGGTCGAGGCCAGCTCCGGCGCCGCAACCCGTGACAACGCCCCCTGGAATGATCCGATCGGGGTGCGACGGGCTGCAACAATAACGACCTCTTCCTGGCTCACAAACACTCCATTCGTTGCGTTAACACCGGATTAACGGCGACGGCGCATTATGCGGTGCAAAACCGATAGCGCCAAGGCTGCACGCGCAGCTGACTTAGCTTTTGAGGTCGGGCGCCGCGAGGTCCGGTTCGCCGAGCACCGTCAGCATGCGCTTACGACAGGCGAGGGTCAGCGACTCCGCGGACTGCGCGTCGCCGTCAACCGGGACAGGCTGTTGAATTTCCACCTCCAGGCGACCGGGAGCCGGCAGCCACGACCCGGCCGGTAACATCTGCCGGCTGCCCCGAATCACGATGGGTGCGAGCGGCTTGCGACCGCGCAGGGCGGCCTGAAAGGCGCCGCTGCGAAATGGCCGCAGACCGGGTTCGGCTGTGAAGGTCCCTTCGGGGAAGAACGCCAATGAGCGGTCCTGGCTGGCTTGCTGCAGGATGCGCCTGGCATCCGCGGAGCGGCGACCGCCCTCCGAGCGCTCGACGAACAATGACCCGATGCGACGCAGCAGGAAATGCGCCAACGGGACCCGCGTCATCTCCCGTTTGATGACGAAACTGAAGCGGGGCGGCAGCACCGCCGTCAGGATGATGCCGTCGAGGTAACTGGCGTGGTTGGCCACGACGACGCAGGGTCCGTCGGGCAAATTGGCTCGGCCGTGGACCTGGGGCGACGCACCAAATAGTAGGAAAATCAGTGAGGCACCGCGTTTTACTAGAGCGCGTCGACGATCTTCGCCCGGTAACACCACCAGTAACAGAATGGTCGAAAACGTGACCACGACGAACGCCAGCGTCGCCCAGATCCCGTAGGTTAGTCGCCACAGTCCCTTCGCGACACCCGTCACAGCCGCGATCCAAAGCCCGATTTGTTTATGTAATCCATTGATATGTTTTGTGAAACCAATCACGGCCGCGGCCTCGGGCGTTCCGCATACTGCTAGCCGTCCTGGGCCGCTTTACGGAGGCGGGATCGGTGCTGCAAAGCAGTATCGGTCGGGAAGCACAAGGAGGTGCGCGTGACCCGGCGAAATTATCGGTGCGCGCGTGAAGCAGGTCCAATCCCAAGCGGGATTGCTGGGAGCTTTGAACGGAAGTAATGTCTAGCGCAACCGTAAAACGGGTCGCCGGTGGTGCGACCGCTGGTTCTCCCGAGGCGATCATCGACAAGTTCCTTGACGCAATCTGGATGGAACGTGGGCTGTCCACCAACACGCTGGGCGCCTACCGAGCCGACCTTCTCGCGCTTCAGCGCTGGCTGAAGCAGCGGGACGTCAGTCTGATTTATGCCACCCGTGCCGATTTGCTGGCATTCATCGCGTGGCGGGGCAAAGAGGGCGCGAAACCGCGTTCCACGGCCCGGCAGCTGTCCAGTTTTCGCCGCTTCTATCGCTTTTTGCTGCGTGAGGGTGTCATCGGCGACGACCCCACGCTGAAAATCGAAATGCCGAAGGTTGGCCGGTCCCTGCCGACCGCCCTGAGTGAGGCCCAGGTGGAGAGCCTGCTGGCCGCGCCTGAAACCAGCGACCCGCTGGGTCATCGCGACCGCACCATGCTCGAGCTGCTGTATGCCACGGGCCTGCGCGTGTCGGAACTCATCAACCTGCGGCAGAACGAAATCAACCTGAACCAGGGCGTGCTGCGCATCACCGGCAAGGGTGATCGCGAGCGCCTGATTCCGATCGGGGAGGAAGCCCAGCGCTGGCTCCGGGAATTCCTGGCGGGCCCGCGCGTGGAAATCCTGCTGGAGCGCCAGACTGAATACCTGTTTCCGACCCGTCGGGGTGACCGGATGACGCGCCAGGCGTTCTGGCACATCATCAAACGCTACGCGAAGAAGGCCGAGATCAAGACCAAGCTGTCGCCGCATACGCTGCGCCACGCGTTCGCGACCCATCTGCTGAACAATGGCGCCGACCTGCGGGTGGTGCAGATGCTGCTGGGGCACAGCGACCTGTCGACGACGCAGATCTATACCCACGTGGCTCGCGAGCGGATGAAGGAGCTGCACTCGCAGCATCATCCCCGGGGCTGATAGCGCCCCGCATGCTAGAATCCCGCGCGCCGCGCCACTGGTCGGAACCGAAACCCTGCCCGGTGGTCGAACAGTCCGTGAATGGCTTTGTCCGGGATAGGGTTATGAAAACTCGCTACGCAACGCTGCTGGCCCTGCTGCCAGTCTTGGTCTGGGGAATATCGGTGCCGCTGTCGGCGGACGAGGCCGACGATCGCGACGCCATTTACGAGCGCTTCCCGGGCCTGGACGACAGCAACCTGCGGCCATCACCCGTCCGGGGCTTGTACGAAATGGTTCTCGACGGCCGTGTGCTGTACGTCTCGGCAGACGGTCGCTATGTCTTGCAGGGTGACCTGTTCGATGTGGATGAGGAAGTCAATCTGACCGAAACGCGCCGGAGCGCGGCGCGGCTGGACGCTGTGAGCAGCGTGTCCGAAAGCAGCATGATCGTGTTTGAACCCGAGAACGCGCTGCACACCATAACCGTGTTTACAGATATCGATTGTGGTTACTGCCGCAAACTGCATCGCCAGATGGACGAGTACAACGCCGAGGGCATCCGGGTTCGCTACCTGTTCTTCCCGCGCAGCGGGCCCGACACCGAAAGCTGGTCGAAGGCGGACAACGTGTGGTGTGCCGCGGACCGCAATACCGCGATGACGCGGGCCAAGGCTGGCGAGAATGTCGTGTCAGATGAATGCGGCGTGACACCGGTCGATCAGCACTACCAGCTGGGCAAAATGCTCGGTATTCGGGGGACGCCTGCTATCGTGACGGAGTCGGGCGATCTGATTCCCGGCTATATTCCACCGCCGGAGCTGGTCGGATTCTTGAACGGCGAAACCTGAGCCGCTCAGCGCT
Source organism: Gammaproteobacteria bacterium (assembly GCA_030066665.1). Classification (GTDB taxonomy): domain Bacteria; phylum Pseudomonadota; class Gammaproteobacteria; order Steroidobacterales; genus J054. The sequence goes on from JASJBD010000039.1 coordinate 22,674, forward strand.
CGAGATATTCGAGCTTTTCAGTCTTGTCCTTCCAGTCGTCGGCGTCTTCCGGCGGCGTGCCGGCTTCGGTGATCACCGGCCATCCCTGTGACAGTTCCGCATTCAGTTCCAGGAACTGTTCCTGGCCGGCCGGGATTTCATCCTCGGAGAAGATCGCTTCCACCGGGCATTCGGGTTCGCAGAGGGTGCAGTCGATACACTCGTCCGGATCGATGACGAGCATGTTGGGGCCTTCATGGAAGCAGTCCACCGGGCAGACTTCCACGCAGTCCATGTACTTGCAGCGAATGCAGTTTTCAGTAACGACAAAGGTCATGCCAATCTCCAGCCTCAGGCAGGATGTCCCCTCGGCAACGAACGCGGTACTTTAGTGAATTGGCGCCGGAAATCAAAGCGTTTAGACGCAGTCGCTCAATTCGTCCAGCGGATTCGCGGCGCAGTAGAGATGTGTACCGGTCCAGCGGCTTCTCCGCGCCGGGCCAGGTACTGTTCCAGCGCGATGCGCACACTGGGGAAAGCGAGTTCATCCCACGGGATGTCGGCCGGCGCGTAGAGGCGGGCCTCCGAGGTCTCGGCACCGGCACCGAACGCCGGCTCCGGCAGCGTGGCTTCGAAGAACGCATGCACCTGGCCGCCGTGGACCACGTCCACAAGTGCGAACAGCGGCCCGAGTTCTACCTCGGCCAGCGCTTCCTCCTGGGTTTCCCGGATCGCGGCCTCGGCCATGGTTTCGCCCAGTTCCATAAAGCCGGCCGGGACCGTCCAGTAGCCAAAGCGCGGCTCGATGGAACGCTTGCAAAGCAATATCTCGCCGCGATACTCGGGCACGCAGCCGATGACCATGCGCGGGTTCTGGTAGTGAATTGACGTGCAGGCCGTGCAGACCCAGCGGAGCCGGTTGTCGCCATCCGGCACCAATTCCGTCACCGGTTTCCCGCAATCACCGCAGAAATTCATGGGTCGCTGTTTCATGCCGCAAGATTAATGGATGCCCTGAAAACTCGCTAACCCGACCCGGCGCGCGGTGGTGGCCTTTGGTATAGTCCGCGCCGCCTCGAGGCCCGAAGACATGACCACGCCACAGCAGTTGCGAAATATCGCGATCATCGCGCACGTTGACCACGGCAAGACCACGCTCGTGGACCAGTTGCTGCGCCAGTCCGGCACGCTCGACAGTCGCCAGGTCTTGCCGGAACGCGTGATGGATTCCAATGACCTGGAGCGCGAACGGGGCATCACGATCCTGTCGAAAAACACTGCAATTAACTGGGGTGACTGGCGCATCAATATCGTCGATACGCCTGGACATGCGGATTTTGGTGGCGAGGTGGAGCGCATCCTGTCGATGGTCGACGGCGTACTGCTGCTGGTCGATGCGGTTGAAGGGCCCATGCCGCAAACGCGGTTCGTCACCCAGAAAGCGTTCGCGCGCGGGCTGACACCGCTGGTTGTGATCAACAAGGTGGATCGTGACGGCGCGCGGCCGCATTGGGTGCTGGACCAGACTTTTGATCTGTTCGACCGATTGGGTGCGACCGACGCACAGCTCGACTTCCCGGTGTTATATGCGTCCGCGATTGGCGGTTATGCGGGTGTAGATGCCGACATCAGCAGCGGTGACATGACACCACTTTTTAAGGCCATCGTTGACCAGGTACCGGCACCGGCCGTCGACCTGGCCGGGGGCCTGCAATTGCAAGTCTCCAGCCTCGACTACGACACCTATGTCGGCGTGCTGGGGGTCGGGCGCATCAGCCGTGGCACGGCACGCGCGAACAGCCCGGTCAGTATCGTCGGTGCCGACGGGAACACGCGGCCGGGTCGAATCGTGGAGTTGTACGGCTTCCTCGGCCTGGAGCGGATTCGGGTCGATGCGACCACTGCAGGCGACATCGTGGCTTTCAGCGGCATCGACGACCTGGCGATCTCGGACACGCTGTGTCCGCGGGAACAGCCGGAGGCGCTGCCGCCGCTGAGCGTCGACGAACCGACCATCAGCATGACCTTCCAGGTCAACAAGTCGCCGTTCGCCGGCCGCGACGGCAAATTTCTCACCAGCCGCCAGATTGGCGAGCGCCTGGACCGCGAGCAGCAGCACAACGTGGCACTGCGCGTCGAAAGCACGGACGACCCGGACAAGTTTCGCGTGTCCGGTCGCGGTGAGCTGCACCTGGCTGTGCTGATCGAGACGATGCGTCGCGAAGGTTACGAGCTGGCCGTGTCGCGCCCGGAGGTGATCGAGCTCACGATCGATGGCGAGCGGCGCGAGCCCTGGGAACAGCTCACCGTGGACTTCGAAGAGGCTTACCAGGGCGCCGTGATGGAGCGTCTGGCCGAACGCAAGGGCCAGCTATTGCAGATGCAGGGCGATGGTCGCGGGCGCATGCGACTCGACTATCGCATCCCGTCACGGGGTTTGATCGGTTTTCGTACCGAGTACCTGACGGCGACCGCGGGCACCGGGCTGATCTATCACGTATTCGACGGCTACGATCGGCACGTCCGGGGCGCGATCGCGCAGCGCATCAACGGCGTAATGATTTCCAACGTGACGGGCAAGGCACTTGCTTACTCCTTATTTAACCTGCAGGAACGGGGTCGCTTGCTCGTTGGTCATGGCGATGAAGTCTACGAAGGCATGGTCGTGGGTATTCACAGTCGCGACAACGATCTGCCGGTCAATCCCACCAAGGCCAAACAATTGACCAACATCCGCGCCGCGGGCTCCGACGAAAATCTGATCCTGACGCCACCCATTCGCTTCAGTCTCGAGCAGGCGCTGGAATTCATCGACGACGATGAGCTGGTCGAAGTGACACCGGGCAGTATTCGCATTCGCAAGAAACTGCTCACCGAGTCCGAGCGCAAGCGCGCGTCGCGGCGGAGTGCCTGATCATGGCGGCGACGAACGTCAAGGCGGCCGCGAACCGGGACCTCGCTCGCGAGGTTGCGCAGCGACGCACGTTCGCGATCATTTCGCACCCGGACGCCGGCAAGACCACGCTGACTGAGAAGCTCCTGTTGTACGGTGGCGCGATTCAGCTTGCGGGCGCGGTCAAGGCGCGCCGCGCTGCCCGGCACGCGACGTCGGACTGGATGGAAATCGAGAAGCAGCGCGGTATCTCGGTGACCAGCTCCGTCATGCAGTTCGACTACGACGATCACACCGTGAACCTGCTCGACACACCGGGCCACCAGGACTTCTCCGAGGATACCTACCGCGTGCTCACGGCGGTGGATGCGGCCGTGATGGTGATCGATGCGGCCAAGGGCGTGGAGGCACAGACCATCAAGCTGCTCGAGGTCTGCCGGCTGCGCAACACGCCGATCATTACCTTCGTGAACAAATACGACCGCGAAGTTCGTGGTCCGCTGGAGACCCTGGAAGAAATCGAGGCGACGCTGAAGATCGATTGTGCGCCGGTTACCTGGCCGATTGGCATGGGCAAGACCTTTCGCGGCGTGTACAACTTGCTGGAGGATCGGCTGCTGCGGTTCCAGCCCGGGCAGGAGCGGGCCGCGGTCGATGCCGAATTGATCGAAGGCGTGGACAACCCGCGACTCGACGATCTGTTCCCGCAGGAAATCCCGACGTTCCGCGAGGAAGTCGATCTGATCCGCGAAGCCAGCGCGCCTTTCGACCTTGAGCTGTTTCTCGCCGGCCTGCAGACACCGGTGTTCTTCGGCTCGGCGATCAACAATTTCGGCGTGCAGGACGTGTTGCGGGCGTTGCTCGACTGGGCACCGCCGCCGCAGGAGCGCTACGCCGGTGAGCGCGCGGTTCAGCCGGCCGAAAAACCATTCACCGGATTCGTATTCAAGATCCAGGCGAACATGGATCCGAAGCACCGCGACCGTGTCGCGTTTTTCCGCGTCTGCTCCGGCCGCTACCAGCCCGGCATGAAGGTGCAGCACCTGCGGCTCGGCCGCGAAATGCGCATTGGCAACGCGATTATCTTCATGGCGAACGAACGCGTGACCAGCGAAGAAGCGGTCGCCGGCGACATCATCGGTATTCACAACCACGGTCAATTGCAAATCGGCGATACGTTGTCAGAGGGCGAAGACCTCGACTTTCGCGGTATCCCGTACTTCGCGCCAGAGCTATTTGTGGCCGTGCGACCGAAAGACCCGTTCAAGGCCAAGCAACTGCAAAAGGGTCTGAAGGAGCTGGGCGAGGAGGGCGCGATCCAGGTGCTTACGACCGAGATGGGTCGCACGGTGCTGGGCGCGGTCGGGCAGCTGCAGTTCGAAATCGTCAAGCATCGACTTGCCGGCGAATACCACGTCGATGCGGTTTATGAGCCGATCACGCTGCATACGGCGCGCTGGCTCAGCTACCCGGACAAGATCATGCGCGAGACTTTCGAGAAAAGAGAATCCGGTTCAATGGCGACTGACGTAGACGGTAACCCGGTGTTCATGGCGACCAACCGCTACAACCTGGAACTGGCGGAAGAGCGCTGGCCGGACGTGCGATTTCACGCGACACGCGAGCACGGTGAGATCCTCGCCACCGACTAATTCCTGTTATGCAGGTTATGTCAAATCTCAGCAGCTGCGCGTGATAGGCTGTTGTCATTGGGATAGGGGGCTCTCATGAATAAAACGCTAATCCTCGCGCTCTTGCTGCTAGCGACCGGCCCGGTCCAGGCACTCGACATCCTGCTAACCAACGACGACGGCTATCAGGAGCCGGGCATCAACATCATGTTCGATGTGCTGACCGCGGCGGGTCATAACGTTGTCATGGTGGCGCCGAAAACGGAGCAGTCCGGTCGCGGCATGGCCTGGAACACGCAGCTTTTCGGTTTTGTCGAAATTGGTTCTGCCGGTCCGAATAAATGGTTCGTCGATGGCACGCCGGTTGATTGCGTGCAGGCCGGTATCGATATTTTCTTTGGCACTGCGGGCAACGGCAAAAAGCCGGACGTGATAGTGTCCGGCGCGAATTTTGGCCAGAACGCTGGCCTGCTGGTGCCGCAATCGGGCACCGTCGGTGCGGCGCAGAAGGGCCTGCTTCGCGGTATTCCATCGATTGCAGTCAGCGTCGAACGAGCCAGCGAAGCGGCCACCGTCGGCGCAATGGATGATGCCGCAAGGTTCACCGCGCAGATCATTGACAAGATTTCGCAGCGCCCGTACCGGCGACCGTTCTTCTGCCCCTGGGTGCCGAATTACTACCTGTGTCGGGTGCCCGAGCAGAAACTCAATTTGCCGCCAGGCGTGGGTTTGAACATCAACTACCCGGCATTGGACGCTGCCGACACGGCGGGCGCGGTCTACACGCAGATCAGCTCGTGGACGCCGATAGACTTCACCATCTTTGCCACCGATCCGAGTAATCCGGCGCTGGGTGGCTTTGCCGCGTTTGAGCTCGATCAGCGTCCGCCGACCGAACGTGAAAAGCACGAAGATGCTTATCTGCTGGATCAAGGTTACGTGACCGTGACCGCTCTGGATCCGGACCTGAATGTCGGGCCGGCGGAGGATTACCTCATTCAGAAAGCTCTGGGCGACCTCGCGCCGTAGTCACGTTATCTGGTTACCGTCGCCGCGTATGTTACGAGCCTGAGGCGCAGGCTATCTTGACATGCTGACAAGCGCAGTCAGCGGTTTGCCGACTCTTCTTGTGTGTTCGTCGACAGTACCGTATCCGCTCCGCGGCAATGTCCAGGTCCGAGTTGCACTGCAGCGTCTCGCTGAGGCAATCTGAAGCCATCTGAATAAAGCAACAAGAACGAAAGGGGTATTCAGATGCGACGATTCATGGCGATCCTCTCTGCGTTGATGCTCCTTCTAATGGGTTTATCGCATGCGAACGCGAATTCAGTAGGAATCGATATTGCGGGCATAACCGACTCGGAAGGCTTCGATCCGATTTTTGCCTTCATTATGGGGGTCGCTAATTTCACGCTTCCTGCAGACCCGACCAACGCAGAATATTCTGAGGACGGTGATTCGGTCCAGGTTACATTTGAGGATGCAGGCGCTCAGAGCTCTTCATTAGGTTCCCCCGGTACAGCGTCCGTTGCGCTCGCCAGCATGGGGACGGTCCTGCCGTTTGACTCGTTTCTCGTCACCGTGCAAAACGATGTCACCCTGCCTGATGGAACTCTCATCGGTGATGCGATCTCCGTGTCGGCGCTTGGAGGCACGGGGACATATGAGGGAACCTTGATTCGGCAGCTGAGCTTCAACCTGCGGGATTCCACAGGAACCATGATCGATAACGCCGGACTAGACCAGCTGGTGGGGCTAGAGCTTACTGATTTCACGAGTGCCCAACTCAACATACTGACGCCTTCCTCAATCATTCTTGGCACCGTGACCAGCTACTCTGCGACCTTGATCCCCATCCCTGCGTCCTTCTGGCTATTCGGCTCCGGGCTCGGCCTGCTGGGCTGGCTGAAACGCCGAGCAGTCTGAACGGTCCGTCTTCTTGATGAAGACCCGGTCTCGTGCCGATTATTTTGCCGAGAGCTCGAAGCGCAGTAATTTTCCGGATGGACTCCGCGGCAGGCTATTGATCCGCTCAATGTTGCCCATCGCGAGATGGTGGGGCAACACGCGCAGCAATTGTTCGCGAATATCACGCTCACAACGGTCCGGATCCTCCCCGCCACCGGTGTAGTAGAGGTCGATGACCTCGCCGAAACTCGCATGCTCGCGGGCCACCGCGGCAGATTCCTCGATGCCTTCGACCTGGAGCGCCGCCTGTTCCACGGCAACCAGCGAGATGTTGGTGCCGCTGAAAATGGCAATCAATTTCTTCCGGCCGGTGATGAAAAAAAAGCCGTCCTTGTCACGGTAGCCGAGGTCGCCGGTGTAGAGCCATTCGTCCCGAAGTACCTCCGCGGTTCCTTCCAGGTCGCGTAGATAGCCCGTCATAACGTTCGGACCCTTGACTCTGATTTCGCCGGTTTCGCCGTCGGCTACCGGCTCGTCTTGATCGTTGACCACCTGGGCGTCGTTACCGACCGGGCGGCCGACGGAACCGAAGCGTCTGTGTGCCGTCGCCATGGGATTTGCAAACACCTGGCCGGCACACTCCGTCAGACCCATGGTTTCTATGATCGGAATGCCGAATACGTGTTCGAACTGCTGCTGAACATCCCGTTTCAGGGGCGCAGAAGCGGAGCGGGCAAACCGGCAGGCATCGAAACCCGGCGGGCGACTGCTGACGTATGCCAAGAGTTGATAGTGGGTTGGGTTCCCGTTGATCCACGTCGCGCGGCAACGCTGCAGTAGTTCCAGGAAGAGATCAACGGCAAAAGTGCCCTGGTAGAAGACCACCGTTCCACCAGTGATCAGCGGGGCCAAGACAGTAGTCACGACACCGTTGATGTGACTCAAGG
>JASJBD010000040.1 GCA_030066665.1 Gammaproteobacteria bacterium
ACGTCGGCTTCGATCTGGTTCATCATCTTCATCGCTTCGATGATGCACAGAATATCGCCGACTTCGACCTCGTCGCCGACCTTCACGAACGGTTGCGCATCCGGTGACGGCGAGGAATAAAACGTCCCGACCATCGGTGCGAGGACCTCGTTGCCATTGGTAGACGGGGCCGGGGCGTCCACGGGCGCTGGCGGCGAGACCGCGGGTGAAGGCGCGGGCCCCGCTGCCGGTGATGCGACCGGGACCGGCGCGGGCGCTGCCATGGCCGCGACCGGGGCCCCCGGCGCAGGGTACCGACTGATCCGGACCGCGTCCTCGCCTTCGGTTATTTCCAGTTCCGCGATGCCGGATTCCTCCAGCAGTTCGATCAGCTTCTTGACCTTGCGGATGTCCATCGGGGGCTCCTCGGTTCAGGGATCAGGGCTTTGCAGGTGCTGGTCAGCGGCCTGCAGGGCCAGTGCATAGCCCTGCGGACCCAGACCGGTAATTGAGCCAAGCGCGATATCGGAAAAATACGACTGGCGCCGAAACTCTTCACGGGCGTGCACATTACTGATGTGCACTTCTATAAAGGGGATGCCGATGCCCAGGATCGCATCGCGCAGCGCGACGCTGGTATGCGTAAACGCGCCGGGATTGATCAGCAGAAAATCGGTATTGCCGGCCGCCTGCTGCACGCGATCGACCAGCTCGGCCTCGGAATTGCTCTGGAAACAATCGAGTTGGTGGCCTAGTTTGCCGGCCGCCTGGGCCAGGTCCTGTTCGATCTGGGCCAGCGTCGTCGCGCCATAGATACCCGGCTCGCGGGTACCCAGCAAGTTCAGGTTGGGGCCATTCAGCAGCAGAATGCGCGCCATCGACAGAAAACGGTTCAAACCCGGCAGATGGCGGCAAGTTTAACTATTTTCGCGGCAAAATACAGAAAATTGCTGACAGAAACGCTAGCCGTCCGCGAGTCGCGCGCGGGTATCGGCCAGGCTGGCCTCGCCGGCCGCGAATGCATCCATGGTCGCCAGGATGTCGCGCAGTTCTTCCGGATCCAGTGCGCCGGTCCGCAGGCCCAGCACCTCGCCGGCCGGGCCGACGAACACCGAGAACGGCAGGCCGAGGACTTCCGGGCCGAAAGACTCCGCCACGTCCAGTGCCTCCTGCTGCCCGACCAATTGCGGATAGGTCACGCCGGTTTCCGTAATGAAACGTTCCACATCGGGCAAGCGATCGGCGGCAATGCCGATGACCTCGAACGGCTGATCGCGGCGTTCTTCATGCAGGCTTTGCAGCAACGGCATTTCTTCACGGCAGGGCGCACACCAGGTGGCCCAGAAATTGATCAACAGCGACTGGCCGGACCATTCGGTGATCGATCGCGGTTGTTCATTCAGATCGCCCAGCGTAATCGCGGGCAGTTGTTCGACCAGTGGTGCGCTCGGTACAGGTGGCGGCGTGGCCGACTGGTTGATCAGCCGCGCGCCGAACCAGAGGCCAGCCAGCAGAAAAATCAGCGCAAACGAAACGAGCCGGATTGCGGCCAGTGTCGTGGACGACATCAGGAACCGCGCAGGGCTTGCGTTACGTGGCTGGCGAACTTGTCAGCCGACATGAAGCCGACCACACGGTATTGATCACGCTCGGCACCGGAGCCGTCGAAGAACACGATAGTGGGTGGACCAAAAATGCCGAAGTGCGCCAGCAGTTCCTGGTCGGCCGCATCGTTCGCAGTGACATCGGCCTGCAACAGTACGACGCCGTTGAGCGCTGCATGCACCTGGTCGTCGGTGAAGGTGTAGCGTTCCATTTCCTTGCACGACACACACCAGTCGGCGTAGAAATCGAGCATCACGGGCTGGCCGGACATTTGCGCAGCGGCTACTTCACGCTCGAGGTCGGCGACAGTCTTCACCGGCCGGAACTCCAGTTCCTCGTGCGCCGCGCCGCCGACGGCGCCGCCGGTGAATGCCAACGGCCGCAGCGGATCGGACCCGCCGCTCAAGGCGCCGAGCAACAGCGCCACGCCATAGAAGGCCGCCAGCAGGCCAAAGCCTTTCCCGAGTTTCAATGACGCGCGAGCGTCCGGCATCAGCGTGGTAAACGCGCCGAGAAAGACGCCGGCGACGAATATCAATACACCCCAGAGCGCGAGCGTCACCGGCCCCGGCAGGATACGTTCCAGCATCCACACGGCGAGGCCGAGCATCATGAAGCCGAAAGCGCCCTTCACCTTGTTCATCCATTCGCCGGCCTTCGGCAGCAGCCGGCCGGCCGACGTGCCAATGACCAGCAGCGGGATCCCCATGCCGATGCTCATCGCGAACAGCGATGCCGCACCGCGGGTGATATCGCCGGCCTGCGCAATCACGGTTAATGAGGCTACCAGGGGCGGCGCCACGCAGGTGGTGACCACCAGTGCCGACAACGCGCCGAGCACTGCGGTGCCAACGAAGGTGCCGGTTTTCTGCTTGCTGCCGGCGTTCGTCAGCCGGCTCTGAATCGCGCTCGGCATCTGCAGCTCGTACATCCCGAACATCGACATGGCCAGCGCGATGAATAGTCCGGCGACGCTGATGATGATCCAGGGTTTCTGCAACGCGGCCTGGATCTGCCCACCGGCTGCGGCAAAGGCCGCACCTGCGATGGTGTAGGTGAATGCCATGCCGAGTACATAGGTCAGTGACAGCGCGAAGGCGCGACCGGTGGTCACGTCTTTGCCCTGGCCCGCAATCACGCCGGACAGGATCGGCACCATCGGCAACACGCACGGCGTGAACGCCAGCAGTAGACCGAGCCCGGTGAAGGTCGCGATTACCAGGAACAGGTTGCCCTGCACGATCAGCTGCGACAGCTTGTCCTGCTCGCTGATCGGGGCCGGTGCGTCCGGCAGGTCACCCACAGTGGCGGTCGGCAGATCCACGCCCAGCGTCATCACGCCCGGTGGATAGCAAATACTGTCTTCCTTGCAGCCCTGCCAGCCGACGTCGAGTTCCAGCAGGCCGCCCGCCGGGTTCGGTCGTGTCAGCGGTACCTCGATGCGCACCTCGTCGTAGAACACCTCGGTGTCGCCGAAGTTTTCGTCCCATTTCGGGGTTCCCATCGGGATCACCGGTTGGCCCGGCTGCGCAATGTTCCCCAGCGCGGCGACCGACAGGCTGTCACGGTACAGGTAATAACCGTTCTCGATCTGCCAGTCGATGGCGATGCGGAAGGGATCCAGCACGGTAATGCTCGCCTGGAAGGCCTCGTCCGCGGGCAAGGGTTCGTCAGCGACGCCCGGGCCTGACCCGGTGGTCCCGAGCAGGCGGTTCAGCGTCCCGCCACCACCACCGGTAAACGCCACCGCCGATGTCCATTTCTGCGGCGGATAGCACAGGCCGATATCGGCACAACCCTGCGAGCGAATTTCCAGTTCCGCGGTCTGCATGCCGGCTGCGCGTTCCACCACCGGGATACGCACCACGGCCTGGCCGCGGTAGATCTCCATCGGCCCGAAGAACTCGTCTTCGTAGGGTTTGCCGTTCGGCAGGATGGCATCCCCGAGCGACAGGCCATCGGTGAGCGACCGGTAGCCCATGCGCTCCTTATACATGTAGTGCTCGGGTTCAATGTCCCAGCGCACCGTGATCTCGTCGGCGGTGGCCGACACCTCGTAGCGGAAGGCTTGCTCGGGCTTGAGGATGTCCTCGGCTGCCAGGCCAGGCTGGACAGCCAGCGACCAGAGGCCCAGCAGTAACAGGCTGTTAAATCGCATCAAACGCACTTCGTCTCGCTCCCGACCCAGTCGAGGTAGTCGGCCGAGCCCACCATCACGGGCAGACCGATGATTTCCGGCGTGTCATAAGGATGCAGACGCTTGATTGTCGTCTCGAGTTCCCCGAACAAGCCGGCGCGGGTCTTGATCAGCAATAACACTTCTTCGTCCTTGTCGATGTGCCCGTTCCACCAAAATGAGGATTTCACGCCACTGATTCGGTTCACGCAGGCTGCCAACCGCTCCTCGAGCAGGCCGGTAGCCACCGCCGATGCGCTGGCATCGTCAGGGCAGGTACACAGGACCAGCAAAGTTTCCGCTGTCGGGATGTCCGCGTTCATCCAGGTCTTTCGGCCCTCAGACAGAGTCGCAGGAAGCATAGCCCCGGGGCCCCGGCCTGTCATGGGACCCCTGCACGGTAGCGAAATTTCGCCGGACGGGCCTTGAAATCGGGAACGCCATCCCTATCATTAGCACTCCTCGTGGCCGAGTGCTAATAAAACGCGGCCGGAATTTGGGGAAACCCTAATAAAATCAGGAGATTAACCATGAAGATCCGTCCGCTCCATGATCGCGTGATCGTCAAGCGCATGGAAGAAGAGCGTACTTCGCCCGGCGGCATCGTCATTCCGGACAGCGCGACCGAGAAGCCCATCAAGGGCGAGGTCATCGCGGTCGGCAATGGCCGGGTGCTGGACAATGGCGAGACCCGCGCGCTGGACCTGAAGGCTGGCGACAAGGTGCTGTTCGGCAAATACAGCGGCACCGAAGTCAAGGTCGAAGGCGAAGAGCTGCTGGTCATGAAAGAAGACGACGTCATGGCGGTGATAGAGGGCTAAGGCCACTCGCACCGCCATCAGTTTTTTTAGAGAGAGGAACAATCAATGGCTGCTAAAGATGTGAGGTTCAGCGACGACGCGCGGCAGCGCATGCTCGCTGGCGTAAACATTCTGGCGGACGCCGTCAAAGTGACGCTCGGACCGAAAGGCCGCAACGTCATTCTCGACAAGAGCTTTGGCGCGCCGACCGTTACGAAGGATGGCGTATCCGTCGCCAAGGAAATCGAACTGGAAGAGAAGTTCGAGAATATGGGCGCGCAGATGGTGAAGGAAGTTGCATCGCAGACTTCCGACGTGGCCGGTGACGGCACCACCACCGCGACCGTGCTGGCGCAGGCAATCCTGCGCGAGGGCCTGAAGGCCGTCGCCGCGGGCATGAACCCGATGGACCTGAAGCGCGGTATCGACAAGGGCGCCGTCGCCGTGGTCGCCGAGCTGGAGAGTCTTTCCAAGCCGTGCGAAGACGACAAAGCGATTGCACAGGTCGGCACGATCTCGGCCAATGCCGATGAGTCGATTGGCGAAATCATCGCCGAAGCGATGGGCAAGGTCGGCAAGCAGGGCGTGATTACGGTTGAAGAGGGCTCCGGTCTCGACAACGAACTGGAAGTCGTCGAGGGCATGCAGTTCGATCGCGGCTACCTGTCGCCGTACTTCATCAACCAGGCGGAAAACCAGAGCGTCGAGCTCGAGAATCCGCTGATCCTGTTGTTCGACAAGAAGATCTCCAACATCCGTGACCTGCTGCCGTTGCTGGAAGGCGTGGCCAAGGCCAGCCGGCCGCTGTTGATCATCGCCGAGGATGTCGAAGGCGAGGCCCTGGCAACCCTGGTGGTCAACAACATCCGCGGTATCGTCAAAGTCGCCGCGGTGAAGGCGCCCGGCTTCGGTGACCGCCGCAAGGCCATGCTGCAGGACATCGCCGTGCTGAGCGGCGGCCAGGTGATTTCCGAGGAAGTCGGTCTGAGTCTGGAGAAGGCGAGCTTGGAAGATCTCGGCGAAGCCAAGAAAATCCAGATCACCAAGGAAAACACCACCATCATCGACGGTGCCGGCAAGCCGGCCGACATCAAGTCTCGTGTGGAGCAGATCAATCGCGAAATCGAAGAGTCCAGCTCCGATTACGATCGTGAGAAGCTGCAGGAACGCGTCGCCAAGTTGTCCGGTGGTGTCGCCGTGATCAAGGTTGGCGCGGCCACCGAGATCGAGATGAAGGAAAAGAAAGCACGCGTTGAAGATGCGTTGCACGCTACCCGCGCCGCGGTCGAAGAAGGCGTGGTTGCCGGTGGGGGTGTCGCGCTGGTGCGGGCCGAGTCCGCGCTGGGCAAAGTGAAGGGCATCAACGATGACCAGAACGTCGGCGTGAACATCCTGCGTCGCGCGCTGGAAGAGCCGCTGCGCCAGATCGTCATCAACGCTGGCGAAGATGGTTCCGTGGTGCTGAACAAGATCAAGGAAGGCGAGGGTAACTTCGGTTACAACGCCGCCACCGACGAGTACGGTGACCTGGTCGACTTCGGCATCATCGACCCGACCAAGGTTGCGCGCACGGCGCTGCAGAACGCAGCTTCCGTCGCCGGCCTGCTGCTGACCACCGAAGCGATGGTGAGCGAGAAGCCGAAGGAAGACGCTCCGCCGATGCCCGACATGGGTGGCGGCATGGGCGGCATGATGTAAGTCAGGCTGTCTTTGGCGAAACGAGAGAAGCCCCGCATTGCGGGGCTTCTTTTTGTCTACGCATGTCACCCCGGCGTTGTGCGCAGGAGCGGCAGTGTCTTATCTCCATGGCTCGCTGCGCTGCGCTTTACTTCCGACAAAACACTGCCGCTCCCGCGCACAACACGACGCGTCACGCATCACAGTGCTCAGTAGCTCACCTCGCCTTACTGATGACGACCCGCTGAGGTACCGCGTCGAGTCGCCCCCGCGACCGGAGGTCTCTCATCGTAAGTAAAGCGCAGCGCAGCGAGCCATGGAGATGAGAGACCTCCGGTCGCGGGGGCAAAGCAGGGCAGGACCGTATTCGGCGCAAAAAAAAGCCCGGCAGTGCCGGGCTCGTCTTTGGAGTGAGCGGCGACTTACTCGTCGAATTCGACCGAGGTGTCGGTTACCGCGGTGATCTCCTGGCCATCCGGACCGGTGCGAACCGCTTCTTTGCTCCAGGTGCGGGTTTCCGGATCCCAGGTGCCGGTGGTCTGGCGCGTCGCGGACTGGCCTTCCGGGCCGGTCTTCGTGACGCTGCGCGTGTAGCCGTCGTCGGTCCGCTGCGTGACCGCGTTGCTCGACGCCGTGCGACCGTCAGGCAACGTGGTCACGCTGTCGCGTATACGGTTACCCGATTCACGATCACGGACCACCTCGGTATCGCGCGTCGCGGTCTGACCGTCCGGGCCCGTGCGCGTCGTGCTGCGCGTGTAACCCGTGTCGGTCTTCTGCGTCACCGTGTTGCTGGAGGTGGTGCGACCGTCCGGCAGCGTGGTGACGCTGTCCCGCGTGCGGGTACCGGCTGCGCGATCATTTGTCACCGTTGTATCGCGGGTCGCGGTTTGACCATTCGGGCCGGTACGCGTGCTGTTACGGGTGTAACCATCATCGCTTTTCTGCGTCACCGTGTTGCTGGACGCCGTGCGGCCATCCGGTAACGTGGTCACGCTGTCGCGCGTGCGGGTACGGTTCTCCCGATCGTTTGTCACGGTCGTATCGCGTGTTGCGGTCTGGCCGTTCGGACCGGTGCGGGTTGCGCGCTTTTCGTAGCCCGTGTCGGTTCGCTGGCCCTGCACCTGGCTGCTGCTGGTGCGACCGTCGGGTCGGGTCGTTTTGCTGCTGCGTTCCCAGGTGCCGGCGCTGCGATCCCAGCTACCGCGCTGCTCGCGCGTGCCCTGCTGACCATTCGGTCCGGTCACGCGCGTGTTGCGTTCGTAACTGCCGCTCGGCCGCCGCTGCGCGGAACTGCCGCGCTGGGCGCGACTCGGGTTGCCCCGGCGGGCACCATCCCGCGCCGCCAGCACAATGTTGTCCGCGCCGGATTCGGCCGCCACGGCCGGCTGAGCTACCAGGCCCGCAACGCAAACCAGCAAGCTGGTGCCGAGGCCGATCACAATTCCCTTGCTCATCCCAAACTCCTTTTTTTGGTACCGGTCGCCCGGCTATCCGTGCCGCATCCCGCGGCGTTCAGAGTGTCCAACGGCGACTCCCCGGATCGGTTGACAGGCGTCGCAGATCGGCATCCGGAGTTTCCGGTCTTACGTCAAACCGGGTGCTGCCGCTACCATGCGCCGGTGGACGCTCCCGCGAAAACTGAGGCGCTGCCTGCCGGGCTCAACGATCTCGTGACTGCCTGGGTGACGGAGCACGGCAAGGCTGCCGAGTTGCAGTCGGCGCTCGGCTCGAGCCCTGCGGTTGCGGCAACACTGCCACGAATCATTGCCTGCAGCAGTTACCTCGCCGACACGGTCGCGCGTTATCCGCAGTTCCTTGGCGAACTCACTGCGGCCGACCGCCTGGGTCGGCCCCTCGCTGATGGTGAACTGGGGCAGCTGTTCGATGATGCAATTCAGGCAGATCTGGCCGAGTCGGAATGCCACCGCCGACTACGCCAGCTCCGGCATCGCGAACTGCTGCGCATTGCCTGGCGTGACCTGGACGGTAGCGCGGACGTGCCGGAAACCCTGGCCGAACTCTCCGCGCTGGCGGACGCCGCGCTGCGGGCGGGATTGCGCTGGGCCGCAGCCCAGCTGCAGAAAACGCATGGCGTGCCGCGGGAGGCAGATGGCAGCGAGGCGACGTTTGCCATCCTCGCCATGGGCAAGCTCGGCGGCCGGGAATTGAACTTTTCGTCCGATGTCGACCTGGTATTTCTGTACACCGACCAGGGTGAAACGGACGGCGCACGGCGTCTCAGTAATGAACAGTACTTCCGCCGGCTCGCGCAGCAGTTGATCAATTTGATGACCAAGCAGACCGCAGACGGGTTCGTGTATCGCGTGGATACGCGGTTGCGGCCGTTCGGCGACAGTGGGCCACTGGCTGTCAGCGTCGCTGCATTCGAGGCCTACCTGTTGAGTCATGGCCGCGACTGGGAGCGCTATGCGTACGTGAAAGCCCGCGTGGTCAACGACTGGCCGCCGGCGGGGGATCTCGACCGGGAAATCCTGCGCCCATTTGTTTACCGGCGGTATCTCGACTATGGCGTGTTCAGCGCACTGCGCGACATGAAAGCCATGATCGAGGCTGAAGGCCGGCGCAAGGAATACTCACGCAACCTGAAACTGGGCCGCGGCGGCATTCGGGAAATCGAGTTCATCGTGCAGTCGCTGCAGCTGGTGCGCGGCGGCACCATTGCCGATCTGCGCGAGCGCGAGCTGCAACAGGCGCTGCCAAAACTCGTGCAGCATCAATGTCTGCCCCAACAGGTCGCGGACGAGCTGCTTGCGGCATATCGGCTTCTGAGGCGGACCGAGAATCGCCTGCAGGCGATTGGCGATCGGCAGATCCACGATTTGCCCGACGACGACCTCACGCGGCTGCGCCTGACGGTTGCCTGTGGCCATCCCGACTGGGACAGCCTCGCGGCCGAACTGGAACAACAGCGCGAGATCGTCGCGGCGCATTTCCACCAGATCGTGTTCCGCGGCAGCGACGATGAGGGCACTGGCGCCGACGACCAGATTGCGTTGGCGTGGTCGCCGGACATCGACGAGCCGACGCTGACGATGCGCCTGCAGGAGCTCGGTTACGATGAACCGGCCCATGCAGCGCGAAAATTGCTGGCCTTGCTCGGGAGTGGCGGCTATCGGCGCATGGACGAGGCTGGCCGGCAACGCCTGGACGCGCTGATGCCAAACCTGATCCGGGTGGCCGCGGCCGCGGCCGAACCAACGCGTGCGCTGGATGGTGCCGTGCAGATTGTCGAAGCCATCGGGCGACGCTCGGCCTATCTCGCCTTGTTGAATGAAAACCCGTCCGCACTGGAGCGACTGGTCAACCTCACTGCACTGAGCCAGTTCCTGGTGCAGCAGATTGCCTCCGCACCACTGCTGCTGGATGAGTTGCTCGACGCCCGTATCTTCACCGATCCGCCGGACCGGGACGACCTGCAGGCCGACCTGCAGGCACGACTGGCGGCGGCCGGTGACGACGATCCGGAACGACGCCTGTATGCGCTGACGCATTTCCAGCAGGCCGCCACATTCCGTGTGGCCGTGGCCGATCTCAGCGGAGCCCTGCCGCTGATGAAGGTCAGCGATCGTTTGACCTATATCGCTGAACACGTGTTGCAGGCGGCTTTCGATATCGCGTGGGCAGAGCTCACCGCCAAACACGGCGTGCCGGAGTGCGACGACGATGGGCAACGGCGCCCGGCCAGTTTCGCGATTGTGGCCTATGGCAAACTCGGCGGCCTGGAACTCGGCTACGGCTCCGATCTCGATGTCGTGTTCATTCACGATTCGACTGCAACGCGCGCCGAAACCAATGGCCAGCGCCCACTGGACAACACCGTGTTTTTCGGCCGGCTCACGCGGCGCATTATCCATATGCTCACGCTCGCCACGACCTCGGGCAGCATGTACGAAGTGGACACGCGGCTCAGGCCCAGCGGGCGTTCCGGCCTGGTGGTGTCGAGTCTCACCGCGCTGGATCGTTACCAGCAGGAAGATGCCTGGACCTGGGAACACCAGGCGCTGTTGCGCAGCCGGGCCGTGGCCGGCGATCCAATCGTGCGCGATGCCTACGAAAACCTGCGCCGCCATGCGCTGGCCAACTACATCAAGCGCGACGCGCTGAAACAGGACGTGCAGGACATGCGCGAGCGCATGCGCAAAGAACTGTCGAAAGCCAAGCCGGGCCGGTTCGATCTCAAGCAGGACCACGGCGGCATCGCCGACATCGAGTTCATCGTGCAATACCTCGTGCTGCGCGATGCGCACCGATATCCCGACCTCACCGAGTTTTCCGACAACATCCGCCAGCTCGACGCGCTGGCCCGCAACGCACTGCTGCCGGCGGCCGACGCCGACGCCCTGCAGGATGCGTACCGCGACTACCGTAGCCGCGCCCACCTGCTGTCGCTGGCCGGCGACGAGACGCTGGTGCCGCAGGCCGAGGTCGCCGCTGAGGCCGACCGCGTGATCGCCATCTGGCAACGCGTGTTTGGCTGACTTCCGGCCCGTTCTATACTTGCCGCCAGCAGAATCAGAATGCAGGAGCCCGTCTTGAGCGCCGAGACCAATGCGGCCCAGCCGCAGGAAATACCGCCCAATGCCGAGAATGAATACCGCGTGACGCGCGCCGACCTGCCGTTGTCCTGCCCGATGCCGGGCATGTCGTTGTGGAACTCGCACCCGAAGGTCTATCTGCCAATCGAGAAAAGCGGCATGGCTAAGTGTCCGTATTGTGGCGCGGTCTACATACTCGAAGAATTATGATCATCGTCACCGGCGCGGCCGGCTTCATTGGGGCGAACGTCGTCAAAGGGCTCAATGCGGCGGGCGAGACCGATATCCGTATCGTGGAGGATTTCGAAGACGGTCGGAAAATGTTCAACCTGGCGGATTGCCAGATTCGCGACTACGCCGACAAGGAACAGTTCCTCGCGAGCATGCGCGCGGGTGTGGACGTGCTGAACGGTGCCACGGCGGTGTTGCACCAGGGGGCCTGCAGTACCACCACCGAGTGGAACGGGCGCTACATGATGGAAACCAACTTCGAATTCTCGAAGCTGTTGCTGCACCAGTGCCTCGACCAGGGCGTGCCGTATATCTATGCGTCATCCGCATCGGTGTACGGCGCCGGGCACGAATTCCGTGTCGACCCGGCCTGCGAGCACCCGATCAACATGTATGCATTTTCGAAGCTCGCGTTCGACAACTACGTGCGCGGGTTGCTACCCAAACCTCCATCGCAGATCGTTGGTTTGCGCTATTTCAATGTGTACGGCCCGCGCGAACAGCACAAGGGCAGCATGGCCAGCGTGGCCTGGCATTTTCACAACCAGCTGCTGGAAGGTGACGAAGTGCGGCTATTCACCGGCAGTGATGGCTATGGCGACGGGGAACAGCGGCGCGACTTCGTGCACGTCGATGACATCGTGAAAGTGAATTTGTGGTTTCTCGAGAACCCCAACGCGTCGGGCATTTTCAATGCCGGCACCGGCCGCAGCCAGACCTTCAACGAGGTGGCGCAGGCGGTTATCGACTGGCACGGCCGCGGCAAGATCAGCTACATCCCGTTTCCGGATCACCTCAAGGGGAGCTACCAGAGCTTTACCGAAGCCGATCTCAGCGGCCTGCGCGAAGCGGGCTACAGCGATGAATTTCTCCCCGTGCAGCACGGCGTGCCGCGGTATCTCGACCTGCTCTGAGCCATACCGCGCAGGCGGCAATGTCTGAATCCGAGCGTTATCTGATTGTCGGCCCATCCTGGGTTGGCGACATGGTCATGGCGCAATCGCTGTTCATGCTGCTCAAGCAACGCGATCCGGACTGCCGCATCGATGTGGTTGCGCCACCATGGTCTGTGCCGGTGCTCGCGCGCATGCGCCAAGTGCACGACGCGATGCCGCTCGATGTCGCACACGGTGAGCTGGGTTTCTTCAAGCGCCGCCGGTTGGGACGCGAATTGCGCGAGCGGGGTTACACGCGCGCCATTGTGTTGCCGCGTTCGGCGAAATCGGCACTCGTGCCGTTCTATGCCCGCATCCCGCGACGCACCGGCTTTCGTACCGAAATGCGCTTCGGTTTATTGAATGATCTGCGCCGGCTCGATCGCGACACACTCGACCAGACGGTCAAACGGTTTATGGCGCTCGGTCTCCAACCGGACGAAGCGCTGCCAGATCCACTGCAGCCGGAACTACAGTCGGACCGGGACAATCTGGCCGCGCTGCGAGAGCGCTTCGGTTTGCAGGACAACGCCGTCGCGCTGATGCCGGGCGCGGCCTACGGCCCGGCGAAGTGTTGGCCGTTGGCATACTACGGCGAGCTGGCCAAGACGCTCACCGCGCGCGGCCGGCAGGTGTGGGTGGTTGGCGGCGATGCTGAGCGCGAAGCCGGTGAGCAGATTCGTGCAGCCGGTGGTGACAACGTCCTGAATCTCTGCGGTGAAACGCGCCTGGAAGACAGCGTCGATCTGTTCAGTTTTGCCAGCGTTGCGGTCACCAATGACTCCGGGCTGATGCACGTCGCCGCCGCGGCCGGCACGCGGGTGATCGCGATCTACGGTTCCAGCTCACCGGACTACACGCCGCCGCTGACCAACCGCGCCGAGATCCTGTATCTCGGGCTCGACTGCAGCCCCTGCTTTGAACGCGAATGCCCGCTCGGGCATTTGAACTGCCTGCGGGACATCAAACCGGCAATGGTGCTGGAGCAGGTTGCGCGGGCACACTAACGCCCATGGGTCATTTGCTCGCCACCATCGGTCTCGGGCCGCTGCTGCTATTGCAGGGCCTGCACACGCGCCAGCGCACGCCCCGGCTGCCCGAAGCGCCCGGCGCACGGCAGGGCGTCACGGGCGACGGTCCCAGCCTGCGGCTGCTAATTGCCGGTGACTCTGCTGCCGCCGGCGTCGGTGCGCAGTCGCAGGACGAAGCACTTTCCGGCCAACTCGTCGCGGGCTTGTCACCGCGCTTTCAATTGCACTGGCGCCTGTTAGCGACCACCGGCTGGAACACGCGCGATACGCTGAACGCACTGCGCGCCCAAACACCGGAGCCATTCGATGTGGTAGTCACATCGCTTGGCGTCAATGACGTCACGTCCGGCACCATGCGCGCGAACTGGCGCGCGCAGCAGGCCGCGCTGCGCGACCATTGCAGACAATCGCTCGGCGTCAAACAGTTCATCCTCAGCGGCTTGCCGCCGATGCACGGCTTCCCGGCCTTACCGCAACCGCTGCGCTGGTATCTTGGCAACCGCGCGAAACAGCTCGACGCCGACCTGCGCCGCGATGTGGAAGGTGAGGCCGACTGCATCTTCCTGCCGCTCGACTTCATGATGGATGCAAAGCACATGGCTCACGACGGCTTTCACCCCGGCCCGGCAATTTACGCCAAGTGGGGCGAGAAGATCATCGAGCAACTGGACTACGCGTATTGTTATCGGCCTTAGTGGTCGAATCGCGCCGAAATCTCGATAGCCTCTTGGGACGCTTCCCACCAGTCCGGGCCCATGAAGGTCCGGCAAGTGTTGCAATTGCTAAGAGCTGATGGTTGGGTCGTCACGCGAACTCGCGGCAGTCATAGACAACTGACGCATCCGCACAAACGCGGCAAGGTGACTGTAGCGGGAAAACTTGGTGCGGACGTACCGCCCGGAACGCTCAACAACATCCTGAAGCAGGCTGAGCTAAAATGATTCACATGAAATACCTGGTGGTACTCGAAAAGAGTCAGACGGGCTATGGGGCCTACGTACCGGATCTGCCCGGGTGCATATCCGTTGGCGCAACCCGCGATGAAGTTTTGTCGCTGATCCGCGAAGCGATTGAATTGCACATTGAGGGATTGCGAGAGGATGGCGACCCTGTGCCGCAACCCAGCTCCATTAGTGAATGGGTTGATGTGCACGCCGCGTAGGTGCGCTACTTCACAAGTCTAGCGAGCCAAAAGCACACGTCACGCCTCAACCAAGCGGGCCCTGCACCCCACGGCTGCCTTTATTGAGCACGTGTGTGTAGATCTCTGTCGTGCTGATATCGGTATGCCCGAGTAATTCCTGGATAGTACGCAAGTCATAGCCGCACTCGAGCAGCCGGGTGGCGAAGCTATGCCGAAAAGTATGTGACGTTACGTGTTTCGGAATCCCCGTCTGCCGCACGGCGCGTCGAATTGCTTTGCCGACTACCGTATGATGCAGGTGGTGCCGACGCAGCTCGCCCGTATAAGGATCCGGGGCCACGTTGCGGGAGGGAAACAAAAACTGCCACGCGGTTTCGCGGCACGCATTGGGGTACTTGCGCGCCAGCGCGCCCGGGATGTAGACGTTGCCGTAACTCTGGCCAACATCTTCTCGATGCAGGTTTTTTACGCGCTCGACCTGCTGATGCAGATCCTCGACGAGAGAATCCGGTAACAAAGTGCGCCGGTCTTTGCCCCCTTTGCCAATGCGTACAACGATTTCGCCCATCCCAAAATCGATATCCTTCACGCGCAGGTTCAAACACTCTGCCTGCCTGAGACCGGATCCGTAGAGCAACTGCACAGCGAGCTTGGCGGGATGGCGCATGGTGTCGATCAATCGCATGGCCTCGGCATGAGTCAGCACCTGGGGGATCTGCTGGCGTTTCCTGGCGCGCGAGTAATTCAGGTCGCCCAGATCTCGCGCGAAGCGGCGGCGATACATGAACACCAGTGCATTCAAGGCGATGCCCTGCGTCGCCGGCGACACTTGGCGCACTGTGGCGAGCCAGGACAAGTATTCATCGACTTCCGCAGCCCCCATCTCCTGCGGATGCCGCATGTGGTGGAAGCGGATAAACGCACGGATCCAGTGCAGGTAGGTCTTCTCCGTGGAGTACGCCAGGCCACGCTCGCGCATGAGCAGACGCATCTGGTCCATAAAGCGCGTCGGCCGTCCTTCGATCGGTGCCCGCACATCATCCACGGTGTCATTTCCGGCAACAACGGAATCGGACATCATGAAAACCTCCTCCGAAACGATATAGACGCTAAACCAAGGTTTTTGTGGAGTTTTCCCTCGGCTCACTGACTGACATAAGAAACTATATCCGTTGTTGTGGTCCGTTGATGCTCATCGATCGAGACGGTTTCCATCAAGTTCTTTGATTTTTCGGACATTTAGGCGTAGATAACGACAAATGGCAGTTCCAAATTTGAATCTCAACTACCCTTCCCTAATGAATAAGGGCTGTTAGGTGTCTGGATGAGCTCCACTAGCGGTATCCGAGCTCCCGTTGGATGGCCGCTAGTCCTGATCGCGATATATGTAGTGGTTGTTGGTGTTGGCGTGCCAGTCGCGACCAACATCTTCCCAGAGTCGTTGATCGGACGGCTATTTCTAGCGCTCCCAGGAATTTGGCGCGGCATTGCTTGGGGCTTTTTAGTACTAATCGTGCCTTTTCTGTTGGGGAGGCTATTTGATACGTTGGGTTTCAAGCCGCCCAGTGTAGCCGAGGAAAAAGATGACTAGGGCTTTGTGTTCCATTTGGCGTTTATCAGCGCTTAGGGCTTCGACACCTAACCAGTACAAGCAGGCGACCGTGAAAGGCTTACGCCTTTCTCCGGCCGCCTTCTGCGGCGCCTGTTGTTGGCGTTATGTGTTTCCGACGAGTTAGCGTGTGACGTTAACGGGGCAGCAGTACTATTGGCTCATAGCATGCGGCCTGCTATCACCTTTACCTCTTGGTGGCTTGCTAATGCTGGTTGGGCCGGACCTAGAAAACTCGCCGGCAGTTATTGTCGGCTTCGCATTGGTTGCCTTGTTCCCTGGTATGTGTTGGCTTGTTGCAGTTTGGGAGATGTGGGCGCGTTTCCGTTTTAGGTTTCTTCTTGCGGCGGTGCTTGTCGTGGCATTATGCGTGATCCTGTTGCCTCCAGCATTTGTAAATTTGGTGGTGGTTTTCGGCCCGGCAGTCTATTGGTTCAGTCGTATACGTGGCGTCTCGGATGCAGGAAACACATAACCAGTACAAGCAGGCGACCGAGAAAGGCCTATGCCTTTCTCCGGCCGCCTTCAGCGGCGCCTGTTGTCGGCGTTAGGCGGCACGATGCGCAACCTCGAGACTTCACCGGAGTATCTCGATGGAGCGAAAGTCATCTGCTTTGCAGTCTTTGATGAAACAGTTAAGTACACTGGCGCTACGGTGACGTCGTTCCAAGGCGAAGAAGTAAATACTCACACGACGCGCGTGGCAATTTGCAGATATGAGGACGAAGCAGAATATTTGTTGTTTCATTGCGATGATTCGTGGCGCGTCCTTGGGGTTGGTGGGGATGGTGATTTCACCGCCGTCAAGCATTGGGCGGAGAAGACCTATCAACGCGTGTCCAAGCTTTGGAGAGATGCCGCCTAACAAGTGCAGGCAGCGGACGTCGGAACCGCCTGTCACGCGGCTTGCAGACGCAACCCGCGCGCCAGTCGGTGCCGCCGCTGCTGCGGGGCGTTATATGTCATGAGACTTCGTTGGACGTGGACGCATGTTCCGGCCATGGTGGCGTTCATTGTGTGCCTGTCCGCGGCAGCCGATCAGGCCTATCTAACAATTCTTGTACACGATGACTACGTGCAGGTAGGCGAGGACAGATTCGAAACCGTAGTCACGGCTAAGAGCCGAATAGTCGAGACCGGAGCGAAGGATTTTGAGGTCAAAGGGCATCTATGTGCAGACACCAAGCTGGTAGTCGAAATCGTCGACTTCTTACAAACATTCGCCAATAAGCCGATTCGAATAGCCAGCTATGGGGAAATCGATGATCCAGGATGCGGTTCATGACATATAACCAGCGCGGGCAAGCGACCGGGACACGCTACCGCGCGTCCCTTTCACCTTCCCGCGGCGCCTGCCGCGAGCGTTAGGTGACCTGGAAGCCGTGTTTACGCTGGATCGCAATGATCAACGTCGGTTAGCCCGACGCGCGCGATACGCACAGCGACGCGACCAAACGGAGGTGTGCGGCGCCCTAGTTGAGTGCGGCGAGAACTCGCTTCGGTTGAAATTCTTGCCGAATTGCGCCACCGAACCCGGACGCTTTGAAATGAATCTTGACTATCTCCGAGGGCTTCGGGTCAGTGCTCGGTCCGCTGGCCACCGGATCGTTGGAACATTTCATTCTCACCCTATTTCTGAAGCGGTGCCTAGCCCGCGAGATCTTGCCGAAGCAGCAGGCAACTCCTTATTGCTAATCTATGACGTGTGCGGCGCTGAGCTGCGTCTTTGGCGCGTGGTGAAGAAAGGACAGGAGGTCTATGCGAAACAACAAGAGCTCCAGGTTGGGTCGGTCACCTAACCAGCGCGGGCAAGCGACCGGGACGCACTATCGCGCGCCCCGATCTTCATTCAGCGGCGCCTGCCGCGAGCGTTAGGTGCCTGGTGCGCGAGTGAGAGGTCGGGTCTTCTATCTTGCCATTGCGGCCGTCTTGCTGGCGCTTAGTGTTCTTGAGGTTTACGCCGCGAGTTTGCGTGCGGGGAAAATTCTCTCAAGCGAACAACGAGTATTGGTCAATAAGCCCGAGTTGGTTGTAACAGTCCGGGCGGAAATTGACAGCTCCGAGTCCATTTATCTGGATACGCTTAAGCTAGGATACGAGGACGTCGTGATCGAGGTGCCAACGGATGTACTGCGGCACGCCGCTTGGCCGCAACTTGATGACATTGGTGTTGCCTATTGTTGCGAGGGCGTCTATTTCGGAGAGGTTCCTCCTCCTGGACGGCACCCGAGCATAGTGGTGAACGTTCCTTTCAGGGGCGATGTGGTTCGGGAAGCGGAATCCGACGTGAACGCAGGGGATAGGTTGTTAGAGCTGCCTTTCTTGTCCGTTCAGTTTACCGAAGGACAAGTATCCGGCTTTGAAATATGGGAGCCTGGGGAGATTGATTGGAACGTGACAAGCTTCGAGCTAGTAGATGGTAGCTATGTCGAAGTCGACGGCACCTAACAAGTGCAGCCAGCGGACGGCTTACCCGTCTGTCACGCGGCTTGCAGACGCAACCCGCGCGCCAGCCGCTGCCGCCGCTGCTGCAGGGCGTTAGGTGCCCGCTCAGAATGGTGCGGCTACTTCTCACACTCATTCTGCTTGGGCCAACCGTCAGCTTGTCGGACGAGCTTCAGGGATTTGTGGGTAGTTGGGCAATTGAGGCAGATACCTCATCAAGCGATTTCCCGTGGTGGAAAGAGGTGAAATATCCGCGCTTACTGCATGTTTCGCGCACAGATTCG
This sequence comes from Gammaproteobacteria bacterium, assembly GCA_030066665.1. Taxonomy (GTDB): domain Bacteria; phylum Pseudomonadota; class Gammaproteobacteria; order Steroidobacterales; genus J054. The sequence continues at coordinate 18,476 of JASJBD010000040.1, forward strand.
GGGCTGTCGTTGCGCTTCGAGGATCAGTACGGCTTTGAATGCACGATTTCGAATCCGCTGGTCACGAATGAGGGCAGAGATCTGGTCTTTTCACACTGCGGGCCCTCGAAGTTCGAAAATGCCTGGTCACCGATCCAACATGCGAAAATCGACGGAGACAAAATACGCGGTGTCGTAACCGCAGAGAAGTTTCTTTTTCGTTGGGCTGGAGTCAGGCTACAGTGAGTGCACCTAACAAGTGCAGGCAGCGGACAGCTTATCCGTCTGTCACGCGGCTTGCGGTTGCAACCCGCGCGCCAGCCGGCGCCGCCGCTGCTGCAGGGCGTTATGTGGCGGCGGTTCTTTGTTGATAGCAGGGCCATCAACGGCGCAGCTAAAATAAGCACATCGTTGCATCAGGGCGGATTCTTGCCATGCACCACAAACGTAAACGGCCAAGTAACCGGCGTGCGGGCTGCAAGCTGTGCAAGCCCTGGAAGGTGAACGGTTATCGCACTGGGAGAGCTGGTGGCGAGGGCTTCGGCAATCACCGGCGCCGGGCCGTGGCGGCCGACGAGTTGCGTCGAGCAGGGTTCTAATATGCGTCGGCTAGCGTCGCAGTCCTTGGCTGAACTTGTGCCGCCACATAACCAGCGCGGGCAAGCGACCGGGACACGCTACCGCGCGTCCCTCACACTTCCCCGCGGCGCCTGCCGCGAGCGTTATGTGGCGGCGGTTCTGTATTGAGAGCAGGGCCATTGGCGGCGCAGCTAGAATAAGCACATCGTTTAGTCAGGGACGATTTTTGCCATGCATCACGAGCGTCAGCAATTAGGCAAACGGCGTGCGGGCAAGCAGCGGCGTGAATGCGGGTATAGGAACGCTTATCACACAGGGAAAGCGGGTGGTTCGCCGTACGGTAATCATCGGCGCCTGGCCGTGGCGGCCGTTGCGTTGCGCGGCGGGGTTTCTAATTTGCGCCGGCTAGCGTCGCAGTGCTTGGCGAGTCTTGTGCCGCCACATAACCAGCGCGGGCAAGCGACCGGGACACGCTATCGCGCGCCCCTTTCACTTTCCCGCGGCGCTTGCCGCGAGCGTTAGGTAACCAAGAAATGGCGGTGCGCGTGTTCAGCCTTAGCTGTGTGCCGACCGAAGAGGCTGAGGGTGTACGAAACGCATTGTGCGAGGCCGGCGTTGAATTCTACGAAACGCCGCCAACTAGCTTGGGTATGCGGAAAGGTGATCCGGACATTCACGCAGCTGCAATTTGGGTGCAGGATGACTTGGCCGGGGCGGCTCGTGCGGCGATCGATCAGTTTCAGGCCGAGTGGCAACGCCAAGCCAGGGCGGAGGCGGTATCGCCGGTCAAGCCTCGGCCAAAACCACTTGAGCGGTTGTTTTGGTTGATGGCTTGGCTGGTTGGTTTAGTCTTGCTAGTCCAGCTCTATCGATTCTTCTTCAAATGAAGCAGTGGTTACCTAACAAGTGCAGGCAGCGGACGGCTGAACCGCCTGTCACGCGGCTTGCAGACGCAACCCGCCCGCCAGTCGGCACCGCCGCTGCTGCGGGGCGTTAGGCGTCCAACGATGGAAGCAGACATACTCGGCCAGCTAAAGACGATCCAAGCCTTATTGTGGGTGATTCTGGCCGTTACGGTTGTTTGTGCCGCAATACTGGTTTTGGGCGTGATTGGTCGAAATCTACAAGTTAAAGAAACGCTGATGCGAGACCTATTCTCTTCCGAGGCAAAAGGGCTTGAAGACCGTGGGGATTTTCAGGGTCTAGCCAGTCTCTCCAAAGCGCGCATTGAGAAATACCCCAAAGATATTGAGGCCTGGTACTACCTTGCTATAGCGCGATTACGAAGCAAGAACTATCAAGGTGCGCTCGATGCTTTCGCAGAGCTTCAAACCATTGATCCGCACTGGCAGAAGGAAGCAATTCAGGGATATATCAATGATGTTCGGGAGTCCATGCGTGGACCCGTATCAACGGACGCCTAACCAGCACAACCAACGGACGTCCTTGTCTGTCACGCCTTTTGCAGAGGCAAAAGGCGCGCCAGCCCGCAGCCGCCGCTGTTGTGAGCGTTAGGTGAACGTGGAGGCAACGTGCAAGACTTAGACCGAGAGGTGCTGTTCTCGAACGAGTCGTTCGTTATCGGCATTCTCCAAGCGGTCTCCGGAGCAATGGTCGTCGCCTCGCTCGCCCAGGTAGAAGCGATAGTTAATCTATCCGGGCGCACGTCATTCCTTACCCTTATTAGCGGCGCAGCCATCGCATTGGCACTGGCAGTGATTGCAGCGTATTTCAAGCACCAGTACAAATTATGGGATGTCAAAAAGAATCAAGGTAGAAGTAACTGGTACCTTTGGTGGATGCGACGCGCGATTTTCGTGAGTGTCGCAGTGGTCTTAGGTTCGTTAGTTCAGTTTGTGGTCTTTGCTTGGGTAAGGTAGATGCGTCCACCTAACAAGTGCAGCCAGCGGACGTCTTACCTGTCTGTCACGCGGCTTGCAGTTGCAACCCGCGCGCCAGCCGGCGCCGCCGCTGCTGCAGGGCGTTATACGGCATCCACCCGTTGACGGGAGCCATAGAGCTTGACCCGGGAAGAAGCACAGTTGCTTGTAGCGAGGAAGCTGAGGGAGATGTCCGATCTAGACATAGTCGTACTAGACGACGCTACATTAGAAAGGCCTTGGGGTTGGGTATTCTTTTACCAAAGCAGAGAATTCTTGGAAACCGGGGAATTCTCAGCCCGATTGGCCGGAAATGGCCCGATATTTGTCAATCGCAATACCGGAGAGCTGCGACATGCTGGAACCGCACTACCGGTCGAGAAGTACATCGAAGACTACGAGAAATTCCTGAATGACAATGCCGTATAACAAGTGCAGCCAGCGGACGTCTGAACCGTCTGTCACGCGGCTTGCAGATGCAACCCGCGCGCCAGCCGGCGCGGCCGCTGCTGCAGGGCGTTAGGTGCAATCGAAATGAAAGCTCTCGGCACCATTGAGATTCTGATTGGAGTGGGCCTGGTTGGTCTCGCGCTGTCGTCCGCTTTGTGGGTGCTTTCCTCGTCGCACTTGGCCCATGACTTTTGCAACGGAAACTTTTCGCTTTTTCACGAGTATTTTCGGTGCCGCCAGCCGTACATAGCCATGATCCTTGCTTTTGGCTCGATCGTAGGAGCAATCGCGGCACTTGTTTATGGGGTTATCCATGTACGCTCCGACTGATCGTCCTGCACCTAACCAGTGTGGGCAGCATGCTCCCTCCGGTCGCCGGACGTTTGACTCGGTCGTGCCCTTGCTGCCGCAAGGCCACGCCCGCGTCAATCGCCGCTGCCACAGGCGTTAAATGCCTTCGGATATCCAGCCAAGTGCCGCTAATAAACCTGGGGTCACCTTGGGCTGGATATTGTTGGCACTTGCAGTTGTGCCTCAGGCGGTTTGGCTAGTTCGCGGTTATGACCAAGTCCACGACATTGAGCTTGCTATCTGGGGATTCTATTTGTCCGGACTCCTTTGGGCGAGCTACAAGTACGAGTCGAGAAGTTTCTTGTTCCGCGGCATCATGCGTCTCTTTCGTAACGTCCATGTGCCCCGGGGCGCTTGGCTTGCTCCTGTCTACTCGGTCGCGTTCGCGCTGCTTGGAGCCCGGTATGTTTGGCTTTCCATACGTAATGGCATTTAACAAGTGCAGCCAGCGGACGTCTTACCCGTCTGTCACGCGGCTTGCAGTTGCAACCCGCGCGCCAGCCGGCGCCGCCGCTGCTGCAGGGCGTTAGACGCATGATCGGGAGCATCGCATTCTTTTGGCTCGGTATCCTTGCTTCAGTGGCGCTGTACGCAGGCGCAAGCATTTATGGCTTTGACTACTACGAGCCAAATTGGGGGCGAGGTATCTCCTTGCAGGTTTCTTTTTGGATTGCCGGCGTGCTAGCCACGATTGGTGCGATTGGATTCGCGCTCGGCGGATACCTGTTTCGTGCCGCCCCGACAAAACCGTCGGCGTTCGTTGCTGGAGTGATGGTCGCCGTAGCCCTGTTCCTCGTTACAAGGTTTCAGGATCAAGTTGTCTCGACAACCGGAGGCAGGCAGTTGCTCGCTGCGAGCGTAATATGGGTGCTATCACTAATGGCAGCAATTCCGTTCCGTTCGGGTCGTGATGCGAGCGTCTAACAAGGCAATGCAGTCGACGCTTGACCCTGCCGCGCCCCTGGCATGCGCCAGGCCCGCGTCAGCCTCAAGCGCAACTGATTGCGGGCGTTAGGAGTCACCTTTGGGCTTAGCACTGCCTTCTGTCGCTCAGTTCCTGCTGGAGCTGGACAAGCTCAAGCTCGTCGAGCGGCGAACGTACGTATTTGGCGGCGAGAGGCGAGAGAATGTCGCGGAGCACTCGTGGCACGTCGCCATGGCTGCATGGGCACTTTCCAGCTATCTCGGCAGAGACGTTTCTGTCGGCAAACTTGTCCAGCTTGCCCTTGTTCACGATCTCGGCGAATTGGATGCTGGGGACACATTTCTTTACGCAACTGATCGGAACGATGCTTCAGAAAGCGAAAGAAAATGCGTATCTCGCCTTGCGAGGGAGTACGACAGTCTAATGCCGAATTTGGAGGCGCTATGGACGGAACAGGAGCGGGGAGAGAGTGAGGAGGCGCGATTGCTTAAAGTCGCAGATAGACTGTTGCCCTTCCTTCACAATATTGCTAGTGAGGGAAAGACTTGGCGGGAGCACAATATTGCAAAGAGCCAAGTCTTAAGGGCCCACGCTTTTATCGCCTCCGAGGCGCCAGAGCTTTTTCAATGGATGGAGGCGCAATTGGACCATGCGGTTGAGAGCGGGTGGCTGGGTGACTCCTAACAAGTGCAGCCAGCGGACGTCTGAACCGCCTGTCACGCGGCTTGCATCCGCAACCCGCCCGCCAGTCGGTGCCGCCGCTGCTGCAAGGCGTTATGCGGCATCCTTACTTGTAACCCGTAACGGGATACGTTACAATACGCCCCATGATACGGAGCTTCCGACATAAGGGGCTGCAGCGCTTCTTCGTCAAAGGCTCCAAATCGGGCGTTAAGGCCGCCCATAGTCAACGGTTGCGCCTTATCCTGGGTCGATTGCACGCCGCAACCTCGCCACAGGATATGGACCTTCCCGGGCTGTACCTTCATCAGCTCAAGGGGAAGTATCGTGGGCGTTGGTCTGTCCGCGTCAGCGGTAATTGGCGCCTAACGTTTAAGTTTGACGGCCCCGACGCCGTTGATGTCGATTACGAGGATTACCACTGAGTTATGGCGATGCAAATGCACAACCCGCCGCATCCTGGCGAAATCATCCGTGAGCTTTGCCTGGAGCCCCTGGGCCTCAGCGTAACGGAAGCTGCCGAAGGCTTGGGCGTTAGTCGTAAGACGTTGTCGGCTATCTTGAATGGCCGTTCGGGTATCAGTCCGGAAATGGCTCTGCGGTTGTCCATGGCTTTTAACACGAGCCCGGAAAGTTGGCTGAACCAGCAAACGATATATGACCTCTGGGTGGCAAAAAAAGAAACCAAAGGCATCAAAGTCAAGCCGCTATATGCCGCATAACAAGTGCAGGCAGCGGACGTCTAAACCGCCTGTCACGCGGCTTGCATTCGCAACCCGCCCGCCAGTCGGCACCGCCGCTGCTGCAGGGCGTTAGGCGGCATGGAGACGCTTTCCCTTTCCGACGGAACAAGCCGGCTAGATATAGGCTTGGTGCGCTGGGATGGCGATGCGTATATCACGATCGAGGTCGACTCCCGCGGTTTTTGCGGTCGTAACGACCTTCATGTACTCGGTGCAGGATTCTCGGCCTTCTGCCGTAATCTGTTGGTACTGCAGGAAACCTTACAGGGCAAGGCAACTCTGAGTTCGGTTGTCGATCGTGAGCTCGATCTAACCGTGGCGCGTTCTGATGCTCTCGGCCACATTTCGGTTACAGGATCGACCGGGTACGAGATCGAAATGAATCACACGTCATTTTGGCACAGTGTCCATTTTGGGTTTCAGCTAGAGCCCAACCGACTAGATATCTGTACACGGATACCATGGGTGCGGGAATATGCCGCCTAACAAGTCGCTGCAGCCGACGCTTGACCCTGCCGCGTCCCTGGCATGCGCCAGTTCTGCGTCAGCCTCAAGCGCAGCTGAGCTCAGGCGTTAGGTGGCACTTGGGCATGGCGGAAACCCCATCGAAGTTGGTCCTTTCAGCTATTGGGCTTTTCAGCCTCAGCCTGGCACTGCGTTTCTTCGGCGAAATAGCCTGGTTCGTCGCTGCAGTTGATGCTGGTGGAGATCCTGCTTTTCTTGGTGGCAGGGTGTCCGTACCCATCGCCTACTATGCGTTTCAGGTGTTCTTGCTGTTCAGAATCTACCGCTTGCGTAATTGGGCGAGAATTACCCTGGCAATAGTGGTGCTGCTCAATTGCCTCACTGCGTTTATCCTATTGTCCAGTCCCATAGCAACCGTGTTTGGCTCGCCCATAGCTGCGGCAGTTCCCGTCTTGCTTGAGGTCGTCGCTGTCCTGCTGTTGTTTTCTTCATCTGGCTTCAGTCAGGCGAAAACGTATGCCACCTAACCAGTACAAGCAGGCGACCGAGAGAGGCTTATGCCTTTGTCCGGCCGCCTTCAGCGGCGCCTTTTGTTGGCGTTATATGGCACATGCGACACGCGGCTGAGATCGTCGGCGTCTATTCAATTGCATGCGAAGAGCCGTGTCATTTGGTAGAGCTCTCGGTCGTATCAGACGATGTTGCTGCGTTTATTGACGGCATTACGCAAGCTGACGACTCGCTAGCGAGGGAAAATTGGCAAGTTCCTTGGGCCGAGCAAGTTCTCTCAGTCGACAATTCGGTTAACCGTATCGTCTTTTTCTTCCACTACTTGGACGTTACAAAGCCGTTAGAAACGCCGGCGGGCCCGCTTCAGATCCCTAAGCCGACCGAGTATCCTGACCGTCTCAAGTTCATAACATACGAACCACCGTAGGAAGTTCGTGCCATCTAACAAGTGCAAGCAGTTCGCTCCCTTCGGTCGCCGGACGGCCAGCCAGCTGGCCGCCGCTGTTGCTGGGCGTTAGATGGCAAAGGTCCGCCGGTGCTGCGCTCCAGCGTTAGTCGGCCTGGCGTTAGTCGGCTGCAATCCGATACCGATGCATGCGACATGCAATCTGCCTGTAGTAACGTCGGAATATCCGCTCGAGGCGCTTATCGCGGTAAGTACATCCAGCTATTTTTCCGATGAATGTCCAATACCGATCGCGAAAAAGGCACAGCTTGCGCGAGGTTGGGGCACAATGCGGCTGGAGTGGCACGGTTCTCCTCATCGGCTTTATATGATTGCCCGGTCGGCTGAAGGCTTGGAGCTAGAGATTGCTGGAGATGGAGTCGAAACCTTCGAGGCAGACTTTCTATCAGAGCGGTATACCAGCGTTAAAACATTACCCGGACAAAACTTTTTGGAAGCGCCTGCCCACGTGGAATTTACACTCTCTATTGCCGATTTTGACGGCACGGTTTTCGAATCGATCGAGTTCACCTACAGCACGATTGAGTGTACGTGCGCAGTGTACGATGCCATCTAATAAGGGCTGTTAGCTCTCAGTGATGAAGCTTGTCTTTCTGATTTTGGTATTCGGGTTACCGTACACAGTTGCAGCACTTCCCGTCGATTGGTTTCAGGAGGTATGGCTGGTCATCTATGCGCCATACGCTCTCGTCATGATTCCGTTTGTCTACTTTAGACCGGAGTCCGAGTTATTGATGTGGGTTTGTATTAGCCCCTTGCTGTTTTGGCTTCTGGTGAACGCGGTGTTTGTGATGTTCGCAGTTGGTGAGTCCGGTTTTGACGCTTTCGGCCAATCGCTTTTCTTGTCGGCATCCTTGTCAACCATTATTGGGCTGAAAGTGGGCGTGTATATCATCCTGGTCGCGCTCGTTATTTATCTGTTCTTTCGCCAGCGAGAGTGGCTGAATTGAGAGCTAACAAGTGCAGTCAGCGGACGTCGGAACCGCCTGTCACGCGGCTTGCAGTTGCAACCCGCGCGCCAGTCGCTGCCGCCGCTGCTGCAAGGCGTTAGGTGCGCCAAGCATGTTCGGAGCCCGTTGGCACAATTGGTCGATCGCCGCATGCTTGATCCTTCTCGTTCCAGCGATCGCCTTTCATTTCGATGTTTTGTATAGATCTGGCATCTACCACGACATCCATGGCAATTTATTGTTCGGCGTGTCGTTTTTGCTCTTCGGGGCACCTTTTTTGCCCGAGATATGGCGGAGTCGAAACTCAGATTACGTCGAGAGCGGCTGGAACGACAAAAAGTACTTTGATCGTTGGTTCATGCCAATCTGGGTGATCGCTATAATTTACTTCATAGCGCTTTTCGGTACCAAGCTCTATGTCAACTTGGAGTTGAAGATTCAATCAGACAGTCTATCTTCGTTGTTTTCGTCAGCTGGTGCGATAATCATGCTACTGGGTGCCATTATGATCCATCGCATGCGTATCAATTGGCTGCGAGACAAACGTGATGAAGGTTCAGATCAGCGCACCTAAGTAGGCAATGCAGCGGACGCCCAAATCGCCTGTCACTTCATTTGCAAACGCAAATGGCGTGCCAGGCTCAGGTCGCCACTGATTGCGGGCGTTATGCAGATTAGCCATGGCTGGTACGACCAAGACAAAGTTTGATCGGCTCCATCTTATTTTTGTCCGACTTGTCGAGGAATGGAGGAAAATTCAGGCTCCCGAACTGCATTATTTGTGCGATTCGCTCCAGAAATCTCTTGACCAGGCTTCCACGATCCTCGATGCGGAGGAGCCGCCGCCGGTCACACGGTCCATGCTGGCTCAGGGCATGGAGCAAGGATTGCGGGAAATGCCTTTGGTCTTGGGTGACCTGCACGATGAAACACGTACAAGGGCAATACGCGTATTCAACCACGTTGTGAATGAAATTGCCCCCGAGTTCTTTGAGCGAGATCGAGCGCGTCTACGAAAAATAATGGAGCGCGGCCGCGTCCGTAACGAAGCGGAATGGTATCAACTTAGACATCGCCTCGATGAAATTGAGGGCGAAAGTGAATACATCGAGGAAATATCCAAAATCTACTCCATGCTAGGCGCCTATGAATCATCTGCATAACCAGTGCAAGCAGTGCCCTCGCTTCGCTCGGCGGACGCCGCTGCGCGCCGCCGCTGTTGTAAAGCGTTAGGTGCCTCTACCACCACCTGCTTGGGGTTCATGGGAATACGAATCGTCAGATTAGGTAGTGCTCGAGCCGCGGATGAAGGGCTCCGAATAGGTACTGTCCGTAGACCACCTCGCGGCGTTCGGAAGGACGAATACGCATCGAAGAATATCTACGACGTTTGGTTTCCGAACCTCTCGCCAAGTGCCGCGCTTCTTGAAGAGTCTTTCCCCATCGACGACGATCAGAAGCAGTGGCGTGCTTTTAGGCGTCGATTTCTGGCTGAAATGAAGAGACCCGAGACAGCTCGTGACTTGGATGTCTTGGCTGCGCTATCTCATCAAACCAACTTCTCAATCGGCTGCTATTGCGAGAACGAAGCGCTATGTCACAGATCGCTACTTAGAGAGCTACTGCAAGCCCGAGGAGCAGTAGTCTTGTGAACAAGTATCCGGCACCTAACCAGGCAATGCAGTCGGCGCACACTTCGCCTGTCACGTTTTTAGCAGGGCAAAGATCGCGCCGGGCTCGCGGCGCGACTGATTGCGAGCGTTATATGCCTTTAAGCTGCTTGACGGCCGGCAATAGCTTTAGCCACGTCCCTCTTGGAAGCGCCTAAGGTAATCATTGACTTCACCAGCAAGTCGATGGATACACTGGGATCTCCGGCTTCCATTTTTGCGACGCGAGATTGGCTGGAAGAGATTGCTTTGGCAACAGCCTTTTGGGTTAGTCGCTTTTTTTGGCGTCGGTGTTTAACGGCATTGCCCAAGGCAATCTTTAGCTCAATCAGCGCCAGTTCTTCCTCGGCTAAGCCAAGAAAGTCCTCAGCTGAACCAAGTTTCCAGCCTTTAGCCTCAAGTGCCTTTCGTTTCCTTTGTCGCATTGTCGTAGTCCTTCAGTCGAGCTTTGCAGGTATCTATGACCTGTTTCGGAGTTCGGCTTGTTTTCTTATCAAAGACTTCCAAAATCACAATCGCATCAACATCAATTCTGTAAATAATCCGCCATGTCACGTTTTCATCATTGATCCGCAATTCATGGCACCTACGTCCGATCGCTCCCATCGGCCGAGATTGGGGTAACGAGAGTCGGTCACCTTTCTGCAGCCGCCTCAGAAGCGTTCCGGCCTCAATTCTCGCTTCAGCAGAAAACGGAGGCGTTTTTACCTCGCCATGCAGCCATGCCAGGGGCTTATCGGGTGCCATAATGGCCAGCCATAGTATGTCATATCTGACATATATGCAACGGTAGAAGTTCCCTCATTTCGGCGATTAGCCACGGTGAGGCATTATGTCTATATTGGCCAAAGCGCAAGCATTGCGGGGCCAAAAATCATCAGGACAACGGCATATAACCAGTGCAGGCAACGGACGCTTGACCGCGGTCCGCCATCGCTGCCGCTAATGCGGTCCGCCCTCAAGCGCCGCTGCTGCTGAGCGTTAAGTGCCTTGTCGAAATACCGTGGATCTAATCGCCCAAGCATTTCAAGTCAGGTGGTTTTTCGGCGTTAGTCTTTTTCTCGCGCTTCTCTACGGCTTGGGCGGAACTGTTCACATCGCCAATATTCTCGGCTTTGGTGAGCTGCCGTGGTTGGAGTCACCTCTGTCGTGGCGCATAGGAGATGTTTGGTGGGGCTCCCTGGATATCCTGGCGTTGGTCGGCGTGGCACTGAAATGGCCCGTCGGTCTCGCGGCTCTTGCCTTGGCGGCGGTTACGCAAGCGGTTTTTTATACGTTCTGGCCGGAATGGTTTGCGTTGAGCGCGGAACACTATTCAGCGTTACGCTCGCTGATCTATTTCAACACCGTGGTATTGTTGGTCTTAGGGGTCAGCCTTATTCTCGTCCATCGCGGTTATGGCACTTAACCAGGCAATGCAGCGGACGCCTCGCTCGCCTGTTACTTTTCTTGCCTGCGCAAGCAAATCGCCAGGCTCGCGGCGCCACTGATTGCGGGCGTTATGCGGCATTCTTACTTGTAACCTGTAACGGGATACGTTACACTGCGGTCCATGATACGGAGCTTCCGACATAAGGGGCTGCAACGCTTCTTCGTCAAAGGCTCCAAATCGGGCGTTCAGGCCGCCCATAGTCGACGGTTGCGCCTTATCCTGGGTCGATTGCACGCCGCAACCTCGCCACAGGATATGGACCTTCCCGGGCTGTATCTTCATCAGCTCAATGGGAAGTATCGCGGGCGTTGGTCTGTGCGCGTGAGCGGAAATTGGCGCCTAACGTTTAAGTTTGACGGCCCCGACGCCGTTGATGTCGATTACGAGGATTACCACTGAGTTATGGCGATGCAAATGCACAACCCGCCGCATCCTGGCGAAATCATCCGTGAGCTTTGCCTGGAGCC
>JASJBD010000037.1 GCA_030066665.1 Gammaproteobacteria bacterium
TCGATAATCTTGGCGACCACGCCGGCGCCGACCGTGCGGCCACCCTCGCGGATCGCAAAGCGCAGACCGTCTTCCATCGCGATCGGCGCAATCAATTCCACCTTCATCTGCACGTTGTCCCCCGGCATCACCATCTCGGTGCCCTCCGGCAGCTCCACCGCGCCCGTCACGTCCGTCGTGCGGAAATAAAACTGCGGCCGATAACCCTTGAAAAACGGCGTATGCCGGCCGCCTTCTTCCTTCGCCAGCACATACACCTCGGCCTCAAACTTCGTATGCGGCGTGATCGATCCCGGCTTCGCCAGCACCTGGCCCCGCTCCACCTCGTCGCGCTTCGTGCCCCGCAGCAACACGCCCACGTTGTCGCCCGCCTGGCCTTCGTCCAAGAGCTTGCGGAACATCTCCACCCCCGTGCAGGTGGTCTTCTCGGTGTCCTTGATGCCGACAATCTCGACCTCGTCACCCACCTTCACGATGCCGCGCTCCACCCGGCCCGTCACCACCGTGCCACGGCCGGAAATCGAGAACACGTCTTCCACCGGCATCAGGAAATCACCATCGATCGCCCGCTCCGGCTCCGGGATGTAGCTGTCCATCGCCTCCACCAGCTTCTCCACGCTCGGCGTGCCAATGTCGCTCGAATCGCCTTCCAGCGCCTTCAGCGCACTGCCAATCACGATCGGCGTGTCGTCCCCCGGAAACTCATACGTCGACAGCAGGTCCCGGACCTCCATCTCCACCAGCTCCAACAGCTCCTCGTCGTCCACCATGTCCGCCTTGTTCAGGTACACCACGATGTACGGCACGCCCACCTGGCGCGCCAGCAGGATGTGCTCGCGCGTCTGCGGCATCGGACCATCGGCCGCCGAACACACCAGGATCGCGCCGTCCATCTGCGCCGCACCCGTGATCATGTTCTTCACATAGTCGGCATGCCCCGGACAGTCCACGTGCGCGTAGTGCCGGTTGTCACTCTCATATTCCACGTGCGCCGTCGCGATCGTAATACCGCGCTCACGCTCCTCCGGCGCATTGTCAATCTGGTCGAACGCCTTCGTCTCGCCACCGTGCTTCTCGGCCATCACCTTCGTCAGCGCCGCCGTCAGCGTCGTCTTCCCATGGTCCACGTGACCAATCGTCCCCACATTCACATGCGGCTTCGTGCGTTCGAATTTTTCCTTCGACATCAGTCTCTCCAGACTTTTCTGTTTCTATCTAACCAACGCCTATCTGAGGCACTTCCGGCGGCAGCCCGCCGGTTGAACCGTGGAGCCCACAACCGGACTTGAACCGGTGACCTCTTCCTTACCAAGGAAGTGCTCTACCGCCTGAGCTATGTGGGCAGGTAACTCAGTTCCTGGAGCGGGCGATGGGAATCGAACCCACATCATCAGCTTGGAAGGCTGAGGTTCTACCATTGAACTACGCCCGCCTGTCTCCGTCCGCAGGCATGACCTGCGGACGACGTGTCAATGTGGACTTCACCCTGCCTTGACCCGGACAAACAACCATGACCAAACTTGGAGCACGCCCTTGCTGACGCGCCTCTGGCCCCCACCAGCCCGGGAGATCTGGTGGAGGGGGTAGGATTCGAACCTACGAAGGCATAGCCAGCAGATTTACAGTCTGCCCCCGTTGACCGCTTGGGTACCCCTCCGCGGACGCAAGCCGGCTATTGTCCGATCCGCTATCCTGCCTGTCAACAACGACAATGGCTGCAGACCGCCGGGGCAATGACCCTGGTGCCGATGATCTCATCGCTGGATGTCAATCTGCTGACGCGCCGGGTGTCGGCCGGTCCGGATATGCCGGCGGAGGGACTCGAACCCCCAACCTACGGTTTACAAAACCGTTGCACTACCAATTGTGCTACGCCGGCGCCGGGGCGCGTCATTGTAGGGAATCGGCTCAGGACTGGCCATCTCGCGGCAGGCATTGCGACGGCTCGAACCGCAGGATCCGATCCGGGTCGGTCGCTATGTCGCTCAGGCGCGGGCCGCTGCCGGGCCGATGCTCGATCGCGAGCCAGAGCTCGGAATCCTGCCGAAAGCGGTCCGCGATCATGACCTCGAACCCCTCCGCATCGGCCGCCGCGGCCACCCGGTCGGCGCCTTCGCGACCGCGAAACACGCCGAGCGAAATCTTGTAGCCCGGCTCTGCGCTGACGATATACGCATCCGTGAGGCCGACCGCGGCCAGCTTGCGCAGCGCCTGGCGGGCCGCGGCCCAATCGGCGAAGCCTGGAATCTGGACCCAGTGCCCGACCCAGACCTCGCCCGTGCTGCTCTCGATCTCTACCAGCATGTCCTGCTGCTGCAGGTCGTCGGCGGCTTGTTTCGCGCCGCCGGCCTCCTCGAACGGACCGAGCCGCACGCAAACCATCTCCCCGGCTTGTTCCGCCGGGCCCGGCGCCGGCACCATGGCCTTGCGCGCCAGCAACTCGAGCTGCGGCTCGGCTTCGGTGCCGCGCAACGCCATTGGATCGACGACGGCGGGCGGCACGATCCAGCGTTGCCAGGCCAGTAGCAGCAGGTTTGCCAGCAACAGCAACAAAAACAGGTTACGCATTGGACCTGATCATGCGCCCCCGGCATCCTGCCAGTAAAGCCACAGGCCCCGCAGCACGAGCGCCGGGCAATGCTCGGCTCGCGCCTCCAGCAGCGGCAGCAGGCGATCACCGTTACCGCCGGTAACGATGAATCGGGCACCGACAGCGTCGCCGGGCAGCAAGGCTCGCGCCCGCTCGACTAGACCGGCCATGGCCAGCCAGGCGCCGGAATCGATCGCCTCGCGGGTATTGCGACCGGGCGCTACGTGACCGGGGTCCGGATTGTTATTCGAACCCGCGTCCCGAAACCGCTCGATATCCCCAGTGCCCGCGTTCAGGGCTGCGACCATCAGCTCGGCGCCGGGCGCAATGAAACCGCCCAAATGCTGGCCGTGGGCGTCAATCAGGTCGACGGTCAGCGCCGTGCCCACATCGACGACGCAGACGGCCCCGTGGTGGGTGTGCCACGCCGCCAGCAGCGCGAGCCACCGATCGACGCCGAGCAGGCGGTAGTTCTCGTAACCATTGCGCAGCGCCCCGCGGGACGGTTCCGCGGCAGCAAACTCCGGCGCCAGGGCCCAGCGCGCCTCGCAATAAGCACGCAATAGGCCCGCGATTGCCGGGCCGGCGACATTGGACACCAGCACCCGTGCCGGCGCCTGATCGATACAATCCAGGCAACTGAACCCGTCGGCTGCAGATGCCTGACCAAGCAACTCGATGTCACCGGCGGCGGCGCCGTTGCGAACCGCCGCCAGCGACCATTTGATCCGGCTATTGCCGATGTCCAGCAGCAAGTTCATAGCGGCCGGACGCTAACCTCACCGGAGACGACAGTTTCGCGGCCGCGCGACGTCATCACCACCAGGCTGCCGTTCGCGTCGATCCCGTCCGCAACGCCCGTGATGATCCGGTCGCCGGAACGGACTTCCACCCGCTGGTCCCGGAGCGCATCGAGGCGGCGCCATTCGGCGGCTATCGGGGCAAATCCCTGCTCGGCGAAGTCCTGGATGCCGGCGCCGAGTTCGTTGATCAAGCCTGCGGCCAGCCGATTGCGGCAGATGTCCTCATGCGCCAGTTCCAACGCCCCGATCGCCGGCAGCGCCCCATCCTGCCGCAGCCGCTCCTGCGTATCTGGCGGCACGCGCAGATTGACGCCGACGCCAGTGATCACGCGCAACGGCCCGTCCGGCTCACCATCAACCTCGGTCAACAGGCCCGCGAGCTTGCCACCGTTGGCCAGCAGATCATTGGGCCATTTCAATTGCACACCGGGCACGCCGGCCAAGGTCAGGGCGCGCTGCACGGCGACGCCGAGCGCGAGTCCGAGCGCCGGCATACCGGCAGGGCGTTCCGCCAACGTGGTACTGATCGACAGGCAGACGCCACTGCCGAAGGGCGATAGCCAGTGGCGGCCGCGACGACCGCGCCCGCCGGTCTGGAACTCCGCGAGCGCCACCTGGAACCGGCCAGCCTCGGGCGAAGCCTGGCGTCGCAGCTCGTTGTTGGTCGAATCGGTAATGGCATGCATCTGCAGCACGTCGAGACGGCGCTGAACGAACTGGCTTAGAGCGTCGCGCAGTTTGCGTTCATCGAACAGGTCCAACGGCGTCAGCAAGCGGTAGCCACGGCCCGGTTCGGCCACGGTTGAGAGGCCCAGTTCCGGCAATCGATGCAATTGTTTCCAGACCGCGGTGCGCGAACAAGCCAGCTGCCTGGCGAGTTCCACCCCGGAATGCGTCTGTCCATCGGCAAGCAGACCGATCAAGGCTTCGCGATTCGGCATGGTCTCAGCGCTGGCGACGCCAGAACATGGCCTTCGCCATGCGATGTTCCTCGCCGCGCAAAATGCGACCGATATTCGAGCGGTGGGTGTACACGATGAACCCGGCGACCAGAGCCAGGAATACCAGCAACTCCCGGCTGACCCCGATGATCGCGCCGTAGACCGGCATGCTGACGGCGGCAATCATGGTCGCCAGGCCCACCATCCCGCTGGCGATCATGACCAGAAACCAAACCACGCCAACGATCGGCAGCAGGCCGGGCGACACGGCCAGCATCGCGCCGATAGTGGTCGCAAAGCCCTTGCCACCCGCAAACTGAAACCAAACCGGGTAACAGTGGCCCACGATCGCTGCGCCGGCACAAGCCAGTTGCAGCCAGGTCCGCGAGACCGCCGGGTCCAGTGGCACGCCGGGTAGCGCGTTGAACGGCAACCACCAGGCCGGCAGAAAACCCTTGCCGACGTCGATGATCATGACGCCCAGCGCGAACAGCGCGCCCTGTGTTCGGAGTGCATTGGTGCCACCGGGGTTACCGCTGCCGGACTCACGGATATCGACACCCTTCAGTCGGCCCAGAATCAGACTGCCATTCAGAGATCCCAGCAGGAAGCTGAGCAGTACTTTGAGTCCGAGTTCCAGCATGGCAAATCCGGCGCTAACCGAATCACCATTTTAGCCCAGCCATTGCGCCCGCCGGGCGAGTGATTCCTCGTCGGCATCGTCATCCAGGCTCAACCAGACGGTATCGCGTGGCGGACGCAGGACTTCGACCGAGCCGGTCAATAATTCGTCACGGCGAAACACGTGCAGGCGAGCGCTGGCGCCAATGTCCAGGTCCTGCAAGATCTTCTCCAGGTTGACAGGCGTCACCCGCACATCGTCGATGGCGATGAGTTCATCGCCTGCCGAGATACCGGCGGCGGCGGCCGGCCCATCCGCCAGTACATGCTTGATCAGCACCCGGTCGTGCCGATTCTGCGTCCCGATGCCGAGCCACGGCCGGGGCCGATCGAGCTTGGCGGGCTGCCCGCCCAGGTCGTCGCCGGAATCCGCCGAGCGCAGGTGCAGGCGCACCCCGAACTGCGCCAGCAGTATGCCGACCGGTGGGTCGACCGTGGAACGCAGCATCTGGCGAAAGAACTCCTGCAGTGACACGCCCGAGACTTCCTCCGCGAAGCGTTCGAAACCGCCTTCCGGCAAGCTTTCACCCCCTTCACCGTATTCCGCCCACAAAGCGCGCATGACGAAATCGAGCGTTACCTGACCGGCTGTGCGTAACCGCAGCTCCAGGTCCAGGCACAGTGCGACCATCGCTCCCTTGGTGTAGTAACTGAGTATCGAGTTCGGCGCGTTTTCGTCCTGGCGATAGAACTTGATCCAGGCATCAAAGCTCGCTTCTTCCAGCGTTTGTCGGCGACGACCGCCGCTGCGGTAAACCCGCGTCAGGCTGCGCCCGAGCAGTTCGAGGTAACTGTCGGTGGAGACCAGGCCGCTGCGTAACAGCGCGAGATCGTCGTAATACGAGGTAATTCCCTCGAACAGCCAGAGCTGCCGCGTGTAGTTTTCGCGATCCAGCCGATAGGGCGAAAATGCGGCCGGCTTGATGCGCTTGACGTTCCACAGGTGAAAATACTCATGGCTCGCCAGACCGAGAAATTTCCGGTAGCCGGACGACACCCCGGTGGCACCTGCGCGAGGCAAATCGCCGCGAGCACAGATCAGCGCCGATGAATCCCGGTGCTCCAGGCCTCCGTAGCCCTTGTTCAGCACCGTAACCAGGAAGTTGTAACGGTCCATCGGCAGCACGCCACCAAACAGGTCCGCATGCCAGCCGCAGACAATGGCGAGATCAGCAACGATGCGATCCAGGTCCGCCTCGTGCCGGCCGGCGAGGTGAATCCGGTGCGGGACGCCAGCGACTTTGAATTCGCGACTGGTCAACGCGCCCAGCAGCACCGGTTGATCGATCAGCGTGTCGTAGTCGGCCGCGGCGAATGCACCGAAGCCGCCGTCCGTGCCCGTCTGCCGCCGCAGGCTGGTCGCCAGTTGCCACTCGTCCTCGGCGACCCGGGCTGGCGGGTCGATATGCAGAATGCAGCGCGAGTCTTCCTGGCCATGAACCCGAAAGAAGAGGCAGACACCATTGACGAATGCCTGCCGCCCGTCCAGGTAGGCACCACGCACCGACATGTCGTTGGCATAGATTTCAGCCTTGATGACCAACGGGCCGTGGACCGGATCGGCCTGCCAGGTCGACTTGTCGAGTTTCTTGAGGAGGACCGGGCCGGTCTCGGAATTACCGACGATCGACAGCACATGCCGTGCGTAGTCCCGCACCAGGTAGCTGCCGGGAATCCATGCGGGCAGCGAAAAGACCTGCCCGTCGGGATCCGGCTGATCGACGCGCAATGTCACGGTAAACACGTGCGCGCCGGGATCGGCCGGTCGCAGGTGATAGACGAGTTCGGCGGGCTCGGCGTTGGTCTCCATGCACGAATTCTAGCCCGCCAGCCATCGTTTATAGTCTGCGCGAGTTCACGGAGGGCAAAGTTTGAGCATCAAGTGCCTGATCGTCAGCAACTACGCGGCGGAGATGCACAACATGCGACCCGAGGCCGAAATGGTTATCGGGCTCAAGCAGCGCGGCCTGGATATCGAAGTCATGACGCCGGCGGACAGTTTCTATGCTCGTCGCATGGCGTCGCTGGGCATCCCGATCCACGATCACCTGCCCCGCCGCAAAATCTCGCTCGAGTCCATTCGCATCCTGCGCAGAGTCCTTACGAGGGGCCGGCACCAGATCGCTTATTTGTTCAATAATCCCGCCATTGCCAACGGCCTGATTGCGTCGCGAGGCTTGCCGGTCAAGGTCGTTACCTATCGCGGTCAGGAAGGCAATATCAAGCGTTACGATCCGTTCGCGTACCTGACCCATTTGCATGCTCGCGTCGCGCGCATCGTCTGCGTGGCAGACGCGGTCCGTGACAGCTTGCGACCGGAACTCGCGGATCCGTCCAAAGCGATCACCATCTACAAAGGTCACGACATCAACTGGTATGCCGACGTCGTTGCGGCAGACCGGGCGGAGTTCGGTATTCCGGACGACGCGTTTCTCATTATCTGCGTCGCGAACAACCGGCCGCGCAAGGGCGTGCCGGTGTTGATCGAAGCAGTCGGGCTGCTACCCGCCGACACCCGTGTCCACGTCTTGCTCATCGGTCGCGGCATGGACTCACCAGAGATCGACGCACTCGTTCAGGCGAGCAAGCATGCGGCGCGCCTGCATCAATTCGGTCATCGCACCGACGTGCTGCAGCTCGCGGCTGCGGCAAATGCCAGCGTGCTGCCCACAATTCGCCGGGAAGGGCTGCCGAAGACGGTCATCGAATCCATGGCGGTGTCTGTGCCGCCGATCGTCACACGGTCGGGTGGCAGTCCTGAACTCGTTGCCGATGGCGACAGCGGACTCGTGGTACCGCCGGGCGATGCCGCTGCTCTCGCCGCCGCGATCAATGAACTCGCTGCGGATCCCGATCGAGCACAGCAGATGGGGCGCGCCGCACGCCAGCGCCTGATCGAGCATTTCAATCTGCAGACATCAATCGATCAGCACGAAGCCCTGTTCCGGGAGCTCGCCGCCGCAGGCTGACGACGCTGCCTGTTCAATCGGTTGCCGGCAGCAGGCCGAAATCCCGCATGCAGGCGGCCCAGTCATCGCACCAGGCCGCGAGGGTCCGCCCTGCGGCAGCAGCTCGCTGGCCGGTAATGAGTTCCTGGCGCGCAGTCCTGTCGGTGACGAAGTGAATGAGTTTTTCGGCAAAGGCCGACGCCTGCGGTGCGTCGGTCACGCCCGCGGGCGGCAATAATTCGGCCGCGCCGGATTGACGCGATGTCAACACGGGCGTGCCACAGCCGATGCTTTCGACGATGACCAATCCGAATGGCTCGAGTCGGGCGGGATGGCACAGCAAGTCAATCGCGTGAAAGTACCGCTGCACGTCCGGGATCTTGCCACGGCCGATCATCAGTGGCTCGATCTGCCGTGCGGCGAACAGGCGACGCATCATGTCCAGGTTCTTGTTGTTGCCCACAACCAGCACCCGCAGTTCCTCGCGCACGTCCGCCGGCAGCTCCCCGAGGCAATCGACGAGAATGTCTGCACCGCGCATTGGAAAGTTACCGGACGAAATAAAGCCGAGCAGCAAGTGCTCGTCGATCTCCAGCTCGCCGCGCATCGCTGCACGTTGTTCGGCGCGGTGAGCCTCGTTGAAACGTCGCGCGTCGTAACCCGGGTACACGACGCGGATCTTGTCAGCCGCAACACCATGTCGCTGCTGCAGATCCCGGCTGACCAACTCCGAATTGGCGATCAATAGCCGAAACTCGTCGCGCCGGTACATTTCCCTGTGAAAGCGCACCACCGGGTTGCGACGGACCGCATCCGGCGGATCCAGCAGCTCGCGCTCCAGTTCCATCGGGTTGTGGACGAACAGGCAATCCTGGCGCAGCAGATCACCGTGACCAATAACCAGATCGTGCCCCGGCGTCGCCACGCGGCGCTGCACGCGTGTCGCGAAACCGACTCGCGACCAGTACCTGGGCCCTGGTAAACGTCGCAGGCGACGCGGGTGAGCACCCGCATCAATTACCGCGTCGGCATCGAGCCGCTCTGCAAAGAGCTCGCAATTGACACCCCTGGCCGTCAGGAAGCGCAGTTGCTCCAGCACGAGACCGGGACAACCACTCATACCGAGCAAACTGCGAAGCGCGATCGCGGCTTTCAATGGTAATCGGATCCCGGTCGAGTCACGGTCGCGTCATTGTAAGGCATGGCTACGCCAGGCCCGCCGGATTATTCCGCTATCCTTCGCGTCGGAAGAACCTTGTTCATGACGGACATTCGGCACATTCACCTGATCGAACCTGCCCCGAATCTCGGCCACGGACCGCTGTGGCTCGGCTATCTGATCGATGCACTGCAGCCGGCGTTGCAAACCCTCACCGTCACCTACCCGGATACCGACTCGTATGGTGAAATCGTGCAGCCGCGAGCGGCCGCGAACCGGAACATTATCGCTCGCGCGTATTCGTGGCGCCGGGGCAAACACGCCTGGCGCGCCAGCTTCGAGGGCGCACGTGACCTGCGATCCGATCTCACGTTCCTGAGCGACCTCGGCCTGCTGTTCAAACGCGTCAGCGAAGATCTCCGGCAGTTGACCGGCAATGCAATCTGGGGGATCTGGTTCAATCCGCCGGCGCCCCGCGGCGGCACCTTCTGGAACCCCCGGCGCCTCGTGAGCCGGCGGGCCCGCACGGCGCACCGCGAACAGGTTGCGCTGCGACGAGCGCCGGACTGGCTGTCCGGTATCTGGGTACTGGACGCGGCGCTGATCGACCTGTTCACCCCACGCCCCGGCCTGCAGCTCCGGGTGCTGCCGGATCCCTGGCCGAGCGTGCCGGGCATCGACCGGGAGACCGCGCGTCGCGCACTGCGGTTGCCGTTGGACCAATCCTTGTTCCTGCACCCGGGCGTGGATGCGGCGCGCAAGGGGCTGAGCGATGCGATCGCCGCCTGGCAGCAGCTCGAGGAGGAAACCAATGCGGTGCTGCTGCGTGTCGGACGAACCAACACCCGGGATGCGGCCCTGCTGAACGAACTGGGAACCGCCGGCCGAGCCATCTTGCGCGATGAACGCATACCGGACGAAGAGCTGGATCACTACCTGCGGGCGTGTGACTGGCTCGTGCTTCCGTATCGCTGGCACGAGAGCTCATCGGGGTTACTGACTGGAGCTGCGGTCGCAGGTCGACCGGTGATTGCCGCCGACCATGGCGTGATTGGCCGTCGCGTGCGCGACGCGCAACTGGGGCTCGTCTTTCCACACTTATCCGTCGACGGGCTGGCAGCGACCGTGCGCGAAGCGTTGCGAACGCCACCAAAACAGTTCGATGCCGGCCTGCGGGCCTTCGCCCTCGAACATGATCACGAACACTTCGCCGCAGCTTTGCGCGGGGCCTGGGGTTTGAATTGAACGACGCAACCAGCCGGCCAAGTCCGCGGCATGTTCACATCGTCGAACCCGGGCCATTGGGCCACGGTCCGATGTGGCTGGAATATCTGCTCGACGCGCTGCTGCCATGCCTGGACCGGGTCACGGTGACGTATCCCGATTTCCCTGCCTATGACGCGCTGGTCGAACGCGCGCGGTCACAGCCTGATCGCCTGCGATTGCGTCCCGTGACATGGCGTAGCGATAAGCTGTCGTGGCCGGATACGCTGGAACGAGGTGACGTCACCGACGCGGACCTCGTGCTGGTGACCTGGCTGGACGTCATCCTGAAAAAATACCGCGGCGACCTGCGGCGCCAGCTGGGCGCACCGATCTGGGGTCTGTGGTACCTGCCGGCCCGCCCGGAGGCGGCGTCGTTCTGGAATCCACGCCGCCTGATCAGCGGCCAGGCCCGGGGTCACTACCGCGAGCAGCGCGTCCTGCGACGCGTGCCCACGTGGCTGGACGGCGCCCTCGTGCTGGATGACCTGCTGGCCCGGCGTATTACGCCGAGACCGGGCCTGCGAATCGAGGTGTTGCCAGATCCGTGGCCGACCCAACCAGACATCGATCAAATCGACGCGCGCCAACGCCTGCGGCTCCCGCCGGAGAAAACGCTGTTCCTGCATTTCGGTGTAGCCAATCCGCGCAAGGGACTGCTGGATGCGGCCAGCGCCTGGGAACGACTACGCGATCGCCCCGACGCGGTACTGGTGCGCGCCGGCATGACACTGGCAGGAGAAGTGCAGGCACTCGAAGCACTCGTCGGCGAAGGTCGCGCCATTTTGCGCAACGAGCGCATCCCGGATGCAGACGTTGACCTGTACTTTCGTGCCTGCGACTGGGTCCTGGTGCCATACCGGCAGCATGAAGGCTCGTCAGGCCTGCTGTCCGGCGCCGCGGCAGCACGACGACCGTTGATCGCATCCGATTACGCGGTAATCGGTCATCGGGTTCGACAGCAAGGTCTGGGGCTGTGGTTTCCGCACGAATCTGTCGACGGTTTGCTGGACGCCGTGCGCGACGCGCTGCACACACCAATCGACCGGTTTTCGGCAGCGCTCACGGCCTACGCCGAAAGCCACAACCTGGCGCATTTCTACAGCGCGCTGCGTAACGCGCTCGGCCTGACCGTCAACCTCTAAGTCAACGGATTATCCAGGTACCAGCGATACGCCTGCTCGATTCCGGTCCGCAAGTCGGTGCGAGCACGCCAACCCAGTGCGGCGAGTTTTGATACGTCGAGGAGTTTGCGCGGCGTCCCGTCCGGATAGTCGGGATTGAAACGCAGCTCGCCGTCGAAGCCGACGACCTCTTTCACCAGCTCGGCCAGGTCGCGAATCGTCACGTCAGTGCCCGTACCCACATTCAGGTGCGACTGCATCGGCGCGGTGGCCTCAGCATAAGAAGTCGTTGGCAGGCACATCACGAACAGGCAGGCATCCGCCAGATCGTCGACGTGCAGGAACTCCCGTCGCGGCGTGCCGGTCCCCCAGATTTCGACACTGTCTGCGTGCGCCAGTTTCGCTTCGTGACACTTGCGAATCAGCGCGGGCAACACGTGACTCGTTTCCAGATCGTAGTTGTCGTTCGGCCCGTACAGATTGGTCGGCATCACGCTGCGGAAATCGGTGCCGAATTCGCGGTTATAGGATTCGCACAACTTGATGCCGGCGATCTTCGCAATTGCATAGGGTTCATTGGTTGGTTCCAGCGGACCGGTCAGCAGCGCCTGCTCCGCCATCGGCTGTTCAGCCAGGCGTGGGTAGATGCAGGAACTGCCGAGGAACAGCAGTTTCTTTACGGCGGCCGCATAAGCCGCGTGAATGACGTTCGTGGCGATCATCAGGTTGGCATAGATGAATTGCGCCGGGTAGCTGTTATTCGCGTGAATCCCGCCCACACGCGCCGCAGCCATGAACACGTAGTCCGGCCGCGCGTCCTGGAAGAACCCGATGACTTGCGCTTGATCGGTCAAGTCGACTTCATCGCGACCCCGCAGCAGGAGATCATGGCAGCCGGCTGCCTCGAGCCGATGCACCAGCGCCGAACCCACCATGCCCCCATGGCCAGCGACGAATATTCGCCCGTCGCGCAGCGCCTGCAGTTCGGCCGCATCCGGCTCATTCATGGTGGCTGAATACCCGGTAGCCCTCTTTGGAAACCAGCAGATCGCGCTCCGCGGTCTGCAGGTCCTCGGTGATCATATCGGTCACGAGTTCTGCAAAACTGGTCTTCGGTTCCCAGCCGAGCTGGCGTTTGGCCTTCGCCGGATCGCCGAGCAGCGTCTCGACTTCCGTCGGCCGAAAATATCGCGGATCGACGCGGACGATTACATCACCGGGCTTGAGTTCCGACTGGCCTTCCACGGCACTGACCACGCCGACCTCGTCGACGCCCTCTCCCTGCCATTCCAGCGCCACACCGAGGCCGGCAGCCGCCCGCTCCACGAACTCGCGCACCGAGTACTGCTCGCCAGTGGCGATCACGTAATCGTCCGGCTGGTCCTGTTGCAGGATCAGCCACTGCGCCTCGATATAGTCGCGCGCGTGACCCCAGTCCCGCTTGGCATCCATGTTGCCGAGATACAGGGTGTCCTGCAGGCCAACGAAGATCCGCGCCAGGCCGCGGGTAATCTTGCGAGTCACAAACGTCTCACCGCGAGTCGGTGATTCGTGATTGAACAGGATGCCATTGCAGCCATAGATTCCGTACGCCTCGCGATAATTGACGGTAATCCAGTACGCATACAGCTTGGCCGCCGCATAGGGGGATCGCGGGTAAAACGGCGTAGTTTCCGTCTGCGGAATCTCCTGCACCAGGCCATAGAGTTCGGACGTCGACGCCTGATAAAAGCGGGTGCGATCCACCAGGCCGAGGAGGCGAATAGCTTCCAGCAGGCGCAGCGGCCCGATTGCGTCCGCATTGGCCGTGTATTCCGGCGTCTCGAATGACACCGCGACATGACTCTGCGCCGCCAGGTTGTAGATCTCATCCGGCTGCACTTCCTGCACGACCCGGATCAGGTTGGTCGCGTCTGTCAGGTCACCGTAGTGCAGGATGAATGCCCGGTCTTTCTCGTGTGGATCCTGGTAGAGGTGGTCAATACGATCCGTATTGAATGACGACGCACGGCGCTTGATGCCGTGAACTTCGTAGTCTTTCTCCAGCAGGTATTCAGCGAGAAAGGCGCCGTCCTGGCCCGTCACACCGGTGATCAAGGCTGTCTTGCTCATTACTGTCCCCCGCTTGCCGCGGCGAGTCCCGACTCAATTATTCTGCTCATAGCCCGCATCCCAACAGCGCTGTATTCGCCCGAAGTCGTCGAGAAACTCGCGGACTGCGGCCAGATAATCAGCCGGCGTCCAGCGCGCCGCACGGGCGAGCCCGGATTCGCGCAGCCCGGCGCAGAGGTCGGCGTCGTCGACTACTCGTTGCACGGCGCTGGCAATTGCCGCCGGGTCGCGGGGGTCGAATAGTATCGCAGAGTCACCGAGCTGCTCCGCGGCGCCATTGACGTTCGCCGCGGCGACCGGGCAGCCAAGGGCAAAAGCTTCCAGAGGCGGCAGATTGTCGGGCCCGAAAAAGCTCGGAAAGACCAGCGCCGCGGCCTGACGGTACAGGGCCACGAGTTCCCGCTCCGAGACGAACCCGGTGATGATGACCTGGTCCGCCAGACCAGCCTGATCGATCAATCGCTGCACGTAGCCGCGGTTGCCCTTGTCCGCGCCCGTCAACGCCAGGGTCAGTTTCGCCTGACGATCGCGGTTGAGTATCTGCACGGCCCGCAACAGGTTCGCGTGATTCTTGTGCGGCCAGAACTGGGCCGGGTAAAACAGGTAGCCGGGTTCGAGGCCGAATTTTCGCAGGCACTGCGCATCGTCTTGCGAGTCGCCGATGTCCTGGAATTCGGGCGTCGGTAGCGGCAGCACGTGCACGTTTTCTGGCGCGGGCGCGTAAAACTGCAGGATCTCCTGGCGACCGGCTTCGGCGCCGGTAAGTATGGCGGTCGCTCGCGGCAGCAGGGCGCGATACAGGGTCTCGCGTTCGTCCCAGCTCCAGCCGGTGCGGCTGACCTCCGGGAACCAGGGTTGCAAGCGATGCTGCAAATCCCAGACCGTGCAGACGTAGGGCACAGTCACTCGTTGCTCGAATGGCGCCAGGTACCACACGAGGTCCACCGCATGATCCCGGGCAGCCTGCTCCAGTGAAGACGGCAACGTGCGCGGGTCGCGACCGGTGATGCGGAGCCTGGCGCGACGCCATCTCCTTTGCAGGCGCTCGATCCGGCCACCGCGATAGGCTTCGATCAGGTTGATCCGGGGAATGTCTGCGTCGGGCCGATGTTCACCGGAGCCCAGGTCGAATATGACCCAGGAGTGCTGTCCCGGATCACGCTCGATTGCGGCAACCAGCCCCTGCTGGAACGTATGTCCGCCGCCGTCAACCGGCCGCAGTCCCGATAAGGCGATCCCTATTCGCATCGGTTCGTCAGGAGGCCGATCCCTGCCGGCGGGCGACCATCACGGCGTTCCAGGTCGCGGCGGTCGCGGGTTCGTCGGTGAGCCAGGCTGAGCACCGCAGCACCTCAAAGCCTGCGCCTTCCAGCAATAACCGCAACTCCGGCTGGAACAGGTAACGCATGCGATGCGTTTCATCGAACGTCTCGGTCGTGCCGGTCGGCTTGTCGGTCACGGCGATATGGTAGTTCACGTCGACCAGGTTGCGATCAATCATCACATCGGGGCGTGCGCTGCGGTGAACGATGATCGCGTCGTCCTCGAGTTTCCGCTCGCGTGGCTCCGGCGGGTCGGTCAGCACGCCCGGGCCGTACCAGAAATCGAACACGAACAGACCGCCGGGACCCAGGTGTCGGGCCGCACTCGCGAATCCCGCCTGCAAATCTGCATTCTCCGGCAAGTAACTGATGACGTGGAACAGGGCCAGCACCGCGTCGAATTCCCGGTCGACGCGCAGCTCGCGCAGGTCGCTGACGCTGCCGGTCGGCCGCGGCATGTCATCCGGTAATGCCGCCCAGCGGTGCTCGGCGAGTGCCAGCATATCCGCGCTCATGTCGACACCGTGCACCGTGTAGCCCAGACGGGCCAGCGCAACGGCGTGCGCGCCCGTGCCGCAGCCGAGTTCGAGCACCGATGCGGGCGATTCACCGTACTCACGCAGCAATCCGTCGACATAGTGCGTTTCGGCACCGTAATCCTTGTCGCGATACAACAGGTCGTAGTAACGCGCATAGGCACCGAACACCGTCACGACAGCAATTCCCGCAGTGTATTCGCGGCGCGGTCGATCTGCGCATCGGTCAACGCCAGGCCGCTGGGCAGGTAGAACCCCTGCCGCGCGAGGCGTTCCGCGACTGGAAAATGCTCCTCGAGAAAAAGCCCGCGATCATGGAACACCGGCTGTTCATGCATCGGCCAGAAAAACGGCCGCGTACCGATGCCCTTCTCCGCCAGCGCCTTCATGGCGGCGACGGCGTCCATGCCGGTCCGTTCGTCGAGCACGACGCCGTAGACCCAGTAGACATTGTCGGCATACGGCGTGGCCGCGACGGGCAGTTGCAGTCCCGGCACAGCCCTCAACAATTCGTGATAACGAGCGCCGATCTGACGCTTGCGTTGCACGTGTTGCTCGAGCTGCTCGATTTGCGCGACGCCGACGGCCGCCTGCAGATTGCTCAGGCGGTAGTTCCATCCCAGTTCTTCGTGCAGAAACCGTTTACCCGGCTGGAAACAGAGATTGCGCAACGACCGACAACGCTCCGCCAGTGCCTGGTCGTTGGCGAGCACCATGCCGCCTTCGCCGGTCGTCACATGTTTGTTCGGATAGAAGCTGAAAGTACTGATGTCACCAAAACCGCCGCAGGGATCGCCCCGGCAGGTCTGGCCGATCGTCTCCGCGGCGTCCTCGATGACCTGCAGGCCGTGTTGCTCGGCCAGCGCGAGTAGTGGCTGCATATCGACTGGCAGGCCATAAATGTGGACCACCATTATCGCGCGGGTGCGGTCGGTCACTCGTGCTGCGACGGACGCCGCGGTCATGTTCCAGGTATGCGGATCGCAGTCCACCAGGACCGGTGTCGCGCCGGCCCGAACCACCGCGCTGGCACAGGAAATGATTGTGAAGGTTGGCAGAATCACTTCGTCGCCCGGGCCAATGCCCAGTGCGGCAACAGCCACATCCAGTGCCGCGGTGCCATTCGCGACCGCAATGCCATGGCGCCGGTTAGTGAGCCGCGCCATATCCTGTTCAAGGCGCGTGACGAACGGTCCTTCTGACGAGATCCAGCCGGTGTCGATGCACTCCTGCAGGTAGCGACCTTCGTTGCCGTTCAGCACCGGTTCGTTGACGGGGATGAAGGACTGCTCAGTCAATGCCGAAGCGAACCTCGGAAGCATCGATCCCGGAGAACCGCGTCTTGTCCTCTTCGCCGACGTACGGGCCCTGCTTGACCTCGAACATCTCGACTTCGTCCAGCACTTCGAAACCATGCCCACCTTCGATCAACAAGATTACATCGCCGGCCTCGAGAATCCGGCTCTGCAGGTAGTTCTGCCCTTCGTCATAGAAGTCCACGCGCAGGCGGCCGCGGCGGATGACCAGAACTTCCTGCGTGTAATGGACCTGGCGCGGCACCGGGTTATGCACATGCGGTGCAATTAACTTGCCGGTCGGGTGGTGCATGTAGGCAAGCTGCTGCGATAAATCGTCGGGCGTGAAAAAGTGAATACCGGCCTCGTTGAAGCGATGGCTGACGATGATCGCCAGATTCGTATCACCATGCTTTATCTGCTCGATCACGGGCGGCGCTCCGGTCTCCGCAGCGAAATCAAATCATGAGTATCAGAAGCATAGCAGTCTGGCGAGGACAGTACGCATCGGGGCTACACGCGGGCCAGGCCGCGAATTCGCCGTGACAGCCGTCCCAGCAGCGACAGGTCGCGATTCTTCTGGTAGAGCCGCATGATCGAGTCGACCGCCTGCGCGGACGCGTCGCCGCGCCGGCTGCCGAAGGCCCGCACGGCAAAATCGCGACGTGAAACTTCGAAGTTGTCCTCGCGGAGCGCATCGTCCACGGCCACCGCGAGCTGCTCGGGATCATTGATCAGCGGCCCGATCGCACGTATTGCCGGCCAGAAAGCGTTGCCGTCGAAGGGTGTCAGCATAATCACCGGCTTTTCCGGGTACGCCAGCGGCGCTTCCGATGTCGTGCCACTTTTTGCATCCGTAATCAACAGATCGGCAACAGCCATCGCGTCGGCCAGCGGCGCTGTCGACGGCAAGAGAAATTCGGGAGAGATGGCCTTCAGTGCCGCGTAGGCTTCACGTTCCTCGGTCCACAGCTCGGTGCAGGGATGCGGTTTGATCACAACGCAGAATTGCCTGGCCAAAGCCGCCAACGCCGTGCGGAACGGCAAGATCGACGAATGACCGTTCCAGTTCCAGGTAGGCAAATAGGCGATGACCGGCCGGTCCGTCGAGATAGCCAATTTCTCGCGAAGCTCCCCGGCATCGGGAGGACTCCGAAAAAAACTGTCATACAGTGGGAATCCAATTGGTTCGATCCACGCCGGATCGAAATACTGGCCGAAAATCTCCTTGTCCATTTCCCCGTGTACGAGCATCCCGTCGAAGCCTTCGAGAGCGTCGCGCGTGTAATGGACGTTCTGCCGAATGGTTGGCATGCCATAGCGAAATTTCAGCTTTACCGCCCGATCGTAGCCCTTCAGCTCTACTGCCCTGCTCGTCACCACGGCGATGTCGGCAGAGCGATCCTTGTCCAGCGTAAACGGGATTTGCCTGTCCTCGAGCAGAGCGAGGGACTTCTGGAAATCTGCGTCGTGACTCTGTTGCATGCCCGGATCGTCATGCGTCGCATGCCAGGGAACGATGTCCGACTTGTGGTTCTGGTGAATAAGCTCTGCCACGACCGGCGCATAGTGCTCGATCTCCAGTGGCGTCTCGGAAACAAACTGGATCTTCACGTCGCCGTGTCAATCCACCGTGTATCCGAGTTCGTCGAAATGATGGTGAGCATTGCTGAGGTCTTCTGGCGTGTCTATTTCGAAACACTCGACGGGATGGCAGCGCAGCGGCAGGTAGCGTTCCAGTTGTTGATAGACATATTGTTCGTTGCCGAAGATTTCCACGCCACTGAGCAAGGCCACACCCGACCATTCATACTCTGTGCGCGGCTCGCGGAAAAACTCGACAATTTCCTCCCCGCTTTCATCCCGCCTGACGAAAACCGCCTCCTCGGTCTTCGATGGCGTTACTCCGATTAAGGTATCGCCGGCTTCGGCTGCGGTGAGGAACTGGCGGAAGCTCTCCACATGAAGGATGAGATCACCATCGATGGTCAGATACGGGTTTCGCAGGTGCCGACTGCCGAGGTGCACGCTATAGGAGTTCGAGGTGGACAAATAGTCTGGATTACGCACGAAAGTTACATCGGGCCTGATCTGGCGGACATGGTCGATGACGGTTTCCTCCTGGAAACCGACCACGATGCGTACGTCCGGTATCGATTCGAGCATCTCGAGTTGATAGTCGATGATCCTCCTCGGGCCGACCGTGACCATGCACTTCGGCATGTCCAACCCGAGACGGGAACCGATGCCGGCGGCGCCTATGACAGCGTGTTTAATATGTTGCACAGGCCTGCCTTGTCATAGGTTACAAAGTCCGCGAGCTTCACCAGCGAATTCACTGGCGGGTGCACACCGCCGTACGCAATACCGATGTCGGCCTCTTCGAACATCGGCACATCGTTCATGCCATCGCCGATCACGACGATTTGTTCGTAGCGATCCCTGAGGCTTCTGACCGCCTTGCCCTTGTCCAGCATCTGGTCGATGCTGATGAGCCGGTCGTCTTCGCTGAGAGTCGAGGCGCTGAAGTATTGACAGCCGATCCGGTCTGCCAGGCCACCAATATAGACATCGAGATTGCCAGTCACGATGAAGCAGTCGTCGCTGTTCCGCTGAATGAAATCCACGACATCCTGCTGCAGCCTCACGCCGGACACGATGTCTCTTGCGGTCGACAGCGACAAATCGCGCAGCAGGCGGATGCGCAGCTTGAACGAACTCTCGAAGACGATCAGGCCTCGGATGGTGGCGTCCGTGAGGGTCCGGATCTCGTCCTCGATGTCCAACTCTCTGGCAAGGAGCGGCAGAATCTCCTCGGACGTGATCGTGCCGTCCAGATCGAAACAAAATGCGGTTCTAGCCACCGGTAGATCTGACAAAAAAGAAGTATTTGTGTTTGGTTTCCGCGCGCTGATGCAGTGCTTCTGGATAGAGAAAATCGGCATGCTGCAAACGAAAACCTTCGCTGTAGAGGTAGCGCTCGAAATACGCGGTTAATTCAGTCTCGGTACGGTAGATCGCGTTGTATTCCTGCTGCAGTTCTTCGGAGAAATGGTCCTTGAGAGTCAGCCGGTGCTGCATGAGAGAAATCGGTTCCCGAAGATAAATTGCTGCAGAGGGTGACCCGAGTTTCGCCAGCTGCGTGAACAGATGACCAGTAGAGTCTTCGTTCAAATACGCAATCAGCCCCGTGACCAGGATCAGGTCGAAAGGCGGTTTGACGATGAGAACCTCCGGCTCCAACTCATCGACCGACAGCACCTGGAAGCGAATGTGTTCCTCCGGGTTGCTGAAATTTTTCTCGGCGATCTCGATTAACGCATCGGAGTAATCAATGCCGAGATACTCGGCAGAGTGACTCTCGAAGAAACTCGCGAGGCGCCCTGCTCCGCAGCCGATATCCAGAACGCGTGCCCCAATCGTAATTGTTGCGAGTTCGCTGAGGACTTGCTGCTCCAGCTCGTCGCGCTGCCGCGAAACATCCGGCGCCTTGTCAGCATAAGATGTAATTACGCGACAATCACTGCCGGAAAAACCCGCAGCGCGGGATTGAAAAAACTCCTTGGTTTTTCCATAGTCGAGCGACACATTTTCCTTCTTGATTCGGGGCATGTCGAACGGCAACCGTCAATAGCGGTGAGGATATCCAGTTATATGGAGCGTGGCAAAGCTATCACGACGAACTGGAGGTTGCGCTCTTCGCAAACAGCAGGAATTTGTTGATCGTGCCCTCGTCGTCCCAAGTCTTCAACGGGTGCTGATCTATCAGCCGCAGACCGCGCGAACCGACCAATTCTTCAAACTGCGCGAGAGTGCGGTAGTAGGCGCAATAGTGTGGCAAGTTCACTGCGACGGGCTCGCCCGACATGCTCATCGATTCACGCAATAGCAAGAAGCCGCCCGAGCGAACTCGCTCCGCCGCGGCTCTGAGCAGAGCCGCGCAGGCTTCCTCATCGATAATGGTCGCCGCCACACCCATGCAGAGCACCCAATCGTAGTCCCCGTCGAGCGCGCCCGGTTCGAGACAATCCTTCACATCGAAGGAGATGTTTCTGACACTGTCCTCGCGCGCCCGATGCCGGGCCTGGGCAATCAGATCCGGAGACAAATCGACCGCGGTAATCTCGCTGCCCGGACAGGCCCGCGCAAACATGAAAGTAAAGTGACCGTTGCCACAACCGATATCCAGAATCCGACTTTGCTTACCGAGCCGCGGAAAGATATCCCGATGCAGTGAGTCTTCAACTGCCTGGTAATAGTCGTCGCCGCCCAGAAAAGAGTCGGAGCACGATTTCCAGTAAGCCTGAGAAAACGCATGGGGATCGGCTGGCTCCTGCGGCTCAGTCCGACCCTTGCGGAAAAGTTTCCTCAGAAGCTTCATGCCACCGGCGCGGCCTGTTTCTCCAGCACGTAGTACCGGCTGTCGGCCGTCAGTGTGTGTTGCTCGTGAAATTCATCGATCAGGGTGAGACCGCCAGCCTCCAGAAACTTCAGCAACAGTTGTCTCGGAATGATCGTGTGGAACCGATGCTTCGCGGCGATGGTGCGGGCGGCTCGAGCGTGGTCGAACTCGTCTTCGGTGTAGACATCGAACATCAGCAGGCCGCCGGGGCGCAGGACCCGGCAGCATTCCTGGATGTAGCCCAGCGAGTGCATCGGCGGGATATAGACGAAGGTAGCGTGACAGTGGACCAGATCGACGCTGCCATCCGTCGTCGGGGTCAAAGTCGACCCATCGACAGGCATTGGGCGAACCGAGAATTTTTCGACCAGGTAATTGGTCCAGTCATGGCGCGGCTCGTATATCTGGTAATCCGCGTCGGGATAATGCGTCGCGAATTCCTCTGTGAAGGCACCAGCGCCCGGACCAATTTCCAGTATTGTGGTGACATCTCTGCCCTGCAGACTCCGGGCCAGGCGGCGGTACACGCGATCGCGGCGGCCCAGGAAACGCTCGTCTCCGGTTTCGTCATACGCTTCACGCTCCCGGAATGCCGTGATGGATAGGCCGGCTGACTGCGCCGCCGCCACGGTCGACTCGGTATCGATGTAAGAGACCGTCTCCTTTGGCTTCTTCCCCCTGAACAACCTGGATAGCTTCATATCGTGCGGTTCAACCTCCGGGGTTAGCTGACCGCTCTCTTCGTCAGGACTATCATGGGATACCGGAACCGCCGCACGAAAAAGTCCGGGTAACGGTCTTCCAGTTCGAAGAGCTTGTCGAACATCCAGCGACCCAAATTGTTATCCGGAAACCAGCGCCTCTGATCAGTTGCCGTGAACGATCGCCACGGCAGTATCTGCACGTCCGCGACGTCGCCAAACCTGTTCCACCAGGCAACGGGATGGGGCCGAAAGTAGATTTTGTCACGCTTTTTTTTGCGGAGCTTGCGCAACGCCGCCCGGATTTTCTGCCGGAACGGAATCAGCACCTTGAGGGTCAGGGGAATTGCATCCGGGTTGCTGTAGACAATGATCACTGGACGGCCCGGACGGGTTACCCGCAGCAGTTTGCGCACCGCCTCTTCCTGCTGGTCCGCATCCATGTGATAAATGGTGTGCAGACTCACACTGCAGTCGAAGAAGTCCTCCGGCAAGTCGATATCGAAAAAACTGCCGCAGAGAAAGACACCGTGATCGCCAATTCTCTCGCGGGCTCGGGCCAGCGCATCCGCCGACAGATCCACACAGTAGCGCTTGTTGAAGTGTCGCGAGAATTCGAGGTATTCCGGGTACTGAATAGGGCCGGACGCCATGTCGAGCATCTTGTCTCCCGACGCAGGGATATGCCGCATAACGCGCAACCGGCACTTGCTGACGTACTCGCGAGCCGCCGGCCGCAGGTCCTCCCACTTCCTGGCATCCTCTGTGACGCCGTCAGTTTCGCGCCAACCGACCGTGTTGTAGAAGTCCGATACGCGTTGTTCGGCTTGTCCAGCCATGGAATTCTGATTCTTGTCGACCCGGAATGACTATGTCGATAATAACCGAATCGACCCGGCCCGCCCCCAATTCCGTGCTCCGGTAAGCCGCGCTAGAGCTTCTCGATTTCCCCGGTATCGGTATTGACGACAGGCATGCCGCGAATCACCGCCAGCCGTTCGTCACCAGCCAGCAGAGTCAGGTTGCCGTCTGCATCCCTGCTCTCCCGGTATTTCGAGGCCACAAAACCTGCCTCCAGCGAGATTTCCCGGACCACGTTGTTGAGCTTGTCCCGGCGCACGAAGTACGCATTGTTCCCGGCGCTATTGCAGCCGACAAAGCCATAGCCCTTGCTATCCGACAGGTTGTACAGAGCGCGCAGCGAAGCGCCGAAGTACAGATTGCTGTAATGCGCCGTCGTGCGGTAGAACGCATTATCGTACGGGATGGTAATCGCCCGTTCGGCTCCAAAAACACTATTGTATTCGAGCACAACGACGATCGGTGAAATCGTATCGATCGCTTGCCACACCCAGTAGTCGTTGCCATCGATGTCAATATGCAGCAGGCCAATTTCGCGATCGAAGGGCGCTTTCGCAATGAGGTCGTTGATGTTTTCCGTATCGACGAATGCAGCCTCCGCGAAAAGCTCGTATTTCCAGAAAGACTCCGATGTCTTCAACCGCTCGATATTTTCCTCCGATCCATCCATGACGAATCCAGACCAGTTATTGTTCATCATGAGGAAGCGGGTGTTGGATTCGCTGTAGTCCTCTACGCCGAATTCTATGAAAGTATCGTGCGGTATTTGCACGTGGTGAACGAGCCACTGGATGATTCCGTCGTCGCCGAACTGCGAAAACACCTTGAATTCGGCCTCGTGCAGCGAGCCGATCTGTCCGAGCGCGCGAACGTTCAGTGCCAGAAGCCGACCGAGGAGCAGTAGCTGCGGATCCGGACTGCCCGCCGGCCGGCGTGACTTTTTGGGGTGTTTGCCCTGCAGCACCCTCACTGTGTCTTTGAGTCTCATGTACCGAATGATCGCAGATTACGGTCACGATCGATTTCGCAGATCTGCCGTATCAAGTTGTCGGCAATAACGCTCACGAATCGGCCGGCGGTTTCTCGAGATCCGTCGCCGTCAAGTCGAGACAGCGCCGGATCAGGCCAAACATTTCGTCAATCTCATCGTTGCTGATGATTAGCGGCGGTGACAAGAACATGGTATCGCCGACCGCGCGCATGATGACGCCCTGCTCGAAGCAATGCGATCGACAGGTCAGACCAGCGCGTCCTTTCGGTTCGAATCGCGTGCGCGTGGCCTTGTCTTTGACGAGTTCCAACGCGCCGAGCAGACCAACGCCGCGCGTTTCGCCAACGAGCGGGTGAACCGCGAGTTCCGCCAGTCGCGCCTGGAAATAAGCCGCCGTGGCCTCACCGCGTGGCCCGATCAGATCATATTCCTCGATTAGCTGGATATTGCGGAGCGCCACTGCCGCAGCGACCGGATGCCCCGAGTACGTGTAGCCATGCGCCATCTCGGTTTTCGATGCGGTAATCGCCCCGCTGACTTTCTCGTCAAGCGCCACGGCGGAGATGGGTTGATAACCACTCGACATGCCCTTGGCCATCGTAATGACATCCGGCGTGTACCCATACGTCTCGCAGCCGAACCAGCTACCGGTGCGACCGAAGCCGCAGATGACTTCGTCGGACCACAGCAACACATCGTATTGCCGGCAGATTCTCTCGATGTCCGGCCAGTAGCCCTCTGGCGGGATCATCAGGCCGCCCGCGCCCATGACCGGTTCGCCGACGAAAGCCGCGACGTTGTCGGGGCCCAGTTCCAGGATTTTGTCCTCTAATGCGCCGGCACAACGCATCGCGAAATCGCGATCGCTCTCGCCCGGCTCGGCGTATTCAAAGCTGTATGGCACCGGCTCGATGTGATGAAAGCGCGGCAACGGCAGGTCGAATATGCCCTGCATGAAAGACAGCCCGCTGAGACTCGCTCCGGCGAGTGTCGAGCCGTGATAGGCGAGCTTGCGACTGATGATGGCTTTCTTGTCGGGTTTGCCCTGGAGGTTCCAGTAATACCAGATCAGCTTGATCGCCGAATCATTCGCCTCGGATCCCGAGCATGCAAAAAAGATCTCATCGAGACCCGCCGGTGTCTTGCTGGCAATCAAATCGGCTAGCTGCGCGGCATACGGTGTGGTCGTCTGGAAGAAGAGATTGTAGTAAGGCAGCGTCTGCAGGGTTTCATAAGCCGCATCGGCAAGTTCCTGGACGCCATAGCCGAGCTGCACGCACCAGAGCCCGGCCATGCCATCAAGTATCTTTCGCCCTTCGGAGTCCCACAGATATACGCCTTCACCTCGAGTGATGACTCGCGGTCCAGTTTCCCGCAATTCCGTATGCACCATGAACGGATGCAGGTGATGCTCGTTGTCGAGAGCCTGGATCTGTCGGGTTGTAAGCGTTTCTGTCATAAGGGTGCGCCCGGTAGCGTGGGCGCCCGTGTCTCCCGCGACCGCCATCCCCAAGCGTCGGACATTGCGAGAGCGGCAATGTCATGACCGCGCTCGTCCCAGTGACCATCCGTGCGAAAGTAGAACGGTGTCAAATCACGCGCCGGACGTTCTTCAGCCTGCCAAGCTGCGTACAGAGGTGCCGTGAGATCGAGAAACGGAATGCCAACTTGCCGGCTCACTTCCCCGGCGCGCCGGCCAATCCCGGAAGCTCCCCGTTCACCGTAATACCAGACTTCGTCACGCGTCGGAATATAGGCCACATGTAGTGCGCAGGCCGGTTGTCTTTTTTCGCAGGCGGTACGCATGTCCGCCAGTAACGCGCCGAACAACTGCCACTCCTTCTCCATATCAGGCGGCTCCGGGTTGGTAGCCGTTTCGGCTGCCGCGGATTGATCGTCTCCACCGGCCGCGGACCGGCGATCAGCAAATACTTGTTCAATACGCGCTTCCAGCAGGTAGTAGTTGTATTTCAGCGTCGAAATCGCCACCGAATGGCGCATCAGCGACTTCAGAGGACTAACCATCTTTCGGCGCACCGGGCGGTTACGGGAAAGCAGTTGACCGTCGACGAGTTCAAACCACGGACGGCGATCTTTCTTTCGGTCCCCGTTGTCCGTCAGGTCATTGCTAAAGAACATCACAACGACGATGTCCGGCGAGAATTGGTCCAAAAAAAAGTCCATCAGGATCCGTTGCTGACCCGTGCCGTATGCATTGACGCCCAAATTGCGTATCCGATACCCGGGCCCCAGATCTGTCGCCAGCACGTCAGTGAATACCGCGCCGCGCGGTACGCCCCAGCCCCAGGTAAACGAGTCACCCAAAAACGCTATGCGCGTAGCGTCCAATGCAGATTCACCCGGGGGGTCCGCGGCCAACCGGAACCCTTGGGCATCGTGCTGCACTTCAACGGTAAATCCGGGGGTCGCGAAGACACCACGGTAATCCGGCTCTCCTATCCAGCCGAGGTCCGGATGCGAGATATGAAAGCCGCTGATGGGGTTTTTGTGGACTGGCACCCAGTTCAAGAGCCGGAGCGCAACTTCGAGCAGCCCAACCGTAATGCAGACGATTAGAATCAGGCTGCCGAGCTGGCTGACCAGACGCCGCATGCTAGTCGGCCCAACCGGCGGCGAGAAACAGACCGATCACGCAGAAGAACCCGACCGTCCAGACGATGGATCGCGCCGTCGCTTTGTCCTGAATGTAGAGGATCCCATGCAAGATCCGCGTCACAAGGAAAAGTCCGGCGAGGCTGTCGACAAGAACCTGATTGGCGCCGACCATATGCGCGATGATGACACCTGCGGCAAATGGCGGGAATGCCTCGTAGGTGTTCGTCTGCGCCCAATTGGCACGCTGCTGCCACCCCGTCAGTTCGGCGAGGAAAACCCGCGGGCGAGCGTTGTCGTAACCTTCTGCCCCCGCTTTGGCAAAGCCGGCCCAGACCAACGGCAGGATTGCAACCAGCAATACCGTCCAGTACGCAAAAGTCATAATGGATCCTCCTTCAGGAGTTTCTTTTCACGCGCGAATAGATCAGAAACAGGGCAATCCCTGCTGCGAGAGCAGCGAACCACAGTTCCAGCAACAAGTCGTTTGGTGAATCCGGCAGATCCGCCAGCAGGTCGCGCAGAGTCAACAAGCTGAAATTCGCCAGAATCACCATCACAATAATGGTCAACAGCCAATAGGCACTGCGTGCCCAGTTGCCGAAACGTGCTTGCAATCGCGGGCCAAGATGGATGCGCAGCCGAACGCAGCCGTACAGCATCAGACCCAATCCAATGCCGATCAGTGTAGCGAGAATCCAGTGTTGCATTCCGGCAGATTGTCCGGAGGGAATCTGTTGCCACCTGGAGAGTCGAATTCCCGGCGGCAGGCTGCTGATTCAGACAAGGAGGCGTGTCAATTGCCGCCCTGGTCCTCTTTGTTCTTGCTCTTGCGGCTCGTGCGAACCAGAAAGATCAAGCAGCCAAGGGCAACGAGCACGGCGAACGCGGATACAACGACTTCCATTACCAGGACCTCCCGTCTGGTGATAACCAGGGCTTAGTATAACGGTCGGCGCAGCTGCTACAGGTTGGCCGGCTACAGCTCCAGCGACATGAAATAACGCAATACCTCGTTGGCGCCGTCATAAATAGGCGTAACCATCGCATCG
The DNA here is from genome assembly GCA_030066665.1 of Gammaproteobacteria bacterium. Taxonomy (GTDB): domain Bacteria; phylum Pseudomonadota; class Gammaproteobacteria; order Steroidobacterales; genus J054. Next base: position 27,395 of record JASJBD010000037.1, read on the forward strand.
CGCACGAGTTTCTCCGCCGGATAGTCCTTCATATAGCCGTAGCCACCCAGGACTTGCATCGCATCGACCGTGACCTTGCGCGCAACTTCCGATGCGTAGACCTTTGCCATCGACGGATTGACGTCATCGCCATGCTTGCCCTGGTCGCTGGCCCAGGCAATGCGCTGAATGAGGAGTCTTCCGGTCTCGATTGCCATCTTCATGTCGACGAGTTTGTTGCCGATCGCCTGATACCTGATAATCGGCTGACCCCAGATATTGCGCTCCTTCGCGTACTCGACCGCCATCTCGTAAGCGGCACGCGCGATGCCAAGCGCCAGTGAACCCATGCCGACGCCATTCGCGTGATAAGTCTGCAGCAAGATTTCGACGCCCTTGCCCTCTTCGCCCAGCAGGTCATCCGGCGACAGCTCCACATTGTCGAAAACCAGGGCACCATTGCTGGACGCGCGGTGGCCCATCTTGTCCTCGATCTTGCCAATCGAGAAACCCGGCGTATCGGACGGGAGGAAGAATATGGAGTTCGACGTGAAATTCGGCGCGTCCTTGTCCGTGCGAGCGAGGCAGCCATACAGCTTCGCCTGCCCCGCATTTGTCGTGAACTGTTTTGAACCGTTGATGACGTAACTGCCGTTCTTCTTCACGGCAGTGGTCTTCGTGCCGAATCGCGGATCACCCTCGGGATAGAAGATCTCCGTGCCGCCAGACGGCTCCGTGCCCCCAAAGCCAAGCGCGAATTCCCCGGATTTGTCGGCACAGAATGGCGCCAGCCAACGCTCGCATTGCTCGGGGGTACCGTTCGCCGCAATCATGCGTGAAATCGCACACGTGGCCGCATAACTGAACGCGACCCCGGCATCGCCGACTGCCAGCTCCTCCATCATGATGGAAAAGTCGACCAGCCCTCCGCCCATGCCACCGTATGCCTCCGGCACGAGTAGCGTGTGGAATCCCAGCTCGCAGCCCTTGCCGATCAGCTCCAGCGGAAACGATTCGCGCGGATCGACGATCGCATCGAATCCCGCGGCAACTGGTTTGATTTCCTTCTCCGCGAAACGCCGGCAGGTTTCCTTGAGCTGTTTCTGTTCGTCTGTCAGTTCAAAATCGATCACGGCCGTGCTCCCTGTGTCTCGATACTCGTCCGCTATTCGGGCAACGGGACCACAGCAAAGACGCCCAGGCTGGTGCTGATCATGCGCGAGATATGTCCCACGCCGGTCGTATCCTCGACCAGCAGCACGTCACCCGCGCCGAATACACGTTCCTCGCCGTCGGATACCTTGAACCACATCTCGCCCGATAGCGGGATGATGAATTGGCGTCGTGGCGCCGGGTGCCAGTCCCCGCCATCCCAGCCAGCCGGCATGGACACGAAGTGAAATCCGGCCGCATCCATGATGCCGTCCTGCGGAAACCAGACGGTTGGAATCTTTTTACCGTAGTCCTGGTAGACGAAGGTTACCGGCACGTCTTCGAAGTGGGTTTCATCGTCATCGCCGGTGTAAATGCGTGTGTAGCGCAGAAGTTCGGCGGTTTTTGGCGGTTCCGCCGACGCGGCTTCATGCGCACCGGCCATTGCAGCACCGCACATGAAGACCCCCAGCAACAATGCCGCAGACAACGCAAACTGTTTCCTCACAGACTTCTCCCCCGGTATTGGTTTTCAGTTGGGCGAATCACAGACGCAGCGGCAATGAGCGCAGGCGCTTGCCAGTCGCCTGGAACACGGCGTTGGCCACGGCCGGCGCCACGGGCGCGACTGCGCACTCGCCGACGCCGACCGGGTAATCACTGCTTTCGATGAAATGGATTTCCATGACCGGCGACTCATTGATTCGCAGCATTGGAAAGTCGTGGAAATTGCTCTGGATCACTGCGCGATTCTCGATCGTGACTTCGCTCTTAAGGGCGGCCGTCAGTCCCCAGACGATGCAGCTCTCAATCTGTGTCTTGGCGATATCCGGATTGATAACCATGCCGGGGTCGACCACGCAAACGACGCGCTCGACCTTGATCTGCCCGTCTTTCACGCGAACGTCGGCGACCTGGCCGCAAACCGCGCCCTTGATGACGTCGATCGCCACACCCTGGTAGACGCCGGGTGCCGCGTTACCCCAGTCGGCCGCCTCGACGACCCGGTCCAGCACATTGCGAGCCCTGGAACCCGGTTCCAGATGCTCGCGGCGGAAATCGATCGGGTCCGCACCGATGCGCTGCGCCATCTCATCGATGAAACCTTCCATGAAAAAACCGTTGTGCGAATGGCCCACGGATCGCCAGAAGCTGACCGGGATTCCGGGTTTCCACATCACCTGATCGGCATCCATGTCGCCGAGCTTGTAGGGACTGTCGTAGGCACCCTCAATATTCTCGACGTCGTCTTGCATCGCCTGTTTGACGATCTGGTTTAACGCGAAATCTGGCAACCAGGCCGGAAAGAGCCGCGCGCGAATGCCCGGAATCAGCGTTGCATGCAGGCTCGGCGTGCAAATCCGATACCGCCACTGATCGACACTATCATCGCTGAGCCCGGCACTCATCCGGCACTTCGTGGCTGGCCGATACATGTCGTGACGAATATCGTCCTCGCGGCTCCAGATCACCTTGACCGGTTGTCCCATACGCTGCGCAATCAGTGCCGCTTCGACCACGGCGTTCGGATAGACCCGCCGCCCAAAACCGCCACCAGCGAAGGTGCTGTGCACGGTGACCTGTTCGACCGGGCGGCCAAGAGCCTGCGCAGCCGCGGCCTGCATGATGTCCGCGGCCTGCGTGGAAACCCAGACATCGACGTGGTCATCCGCAACGGCGACCGTGGCATTCATCGGTTCCATGCAGGCATGCGCCTGAAACGGTGCCGTGTATTCCGCACTCAGCGCGCCATCGCCTGCCACGTACTCGTCTGCGGTGTCACGTTCATCCAGCAAGCGATCCTGCTCGATTGCAATGCTGTGGCTCGATTCCTGCGTGAGCTCGTCGGGCGACCAGGTCACCTGCAGCTGCTCGGCCGCGCGACGTGCATGCCAGTAGCGTTTTGCAACAACCGCAATACCCGGCTCGATTTCGAACACATCGACAACACCGGGAGATTGCAGCGCTGCACTGGCATCGAAGCTGTCCAGGCAGCCGCCAAAATGCGGACAGCGCACCACGACGGCTGTGAGCATATCCGGCAGCTCCGTGTCGATGCCGAATTCGACGGATCCATCAACCTTGCCGGCCGCATCCAGGCGGTTGTCAAAGCTGCCGATATAGCGGAACTCCGCCTGCGGGCGTAGCGTGACATCTTCAGGCACCGGCAAGCTGGCTGCCAGCTCGACGAAGTTACCGAGCGGCGCCTGTTTGCCGCTGTCGCGGGCGATGACGAATCCATCACGGGTGTCGAGACTGTCAGGCACCAGGTTCCACGTACGACCGGCGGCTTCGAGCAGCAATTGACGAACCGTCGCAGCGGCCTCGCGTACGGGCAGGTAGCAGGTAATCATGGAGCTGCTGGCATTGGTGATCTGCAGGTCAAACTGCGGGTTCAGGAAATCCGGATGCACGCCCGAAAACTGCGTGTCGATCCGCTCCGGGGCGAGATTCAGCTCTTCGGCGACGAGCGTCACGAGTCCGGTCAGGATGCCCTGGCCCATTTCCGTCTTGTGAATCTGCAATACGACACGACCTTCGGGTGTGACTTGCAGGAAGGCGTTCGGCTGCAGGGCGCCTTCGAGCTTGTGCGGAAAAGGCGGCGTGTCGTTCCGGCCGAGACTGAAACCGATGACCAGTCCGCCGCCGAGCAGTCCGCCGCCAATCAGAAGGTTCCGTCTGGAGATCGCCATGATCTACACCTCCTCCGGCTTGACTGCTGCGATTTCCGCGGCGGCCCGGTGAATGGCCCGGCGAATGCGCTGATAGGTCCCGCAACGACAGATGTTGCCCGACATTGCCTGGTCGATATCCGCATCGCTGGGCGCGCTATTTCTCGCGAGCAGCGCGGCCGCTGACATGATTTGTCCCGATTGGCAGTACCCGCACTGTGGCGCGTTCTCCGCTATCCAGGCCTGTTGCACCGGATGGCTGCTGTCCGGCGACAGACCTTCGATCGTCGTGACTGACTTGCCATCGGCTCCGGCCACGGGCAGCAGGCAACTGCGGACGGGCTCACCATCGACGTGCACGGTGCAGGATCCGCAGGTACCAATTCCGCAGCCGAATTTCGTGCCGGTAAGCTTCAGATCCTCGCGCAACACCCAGATCAAGGGTATATCCGGATCGCCGTCGAACTCGTGGAGCGTCCCATTGACTTTCAGTTTGACCATCGGGGTGAACCTCGGCAGGAATATCGTGCGATCAGAATCTGCTCGGCACCTGGCCGAACACTGCGTCGTTAGCTATTTCGGGAGACGGGAAAGCACGTTTGCTGTGCGCCAGTCCGAGATCCAGCAAGGTCTCGCACTGGTAATACCCGACGAGCGCAGGGTTGATCACCGGCACCGTCAGGCGTTCGGCCAGATATTGGTGTGACTGGTACATCGTCGTGGAACCCAGCACGATCACGTCGGCGCCATCCTCGTCCACCGCCCGTCGCGCGGCTTCCTCCAGCGCCGCAAACACGCTGTCTTCCTTACCCGTCAATAATTCATCCAGATCCGGCCTCGTATTGATATCGCGGATCGAGGCCAGCCTGTCGAGCAGTCCATGGCGCAGCAGCACTTTGCGGTAAGCCGGCGACCATTTATCCCACAGCGTGACGATTGACAATCTCGCACCGAGGCTCGCCGCCAGCAGGAAAGCGGATTCGCCGGCGCCGACTACCGGTATCGACAGGCGCGACCGAACCGCCTCGATTCCGGTATCCGTGACCGTATCGATGCAGAGCGCGTTGTAGCCCTCGTTTTCCGCCACCGTTGCGGCCTCGAGAATAAAGGCCGATGCCAGGACATCTTCGTAGTAGGAATCCAGGATCTGCGCGCCTTCGCGCGGGAAGGCGAAATCGACGGTACTGCCCGGCCGTTTCGCGGCCTCCGGGACCTGTGCCTCGAACAGACCACGAGCAGCGTCAGGCACAGGAACCGGCAGCAACATCAATATCTTGCGCGCCATGGACGACCCTGTTCTGGTTATTTCATTGAAATTACCATGATTCGCCGGGTTCTCGCGAACCGCCTGTTTCGCCGCGGCCCGGCCTCAATCAGCCGGCGGATCAACGCCTGCGTCGTCAACCGATGGCTCAGGCGCCCGTTAACTTGCCAGACGAACACCATGGAAACGCAAGAAAAAGTTTCGCTGCGGGCGTTGCAACGTTAAAGTCCGCCCTGCGAGCAGCGGGGTGCCGAAACCGGACACTCACGGCGTCGGCTCGGGAGGTGGCATATGGAAGCAGTGCAACAGGTAAAGCATCCCGCGTTCGTCGCTGACCGTGACGCCGCACTGGCGCCTGAAGGTATCGAGTTTCTCGATTCCTACACCGGCGACGGCACTGACATACTGAAGTGCCTGCACCGATGCTTCCGCGACACTGCCACGCGTCGCCATTGGCAGCACCTGTTTGCCGAAAACCCCGCGGGCAGTTCCATCATTTGTATTGCCCGGCATGGCGACCAGGTCGTTGCGCACCAGGGTCTCTTGCGACGCCGTGCGTCCGTATTCGGACACGACACCTGGATCGGCGCCCACGTTGACGGCATGACTGATCCCGACTGGCGGAAGCAAGGACTGAAGACCCACATCGCCGAGAACAGTCGGCGAATCGCGGTGGCCGATGGCGCATCGGCAATTTATTCATTCGCCAATGACTTGTCTCTGCCGGGAATCGTGAAGCATCAACGTCGGACCGCGATCGGCGCCCTGCCGGTGATGTTTCGTTTGCTTCGACCCGTGAGAGGTGCGACGGCGATTGTCGGCGACTGGCTATCGACCCATCTTCGAGGGCAAGTCTCAACCATGGCCACTTTGCCTGGATCCGCGACCGCGGGACCAATGCCGGACAATTGGCAAGCATCGCGAGATCTGTTCACACAGCTCGGCTGGTCCGACGCCCGGTTCAGTCCGGATGACACCGCGCTGTTTGCAAACGCTGCTGATCTGCCGCGCATCAATATGAAGCGGGACGGCGACCAGCTCAACTGGCGCTATCGCGATGCCATCGGCGCAACGTACCTGCGCCGCGATTTGCGAGATAAAAATGGCCTCGTGGCCACGCTTGTAATTCGCCCCTTACTAATCGCGGGACTGAAGGTCGTCTTTGTGATGGAGTGGCACTGGCAGCAGAAGGCGTCAGGGCAAGAGATGGTCCTTATGGAGGAGTTGCTGGATTCGGCCCGGAAGGCGGGAGTTCATGCTGTGGCGGCGCTCTCGATGGCAGGCACCCGGCAATCCGCCAAACTCAGGCGCAACGGGTTCTTTCAAGTTCCATCGGCGCTGCTCCCAGCGAACGCGACGCTTACCGTCGGTCCGGAAACAGACATGATTGAGCGCTATCACTGGTTCGAACCGGCAAACTGGTACCTGACCTGGGGCGACGGGTTTCTCATTTGACGAACTCTGCAATGAGCCACCTGTCGAACGCGAGTTAAGGCGTCAACGCGTATCGTCGAACGCCCAGACCTGCGTTTGTCGATCATCCACCTCTAACACCCCGATCTGCCGGGCGGAAATTCGGCGTCCGTATTGCTGTTCGGCGAGGCGCCGCAATCTCTCGATGTCACCATCCGCAGAAACCAAGTGCGCCACATCCGGTTGCACCAGGCCGCCATAGATATCCGCCCCGAATACGGACGTCAAACTCGCGCGCGGCCCCGGCAGCGAGCTATGCCAGTCAATCTGATGAAACCCGGCATCAAAGGCCAGCAGCGGCTCGAATGGCGATTGAAATTCCAGCGGTAGCGACGTTGACCACATGACCAATTCGTCGAATCGCTGGTAACGCTCCGTAAGTTCGCTCACGAGATTTCGATAGCCATCGGAGTGGCGGGAATTGAGCGAGATCTGGCTAATACCGATCAGTGAGCCCAGAACCAGCGACAAGACGCCAATGCCCACCGCGCAGGACAGCAAGAGCCGACGCCACTGGGGGAGCGCGCTCCAAGTCCCGAGGCGCTCACCAGGGAATACTGCAACTGATACTGCAAGGAGCGCAAAAATACACGGCAGGAGCACGCGAAAGACTGCGCGATCCATAACTACGGCTGTAAGAACGCATCCGAAGGCGACTCCGATCGCAGCGACTGCAACAAGAACGAAACCTCGCTTGTCGCGCAACGTCAGCATTCCCCCCGCTATGGCAACCGGCGTCAGCAGTACAGCGAAGAGAAAAGCGGTGAGACGCAGGTGCTTGAGGCTCCGACCTTCGAGAATCCCGGTAACTTTTTCAATCGTCGTCGACGCCGACCGACCCTGTGCCGACTCATCAGAAACGTGCGGCTCGGGCAGCCTTGTAGTGAGCTGCCGCAGAACCGACAGCGAGAACGGTCCCGAATCCATCGCCATGTACCGCTTGAGCATCGCGTCCTCGTTGCGGGACCACTGCAGGCCTGCTGCGTTTGGCACCGGCACCGATTCTGTGGACGGATTGTTCAGCTCGGCCCGGCGCTGCTGGTATTCCCATGCCCGTGCGAGTGCGGACTCGCCGCCATACGCGGCACGATCGATGAGCTGAGCCGACAGCGCCACCATCCCGGCAAGACCGAAATACAGCAGCGTGTGTAGCAGTCGACTCCTGTCGAAATTCATCAAGTGCGCCACGACAAGCGAAGGAAACATGCAGACGAGCACCAACACCGCCATGTTCGGGCGCACGAGACACCCGAGCACCATACAAAGGACGGATAAAACGATCACAGCCGGTGGTGGAGACCGCCCCTCATAGGCGGCCACAATCCAGGGCAAGACGCCGGCGACCATCAACAACCCCGCCACGATGGTGAATTGAAACAGCAACAGCGGCAGCAGCATGAAGCTGACCGCGAGCACAGCGGCAACCGCCGTGCGAACCAATCGAGAACCAGCGAAAACCGTATGGAGCTGGCAAGTCAGAACCGCCGCGAATGCGGCCACATAACCTGACGCGAGCAGCAATCCATACCAGGGCACCGTCGGCCACAATGCACTCAACCGGCTTACAGGCCAGCCAAGCAGCACGTTGATGAAGAGCGTCCGATGATCACCGTCGATCGAGGATCCGGGGCTCCCCTGTAGAATCAGGGCGATGTACAGGTCATCGTTGGTCTGGTAGACGACCGGCAGAATCGACAAGGACGCGCCGATGACGAGCGCGATAGCGAGAAAGGTCATGGTCGGCCGACCCGGCACCAGCCGGTGAGTTTGCGGATTTCTTCCGGCCATGACCCTGAGCCTACACTGGCACCGTGCCCCACGAGCAGGGCACGTGATTTCCGTTGACGCCTCCGAGCAACCGCTCATACACTCGCGCGGACGTCCGGAGATCTCTTCCGATTTTCATCCTACTTCAGATTGCCGCTGCTGTCCGAGAAGCCCGTCGCGCTGACAGACAGCAGGCGGCATTTTTGCAGTAACAGGGACGCACCAAGTCAGGATGCTGGACATGGACCGCACGAAAGCTACCGGCTCCAAACTCGGCGCATTGCCGGTCATGCTGGGCGCGGTCGCGCTTCAAGTAATCGCCGTGGTCGTCCTCAAGTCACTGGCCGATGGAGCATCCCTCGACAATCTCGCCTTCGTGGGCGCAGGAATCAGCGTCGTTTTCGTACTCAACGTCCTGCGCCTTTTCGTGTGGGGTTACGCCCACCAGCATTTTCCGCTAAGCAATACCTTTCCGTTATCCAGCCTCTTCTTCCCTTGCATACTGGCAGTTGCAACGGTCTTCGGCGATCCAATCGAGACACGTCAGGTTATCGGCGCGGCGCTGATCACGATCGGCAGCGTCTGGCTGAACTGGAGGTCCGAGTCATGATGTCGATCGCAAGCCTCGTAACCGCGTTGATCCTGGTCGCCGTGGCTCAATTGAATTTCAAACTGTTCGTAATGAACCGCAGCATCATCTCTCTAGTGCTGATGCTGGCCTGCTTTGCACTCGCGCAACTCGGGTTCTTTGTTGCATTGCTGGAGCTGCAGGTCGGGGTGGTCTATATGAGTACGGCCCTGACCCACGGACTCGTCATGCTGTTCGCCAAATACGTTCTTCAGGAGCAGGTAACGCGACACCATGTCGGCTCGCTCGCGGTAATCGTTACGGGTTTGGTGATATATGCCGCCTAGCGCACGGCAATTCACAAAATCACCGGACCACAGGCGCAAAGAAAAGCCCCTGCTGAGCAAACAGCAGGGGCTTAATGCTGTACACGGATGTACGAATGTCGCGGAGCACATGCGACCGAAGGAAGTACCTTCAGGTAGATGTGCGAGAGCGACGAATTAGAAGCCTGGCGATGTCCTACTCTCACATGGGGAGACCCCACACTACCATCGGCGCTGAGCGTTTTCACTTCCGAGTTCGGGATGGGATCGGGTGGTTCCCACTCGCTATTGCCGCCAGGCAAACTGGTCTGGAAATTGGGGAAATTCTGCTTTTCCTGGAAAGTGCAGAACGTAATCCCAACGTCCTTCGGAAAATGAAGAATGTCCCCATTTTCCTTGAATTAAATAACAATCTGGACAGTCTTGACGTTAAGTTGTCGCACACATATCGCGGTCAAGCCAAAGTGCTTTGGCGTTATATGACCAAGCCTCACGTGCAATTAGTACTGGTTAGCTTCATCCATTACTGAACTTCCACACCCAGCCTATCAACCTCGTAGTCTTCGAGGGCACTTCAGGGACCTCAAGGGTCCAGGGAAACCTAATCTTGAAGGGGGCTTCCCGCTTAGATGCTTTCAGCGGTTATCCCGTCCGTATATAGCTACCCGGCAATGCCACTGGCGTGACAACCGGAACACCAGAGATACGTCCACTCCGGTCCTCTCGTACTAGGAGCAGCTCTT
>JASJBD010000038.1 GCA_030066665.1 Gammaproteobacteria bacterium
CATGCCCCGAAACGCGTCGAGGTTTCTGTTTTTCGCCAAACCGTACTTCGAACTGACCAATGAAAGCGGCCTGACTCTGCAGGGTGTTCCGGTCCCAACCTTCGATGATCTAATGGCGCCGATCCGCTTTTCTGGAATTCTGGTAGCCGCTAACCGCAGCGTTCTGCTGAGGTGGGTGTGGCAGAGGCTACGAAACCTGAAATGGCGCTTTTTTTATGCTGAAAGTGGCTATCCGTGGGAACTCACAAAAGCCCTCCTTGAAGAATTCGCTACGGTAGCGCGCGAAAACGGTCACGAATTGATCATCATGAACATCGATGAATCGCAGCCCGCGCTCGAGGGTCCGCTCACGGACATCACCGATGCGCTCAACGTGCATCTACTCAATCTGGGACCAGTGTTTCGTGAAGCACGGGATGACGAGATCGCGTACGCCTTTGCCGGCGACAATCATTGGACGCCGGTCGGACATCGCGTGGTCGCAGCAGAGTTGACTCGATTCCTTTGTCAGCTACGTGATGAGACGGAATGCAATTTGGCTGCCCCAACGACGCCGAATGTACAACGCTAGCGTCCGTCCTATGCCCTAGTTTTGGCCGATGATCACGTTTGGGGGCGGCACTGGTGGTATCGTGTCGCCGCCCGAGCTGGCGAATTCGTATGCACCAATATCCGGTGCAGACCCTTGTACGAGCACTGTGCCGTCGGAGTCGCGCGACAACCAGACGTAGTCACCGTCGCTGCGAGATATTCCCGTCGCCAAGGTGATGGTATTCGTGCCATCGTTTGCCCCGGCGATCTGGATCTCGGTCGAATTGGCAAACGACGGGCCGACGCGGATGTATTCGCAGGTTACGCCCATCCAGGATGGAAAATTGGCGCAATTGCCGAAGAACCAGCGCGAATCCTCGACCCGCAGGCTGGTTCCCGAACCGGTATCCGCAGATGCCACGCGGGTCAACGGCGCACCTGCGTCGATGGCCGGTGAGCCTGCAGTTAGACTGAAGTCGTTATTGTTGTAGTCCCTGAAGCCCGGCGATGCCGAATACACGTTTGATACACCGGCAAACGCGCTAAAGTCCGGGCGCGAACCTCCGCTCCAGTTGGCATTCACGAAGTCCAGCGTGTAGGAAGTCTGGTCCCACAGGATGACGTTCTGTGATGGCGACCCACCGGGATTCCCAAACATGTTGCCAAACCAACGGTCGGTATTTGTCGAAGGGGGACCCGACCACCACAAATAGCGCATCGAATAGGAAAGGTCATCCTCGTTGCCGTAGATAATATTATTGGCGAAAGACATTCCCTGCACATATGGCGCGCTACCGCCATTGCTGCCAAGCGTCACAGGCGCGCAGTATGCCTTCGCGATTGTATTGTTGTAGAACCGCGAATTACGAATGACCGGACTTGCGCCACCGCTACCTGATACTGCATCCAATCCGCCCGCATCAAATTGATTGATGCAGTTAGGTCGGTTGGCTTCGATTATTGTGTTGTACCGAACGATGTGGTCATCCGCCGAGAACTGGAATGCATTTCCCCATTGGGTGTACGACCCCTGCGGATTACTGTTGCCGCCATTTGCGCGCACCACGTTGTTTTCGACCAATGTATCGTTCGGCGAATCCTCATAGAAGCTCAACGCTGTGTGATCCGGATTGTAGATAACGTTATTGCGGATAACGACGTTGTCGACCGTGGCGAACTCTACATTCAGCGAAATATGATCCGATCCGCCGATGAAATTATCCTCAATGACGCAGTAGCGACAGGTTGTTAGAGGCAGCGTATCCTCGGTGTACTGATTGACGGTATTCCCAGAACTGCGCGGTTCGCCCTGAATGTCGTTGTCTTTGAACAAGATGTACTGATTGAGGTTATACGGCCCCCATCGTAAGCAGAATGCTGCCACGTCGTTGCAATCGTTGGAGTTTTCACAACGTGCATAGACTGATTCGACGACCGCGCCTTCCGAACCGCAGATGAAGACCGCGGCCTGTGTCAGTGAATTGCTCCCACTAGGCTCCGGCAGTATTCGTATTCGCCGCGTCCCTGGCGGATCGTTGGTACCTCGTCCGATTACCGATACGTAGTCACGGTTGTCAAGATTAATTCCACTACCGGATACCGGCGCAGCAATGTTGACGTCACCATCTCCGAAAGCACGATAGATGATCCGATTCCCGTGCGATGTGCCGCTTCGATTCGGTCTGATTGGGCCGCTGTAGCTTCCCGCCTGAATGTAAACGGTGTCTCCTGGCTGCAACGCAGAATTGGCCCGAGCTATCGTGCGCCATGGCTGATTCTGGGTACCGGCATTGTTGTCATTGCCCGTCGGGGACAGGTAATAGTCCGTGGCCGATGCTGCTCCGCCGAAAAAGCCGACAGCCAGCGAAAGCAACAGCATGTGCCGCGTTACGGCGCGCCGCTTGAGGGGAAACAAGGAAATCATCTTCATCTCGAATTGTCCGCTGCCATTCTACAAAACGTGCCGTTGCGGCGAAAATGCTCGCACCAAATCAGGTGCGCAAATTCGCCGGCCCCCGGCCCCGCGCGCATCTCAGCCTTAGAAACCCGTCCGTCGTAATCCCGCTAAACCGGTGCCCAAGGCTCCTCCATCCGCGCAGGCCAGATTAGGAGGAAGACCCGCAAAAACGTGAGACGTTCGTCACAAAAGAGCGCCCTGCCAGCGTGATCCCGGAGAACTTGGACTGCCAAAGCCATTTCCCCGTCGCTACGCAGTTTGGCTTGACCAAATTATGGTGAACCACGATTCAACCGCGTGGCGGCTACCGACAACTTGCCGACTTCTTTGTGTCAACAGGCTTTACTTGCCCGTCAACTCACGAACGGGGAGCTCGGGGAATTCGGCCTCAGTGCGCGGACGTTGCAATATTCCCCAAACGACTATCGGACTTGTTAGTGTCCATTCCAGCAGGTAGTACAGTGGCTTTCGAACGCTACGTGTCCGGATCACGAATAACGCCACGACGACGATCATCAGAGCGGCCCACGCACCAACGAATGCCCACTTTCCAGTGATGATAGTGACGATGCAAGAAAGGACGCCCAAGACCAGTAGAACGAAGTACTGCAGATAGCGCCTGACGATGATTAGCCCCTCTCGAACCGGCAAGTCGTGCGCATGAGCGTGTCGTACGATTTGGCCTATCCCCACGAAGAAGCGACGCCCAATTCTACGGAATAGTTCCGACGCGGTCTCGCTGGCGTGCTTTGCAAATTCCCGTGTCATTGGCGCCCGCAAACGCGTTAGCCAGTAATTGGACTTTCGAAGTCGCGCGCCGAGCTCCTCCTCCTCGGCGGCACGCATGAACGGGTTGAATCCGCCTGCTTGCTCGAGTGCCTCGCGACGGTATGCTGCGGAAGCACCCAAGAAGTCGGCGTGGTCATAATCGCTCTCGGGAAACGGGTAAAGGTACTCGTCCGTCTGTCCGTTTGATAACGGTACGATCTGCTCCGAGTCGCCGGCGACGCCTGCAAGCATGGGGTCAGCGCCGAAAGCGGCTTCAGCCAAATCAACCCACGATCCATACAGCGTGCTGTCACCGTCGAGAAACAGAATCCATTTACCGCGAGCAAACTTGAGCCCAACGTGCCGCCCTACGGAGGGTCTCATCGGAGCATTGGGTGGCAAACCGAATACGCGCGCCGGAAATTGTTTCGCAATTGCGACAGTGCCGTCTGTCGAGGCTGAATCAACGAAAATGAGCTCGTAAGAGCGCCCCTCGAACGCGCGCACCACGGACTCCAGAGATGCGGCGATTGTTGCTTCCTCGTTTCGTGCGATCACGATCACGGTCCAGTCGGGGGCGCCTTGCTCCTCTGACTCCGTTGTACCGCGCATTGGCTGCCGCGCTTCCCCGTGTTCACCACTAGCTCTGCTGACGCCGCCCTGAGGCAATCCTGATTCGCCTGTCATTCCGGCATACTCCAATCCACTATTTGAACAGGTTTCATAATGAACTCCCAGGCGCTTCTTGCGCCCAAGCCGACTCTCGGCAGATAGACGAATATGCGGGATCGGCACAAATCGCCCGTCCCAATTCAGCGGCGACTGCTTGGTGCCCGACCGCATTCCAGTGGCCGTCGTTCTCCAGTCGATACCCGTGTCCCGTCGAATTGAAGCGTCGCTGCATCGGTCCGAGATCGACTAGTTCGATGCTCAATTCCTGCGCCAGCGTGCTGAGCAAGGCGTCCATTTGCGGATGTGATTCGTCGATGCTCATGATGATAAAACGACTACCATTGGAAACCGTGCTCTTGGCGAATTGCTTCAGTAACGCCGCGGTGAGTTCCCACGCGGAACTGCCAGGTCGGTATACCATCCGCTCCCGCAGGTTGGCTATGCGCTGCCAAAATAGACCCGCCAATACGCTATTACCGATCACCACATACGTTTCAGGCGGGGGCGCAAGAGCGAGCGCGGTCGGGTGCGGCACCGGCACGCTCACCAGGTTCAGCTCGCCATTCGGCAGGAGCTCGAATCGCGGTTTGGCGAAGAAACTGAAATCTGTATCGTTACGCCGCAGATGAAACCAGGCGAAGCCGAGAACGACGATGTCGAGGTCGTAATCTGTACCTTCCGTTTCGTATCTCAGGAGCATCTGGTCTGTGCCGAATCCGTGCACGCCGAAATTCAGCACTTCCGCGCCAGATAGGCTCTGTTCCAGATAGGCGCTATAGGTTTCGTCGTCGTTGACCCCTTCACCGAAGCTCTGCGAGTCGCCAAAGACGCCGATACGTGCTATTCCGTCAGGTTTAGGCACGTCAAAAGTACGGCTGCCTCGCAAGCCTTGCTCGTTGGCTCGCACGACAACGTCATATGCTCCAACTTTAGTGCTCCGAACCTCTACGTCTGGGCGGAGACGCCATCCCAGTAGCTCATCAGGGGCATCGTAGCCGTAAACGCTTGGGTCATGTCCAGCGCGTTGTCGTTCGTGCCAGTTCAACCGTGACTGCTCGCTCTCCGACAGGAACGGTTCAGGCAACAGAATGGAGTCGCCGATCACTATCCTGGCGACGAACTCCGCCATGATGACAGCTACAATGAAGGACCCGCATGCGAGTCCCCAGTTCAATACCCACGTTGGCTTCGACATTCCCATTGCCGATTTGTTTGCACTTTGAACCACTAGTCTACGACTGCCGCTGACGAGCGGCATTGTGACGTTTCACAAGAATTCGATCAGCTCTCAGAGTCAGCCGCTAGAGCGCCGTCTCGGGCGATTCGACACTAACGAACGAACCCCAACCGCCCCGAACGACAGCAAGACGAGCCAATCCAAGGCACCGCCACCGCCACTGCCACTGCTGCCGCCGGCAACGCTGACGGTTGCAACCTCGGGCATCGCGACTGCCAAAGGCGATGATTGAACCGATTCGTTTCCGGCCGCGTCAACGGCGGCTACACGGTAGATATACGTTGTCCCGGCCTCGAGGCTGGCATCTTCGAAAAACAATCCACTGGTCGTCCCAACGAGTCCGCCATCCCGACGAATACGGTAGGCCGCCACACCAATGTTGTCGGAAGACGCCTCCCAGGCCAACCTGACTATCGATTCGGATAGGATCGTGCCGCTGACGTTTGCCGGCGCCGTTGGCGCAACGACATCGTGGTTGGCAACATATTCCGACTCTTGAGCCCCAACATCCGGCGCATTGCCGGAAATCAATTCTGTCCCATCCGAATCACGCCACAACCAAACGAAATCGCCTGCCTGACGACTGATTGAATTACTCAGCGCCATTGTGTTCGAGCCGTCATCCACAAACACTATCTGCACTTGAACGGCGTTAGCGAGATCAGGACCCACCGCAATCCAGTCGTTCTCGACCCCCATCCATGCCGGGAATCCGCTAGCCTCGCCGTAGAAGAACCGGGTGTCTACAACTCGCAGAATAGTTCCGCTACCACTGTCACCGCTCGCGACCTGCGTGAGTGGTGCGCCAGCATCGACCAGTGGGCTATCCGGCGTCAAACTGAAATCATTACCGTCATAATCGACGAACCCCGGCGCAGCCTGGTATCTGTTCCGGTAACCATTCCAAGGGGAAAAATCTGCATCGCTCGATCCGCCAAGACTCGCAACAGCTTGCGGCAGCGTGTAAGTGCCAGAGTGCGTCTCGATAACTATATCCCCATCTTCTACGCCGCCAGGATTACCAATCATGTTAGCGATATAGCGTTCATTGAGCCCGCCAGGCACGCTAGACGTGCCCTCATAAACGATATTTCGTCCTACACCAGCCTCGCTCGCACCAAAAAATATATTGTTCACGTAAACAGAGTCGCCCAGGTCGCCGGGGTCACCAAAGGTACTCAGCGCAATTAGTGAACTGGGTTGATCGACTATCGTATTGTTATAAACGCGATTTTGGGTCAGCGTTGGATTCACAAAAAACTCTCCGACGCCGCCGGCGAGACCACCGCTTATGGCAAAAGAACAGTCACTGATACATCCTTCATAAATGGTGTTGTACCGAACGATCGATTCACCAAACCCGACCTGCAATGAGTTGCCAAAAGTTGTGTCCGGGTTCGTCGTTTCGGCCGCCCCGCGCAAATCGTTGTTTTCAATCAAGTGTCCATCGCTATCATCGAAGATGCTTAAGGCCGTATGGTTGGGATTGTAGATCGAGTTGTTCCGGACAACATTGAAGCTATCATCCCTACCGTCTGAATCCAGATAAAGCACTGTGTGGTTCGCATTAGTGAGGATGTTGTTTTCAATGAGATTGAACTGCGCGTTACCCGATAGACGGACAAGGTCTTCAGTGAAAGTCGAAGCGTCGCCGCTGGAATTCGATGCCCCCACAAACTCGCAATTTCGCAAGACGTTGTAACGCGTAGGCTGGTCTGCAATCTGCCACCACGGCAGACAGAAGGCGAAGCCGTAATTGCAGGATCCGGACGCTCCCGACTGGCACTGGAAAGAGATATTCTCCACTATATTGCCTTCGCCCGCACAAACGTTCCCCATGGAAGGGACCTGCGGCCCCTGATTCACGAGCTTGATGCGTCTTACGTCGTCCTCATCCATTTCGCTTCGACCGCTCACGCTAATGTACCGGCGACTGCTCAAAGCCAATGCCGCGCGTGTCTCATCCGGGCCGTCAAAGTTCCGCAGTACTACGTCACCGTCACCGAACGCGCGATAGGTAATTCGATTGTCGTGATCTGTCCCCGATCGGTGCGGCCTGATCGGATCGTCGTACGTGCCTGCCTTCAGATAAACAGTGTCGCCCGGCAGCAACGTCGCGTTTGCCATCTCGATGGTCCGCCAAGGCTCGGCTTCCGTGCCTGGTGCGGCATCATTTCCGTCCGGTGCGACATAATATATCTGCTGCGCCGAAGCAGTGAGTGCCATCAGCATATGCAGAAGAAGAACAGCTAGAAGCCGCCCGAGGCGGCCGTTTCCTTGAGACATTGCCTGACCTGTTTGTTTATGAGTTTGCCGGTCGAGCCTCAATAGTGTACCGCAATTGTTACAAGCCCAAGCAGCGAAAGGAGCTTTCTCTGTACAAGCGCTATGCTGAGCGCCGGCGGAACCGCCAGATCGCTATGGCGCCGGGTGGACTTAGGCGCGAAGGTCATAAGGTCCGCCGATGGATGCTTGGTGGATCCTCCTGCTGCGCGAGCCACATTTGGAACCAAGCGAGCGTGAAGATCGGAAATGCCAGATCAACGCTCTTATCTTGCCGGTGACGGTCAATGACTTTACCGACCGTATCGGCTCTCAGTATGCCCTGCCTGTCGGTCATCTCCGGTGACATGGCCTCACCGATTGGTGCAGGCAATGGACCGCGAAACCAATTGTCGATGGGCACATTGAATCCATGCTTGGGCCGATACAAGACGTCGTGCGGCACGAGCTTTTCGCCAATGCGTTTGAGCAAGATCTTGCCTTCCCTGCCACGCGCCATGAGTTGATGGGGAAGACCAACAACGTACTGAACCAACCGATAGTCAAGGAAGGGATTTCGAGCTTCCAGCCCCCAAGCCATAGTCGCCTTATCGACTTTGGCCAGCATTTCATACTCGAGTTGCGTGCGCAGATCGAAAGCCAACCAGCGCGCCAAGCGATTTGGGGCATTCGCAGGCAGATGATCGTACAGGTAATCATACGTCGAGGAAAATCCCGCCTGCGATCGCAAATGCTCGGCCCATTCCGGTGTGTACAACAGGAATTTCTCGCGCTCATTGAAATAGAGGAACATCTGCAGATATCGCCAGACACGGATCGTCTCATCAGGCGTTGTCAGGGCGATACCGAGCTGGTAGGCACGTCGGAGCCAATTGGGCATTCGCCATGTCACCGGGGGTACGGGGTTCTGCGATCTGATCGAGCGTATTGCCGACAGCGGCAACTTATTGAGACGGTCGAACCTTTCGTCCGGCACCGTATGGCGATACGAATAGCCGCCAAAGACCTCGTCACCGCCATCTCCAGTCAGGACAACTTTGACGTGTCGAACTGTCTCTTGAGCCATTGCGTAGATGGCCAGACTCGAAGGAGTCGAAAATGGCTCATCATAGTGATCGACTACCTTTTCGAGCATAGACAGAAAATCGGGTTGGAGATCGATCTCCGTGTGCGTGGAACCGATGTGCTTTGCCACCTTTAACGCATACGGGCCCTCGTCGTGCCACTCGTTGCCAGCGAAGGCAACCGAGAAAGTGCGTAAAGATGAACTCGAAAGCTTGGCAAGGGCGCAAGCAACGCTGGAATCAACTCCGCCGCTCAAAAAGGCGCCAAGTGGCGCATCCGATATCTGGCGCAACCGAACGGAGTCCATCAACAGTGATTCTATGTTTTCAAGGATTTCGGATTCAGTGGCTCCGTCCGTGTCAACGAAGCCAAGCTTCCACCATGGTCTCTCCTGCACGCGTCCGTTTTCGACCAGCAAATAGTGTCCGGCCCGCAGTTTCTTGATTCCGCGGTAGACTGTGAATGGCGTCGGGATGCTCATCAACGAGAAGTAATGATGCAGACTTACGGGATCCAGTTCACGAGGCACAGTCCGGTCAGCGAGGATAGCTTTCAATTCGGACCCGCACAGGAAGCGTTCGTTGTCTTGATAATAAACAAGAGGCTTCACGCCGAAACGATCGCGGGCTACGAACAGGCGTCTTCGGCGTTTATCCCACAGGGCAAAAGCGAACATGCCGTTAAATCGCTGCAACGCTTCGGTACCCCATTCCCGATAGGCGTATAGCGCAACTTCCGTATCTGTGCCTGTCCGAAACCAGTGACCCAGCTTCTCAAGTTCGGAGCGCAGTTCGAGGAAGTTATAGATCTCGCCGTTGAAGCTAATGACCAATTGACCATCCGCCGATTGCATCGGCCCGCGACCGGCGGCTGACAAGTCCTGGATGGACAGACGCCGATGGCCCAGGCCCACAGGCCCATCTGTCCATACACCCTGATCGTCCGGACCGCGATGAACCAGAGTGTCGGTCATTCGGCGAACGGTCTCGACGTCCACGGATGCGGTTCGATCAAAGCTCAGGCATGCAACGATCCCGCACATCAGATTCCCTTATTACATTCCGGCCAGGCGAGATGCGATCTCGATTTCGGCGATCAAAGTGAAATTCGAAATCAGTCAGCTCAGCTCAGTGCCGCCTGTTGTGACGAGGACATCTGCCCCAGAATGAGTTCGACTTCTTGGACCGCCGTATCGGTCAGGGCAGGCCGTCCGATTGCGGATTTGATGTCTTCCAGCTCATTTAGCGTCGACAAAATTGCCGTCACCATGCTATCCGCGTCGGAAGCAGTGAATGTCACAACGAACTCCGGGCGAGTCCCATTCTCGGCAGCGACTACTGGCACCCCCAAGGCTAACGACTCCAAAACTGATGACGATACGCCATCGCGGACGTGAGTGCGCAAATACAGTGCGCTCGACGTCAAGACGGTCAGGAATGAGTCGTGATCCAGGTTGCCTGTCAAAAAGACAGCGTCCTCCAGGTCTTTGCGTCGAAGCTCAGCTCGAAATTCCGGTTCCTCGTCGCCCGTCCCGACGATTACTAGCCCACAATTCGGAAGGTGCGACTGCCTCAAGATTTGCATCGCTTCGATAACGACGTCGGTGTAGAAGCCGTCCCGAAAACACAAATAGCTGGTCATCACGGGCTCACATTGCTGCAAGAAACGCTGCAGGTCTGCGGGCATTTCTATTTCTTCGAATTCCAGGTATTGCGCAGAAAACGCGGGAATTGGATGCACTTTCTCCGGACGCGTATAGCTGATCAAGACATTCTTCTCAGCCTCACTATTGCAAATAACCGCATCCGAGACCAGAAATATCAGAGAAAACAGCGGCTTGAAGACCACGCGGCGCCAGCCCTGCAGGAATGGCTGAACCGGTCCAGCGTGGAAGGTTACGAGAGCGCGGACGCCCATGAGCTTTGCGATCAGCAGGGCGGCCAGGTTTAGCAACAATCCGCGAAAGTACTCCGCGTTGATGTGCCCATGGACGATGAAGCCCTCGCGCACGTGTCGATATACCTTCGTGAGATAATCGATTGCGCCGTAAACCGGGATGCAGTCACGATCCGGAATTGTCCGGCTCGGTCCGACATCCAGGACCTCGCACTGGCCTCTCCCTTCTCGAATTATGCGCCGCAACAGTTTTACCCGGTTGACCCATCCGGACGCCGGTGGCTCGTAGGGACAAACCTCGAGAACCTTCGATGCCGGGGCTGTTTCCGAACCGGTCACTGTCAGACTACCTTGACATTATTGGAGTAGCGCAGCCACTCCCGGGAGAGCGGTTCATCGAAATCGAGAATCAGTTGTTGGCCACCGAACTCTGCCTCGATCCGGGAGCGGATCACCTGGTCAGCATGCGCCAATACCAGCACCTCGGCGTGAGCGATGACATCCTCGATCTTGTCGCACAGCAGCCCGGCGACGTGGGGAATGTGTCTCTGTATGTACTCGAGGTTTTTCCCTTTGAGTTGTGAAAGGCGCACATCGGCATCGTAAATCGCTATCTCTTTTCCCTTACCGATTAGAGCCTCTACCATGCCGATCATCGGACTTTCTCGTAGGTCGTCAGTTCCAGATTTAAAGGCTAATCCGACCACTCCAATTCGTTGTCGATCAGTACCGAGGACCATCTCGACGCATCGATCGAGATAGCTTCGATTGCTCTCCAAGGTAGCCCTGAGTACCGGAGTCGGTTGGTTCGTCTGCCGAGCGCGATAATTCAACGCCCGCAGGTCTTTCGGTAAGCAAGAGCCTCCGAAGGCAAATCCAGGCCTCAAGTACCTACGCGACACATTGAGTTTCTCGTCCATACAGAAGATGTCCATAACTTGATGGCTATCGAGACCATCGGCCGCGCATAACAGCTGAATCTCATTCGCGAATGCCACTTTGAGCGCGTGATAGCAATTGGATGCATACTTGACCATCATGGCTTCAGCCATACCGGCGCGGACGAACGGCGCGGGTACAAACTGCAATAGCTGCTCTATGACATCACCAGATCTTTGGTCGTACTGACCGATCAAGGTAAATGGTGGCTGCATAAAATCCTGGACAGAGCTGCCCTCGCGCAGAAATTCTGGCACGGTAGCTAATCCATACGCTTCACCCGGGGCGGCACCAACTGACTCAGTGAGCCGCGGCACGATTATTTCGTGAATCGCCTCGGGAAGAACCGTGCTGCGGATCGCTACAACTCGATAGGTATCGGCCCGGTGAAGCTGCTCGCCGATCTGCGCGAGCACGCCATTCATGGCCGCGAAATCGATATCACCGGCCGGACTGGATGGAGTACCGACACAAACGAGCGCGACGTCCCAATCATTTGCCCGTTCCAGTTGAGACTCCGCCACCAAAGAACCATTCTCAACAACCGACGTTAGAATCTCATCGAGACCGGGCTCCAGGACAGGCGGGATGCCCCGACGAATCATGTCGACCTTCGATTCGTCGACATCAATTCCGATTACGTCGTGGCCTTGTTGCGCCAGCAGCGCAGCGGTGACAGAACCGACATAGCCCAAACCGAAAACAGCAACCTTCATCTTACCGACCCATCTTTCCGGCATTGCCAATCTGGCACGGCCGTGATGCTATCTGACCCGCAGCGATCCGACAGCAAGAGAATCAAGGTTCGCTTTCGTCTACGACCCATCGGAATTCGCCATCTGATTCGAGTCTTTTGTCGCGGTCAGAACATCCGACAATAAGAAATCCTGCACAACGCCTGCCATCTTTTCGGTGCCCTCGACTGTCCAGTGTTGGTCCAGCGGGAAATAGAGACTCTGGGGGTTTGGGTCTTCCAGAATCGTGGGCAACAAGTCAAGCACCGGGATGTCGAATACTCGACCAAGGCGCACGAGATTCAAATTTGGCCCGTCCGGCCGCACACTGTCAGCCTCCAGCTCGGCTACCTCGACGTACTCTTGCCAGCGAGCAGGCAAGACTTGGGGCACGTCCGGAATAACCACCATCGCTGGCTTGAAGCCGAGTTCGCGGCTAAGCTCCTTGAATCGCTCCAGGGCACGTTCTGTGGGCGCCCAGACCTCTGCCATCTCCGCGCTATCTGTCAAAAATGCAGCCAGATACTCCTGGCGCTCCATCGCCGCCCACTCGGCCGCACGTGGATCACGTAGCTTTCGCTGCAAAGGCCAGAGCAAGTTGTACAAATGTGAGTTGCGAGCCAGGTAGCTCCGCAACTCGTTCGGCAGCCATCCTTCCGGAGGTGGCCCAAATACCAAGTAGCCGTCCATTGCCTTCAGTCGCAGGTCGACATAGTTCTCGCGGACGTCATTGCCCACGAAAAAATTGAGTATTACGACATCCGGATCTACCAGCGACGAAATTCTTTCGAGGTATTCGACGGCCTGCCAAGTACTGTATCCTGGCACGCCGGCATTAATAACTTCGAAATTCGTTGTTGGGTCGCCAGAGAGCAGCTTCTCCAGGACCTTGGCGATGGTTTCTTCCTGCTCGACACCCACTCCCATAGTAAATGAGTCACCCAGCGCTACGATACGAACCGTTTTGTCCGGCTTGCGACCGTATTCACGCGATTCGCGGAAGCCGTCAGCGTTGGTCGCTATAGTTACAGTGAATTCGGCGGTCCTTGATTTGCCGGAAAATCTCTTTGCGAGCCGATAGCCCATTGGTTCGTCGCTGATGAACAGACCCTGAGGGAAGCGGTATACCAGCTGGGGCGCGAGATACCTGGTCGCCAATTCAGCCAGATAGATGGCAATTGCGGAGGCGACAACCAACGTCGCCAGATTTGTGGCCAACGCCCCTAAACGTTTCATTTTGCTGCGGTGCCGGACGAAGTGCCCGGCGTCTTTGCATTACCTTCGATCGCAACAGGCACACCGTTGGTTTTCAGGGACCGCTGGGCCGCATCAAGTACCTTCAAGACCCTAAGTCCATCGTGGCCGTCGCTGAGCGGTCGAGACCGGGTACGAACACAATTCAGGAAGTGCTCGCACTCGATCCGCAGCGGTTCACCAACTTTGACGTAGGGAATTGTCACGTCACCAAACCGTAGCGTCACGTATTCGGCAAACGTGTCGTAGTCCGTATTCTGAGCTGCTCCCTTGTCGTAGATTCGCAGCTTTTCGTTACTTTCCAAGTCATCGAAGACGGCCATTTTCTTACTGCCGACAATCGTTATCTTTCGAATCTTGTGTGGATCCAACCAACTAACGTGAACATGCGCCATTGACTCGCCACTGAAATTCATTGACATAAACACGACGTCTTCGACACCGTCGCGCAAGTAACTTTGTCCACGTGCGGTAACGTCGGTTGGTTCACGATCGAGCAAATACAGGATTGAAGAAACATCATGGGGGGCAAAGTTCCACATCGCGTTCTCGTCTTCTCTGACCGTGCCGAGGTTCACTCTCTGGTTGTAGATATAGTAAATATCGCCGAGTTCGCCTGAATCTATCAGCTCGCGGAGTTTGACGATGATTGGGTGATATTCCAGCAGGTGCCCCACCATGAGGATTCGGTCGCGTTCCTCCGCCATGCGAATTAGTTCTTCGCCATGATGCACTTCCAATACGATCGGCTTCTCGACGTACACGTCCTTGCCGGCCATCAAGGCTGCCTTGCACAATGAATAGTGAGTGGGTGCGGGCGTCGCAATTACTACCGCTTGGATCTCGGGATCCGCCAGAACCGAGTCGAAGTCCCGGCTAAGTTGCGTTCCCGGCAATTGACTCTGAAGTTGCGACAGGCGCGTTTCGTCCAGATCGCATATGTACTTCAGGTTACACTCCGGAATCTGAAAATAGTTCCGTGCGAGATTCTTGCCCCAACCGCCGACGCCGACAACCGCTACATTTATCATTGTTCTTCTCCGTCCAGGTTCTAGTTCAGGAACTCCAGAACTGCACCCAGAATCTGAGCGGCAGAATCGCCCCTGCCGAATATTCGATCAGACGCCTCTCGGAAGTCAGCGTTGCCGGCTTCGAGTTGCGCGTTCCAGTTTGCTACCGCTGTGGTGATCTTGTCGGGATCGGTACCGCAGACCACGTTCCCGCCAATCTCGACGGTTTCAACCCATTCAGTTTCATCGCGTAGCGTCACACAAGGGGTATCGAGAAACAGTGCTTCTTTCTGTAAGCCGCCCGAATCCGTCATTACCACCTTTGCAGCATCGGTCAAACGCAATATGTCCAGATAGCCTACCGGTTCGACTAAGCGAAGGCGCGGATGCGCTTCCCAGTTCACGTCATTAGACGTAATCGCTTTGGCGGTCCGTGGATGCACTGGGAAAATGAGTTCCAGACCGTCAGACGCAACGCGATTGAATGCGGTTAGCAGCTCATTGAGCCGCCTAGGGTCGTCAGTATTCTCTGCACGGTGGACCGTAATCAGACCGAATGAGCCGGGTGTTAGTCCAAATCGGGCGAGCACCGTGGAACGCTCCGCAGCGACGACGCGATGCTGTAGAACAGAATCGCGCATGACATCACCAGTATAGCGCGACTTGTCGCCAAGACCCTCGCTGTCAAGATTTTTCATTGCAGTAGGCGTAGGCGCCAGCAATAGATCGGAGACATGATCAGCGACAATACGGTTGATTTCCTCTGGCATAGCGCGATTAAAACTGCGCAGTCCAGCTTCTACGTGTGCCGTCGGTGTGCAGAGCTTCGTAGCGGCAAGAGCACCTGCGATAGTTGAGTTCGTATCGCCAAACGTGATGACCATGTCCGGCCGTTTATCAACCAGGGCGCGCTCCGCGCCGATCAGCATTCTTGCTGTTTGCGCACCGTGTGAACCGGATCCCACGCCAAGATTCATATCCGGCGTCGGGATGCCGAGCTCATCGAAGAAAACGTCTGACATCGCCGTATCGTAGTGCTGGCCTGAATGAAGAATGAGATGATCAATACCATCACCGGCTCGAATCCGGGCATCTATCGCACGCACCAAGGGCGCCAACTTAACGAATTGGGGACGTGCACCGATGACGCTTAGTAGTCTCACGCCTAGCTACAGTAATCGGCCAGGGCGGTGACAACCGACGATTTCTGATCGTCATCCAATTCCGGGTAAATGGGAATGGCAATCGTCTCTCGTGCAGCTCGAGCCGATTCCGGACAATCTTCCGGTTGGTATCCGAGGCTGCTAAAACACTGCTGCATATGCAACGGTACCGGGTAGTAGACTTCATTGCCTATATTCGCCGCGCTCAGGTGTTCCCTGAGACCATCGCGATCACGTACTCGCATTACATACTGGTTATAGATATGGCGCTGACCTGTAGTTCTGGACGGCGTCGTGAGCACGCCGGGAATCTCACTCAGGGCGGCATCGTAGTAGGTTGCGTTTTTCTGCCGACCTTCCGTCCATCTATCGAGATACTTCAGTTTTACCGAGAGTATCGCGGCCTGCAGCGCATCCAATCGAAAATTGCCGCCAATGAGTGCATGGTAGTACTTTGGCTTGGAACCGTGGGCGCGGAGTACCCGCAAGCGCTCGGCGATATCGGCATCTTTAGTCGTGCACATACCGCCGTCGCCAAACGCCCCGAGATTCTTGCTGGGAAAAAACGAAAAGCACCCGATATCACCCATACTGCCGGCGCGGCTCCCGTCCGTGTACTCGGCACCGATGGCCTGAGCCGCGTCCTCGATAACTCGCAGGTCGTAACGCTGCGCTAGTTCCAGTATTGGACCCATATCGGCGGTTTGACCAAACAGGTGGACCGGCATAAGTGCCTTTACGGTTCCGCCGGTCGAGCGATTTACTAATCGGCCATTTTCTTCGTCGGTGTTCGACTCTATCCAGCTGGAAATTCCTGTCGGAGATATGTTGTAGCTAACCGGATCAATGTCGCAAAAGATCGGTCTTGCTCCGACTCGTGCGATGCAGCCGCCCGTAGCAAAGAAGGTATACGGCGTCGTTATGACTTCATCCCCGGGACCAATCTCCAAGGCCATCAAGGCGATCAACAGCGCATCCGTGCCCGACGACACGCCGATCCCGAATTCGCACTGGCAATAGGCCGCAATGGACTCCTCCAGCGCGGTTACCTTCGGCCCCATAATGAATCGCTGTGAGTCTATGACCTCCTTGATTTCCGCCATTACTTCCTTTTCAAGGCTGCCATACTGCGCTTGCAGATCAAGCAACGGTACCGGCACTCGGCGATGGTCTCTAGCCGCTGGATTGTTCATTCGCTAACTTCCCCTCTATCGATATCTCTCAGTTCGCCAGCTGCATATTCGTACCGACTATTGCAGGCTGCACACTCGATCAAACTTCCGTCCGCTGGATTTGCAAGCGCATCCAGCCGAATGCCGCAGTGACACATCCAGCCTTGAACCTTGGCCGGACTGCCATAGATCAACGCGAAGTCTGGCACGTCTCTCGTGACGACCGCACCGGCGCCAATAAAGCAAAATCGTCCAAGCGTGATGCCACAAACGATGGTCGCATTTGCGCCGATGCTCGCTCCCTGCCGTACGAGCGTACGCTGGTACTCGTCTTTTCTCGGCACATGAGATCGCGGATTCACGACGTTGGTGAAGACCATCGAAGGCCCGCAGAACACATCATCCTCGAGCACAACGCCCGTGTATACCGAAACGTTGTTCTGAATCTTGACGTTGTTTCCTATGACACATTCGGGCGATACGACGACGTTCTGCCCAATATTGCAGTTCTCGCCGATGCGGCAGTTCGTCATGATATGACTGAAGTGCCAAATTTTCGTACCCGCTCCGATCGTGCATGGTTCATCTATATACGCGGATTCGTGTGCTTGATACGTTGGTTTATTGTCCATTACGTTCCCACGGCAGACATGCGCTGGTCCGCAGTTGGCTCCGTTGTAGCTTCGCTGCCCGGTTTGAATGCCGCGCCGTGCTCACGCATGAAGCCCTCGACCAACTTGATGACTTCGTTGTTATTCAGCGTGTTGTTGACGAACTGAGACGTATTGAGCACATAGAAATTCTCGTGACTCGTCCGCACACTTGGTATTAGCCGAGAGTATTCAATAACCTGCAGCGGCTGCACTCGGGTTGCCCGATTTATGTGGACGCTCTCGATGTCCGCCTCTTCGAGGTCCGGAAACATTATGCCCAGCCCATTAAGGAAACTTTCCCGTAGCTCATCATCGGGGGCATGCAGCAGGGGATCTTCGTAGTGCACGTATTTCGGCAGATATGTCAGATGCAAGCCCGAGGTCTCAGATTCCGGGACTACGTTGCTCATACCAATGACGCCAGTGAACGGCACGCGGGAGTCGGCGATATTCAGGACGTAAAACGGCTGTAATGGCTTGCGAGTGACGAGTGCCATACAGATCACTCCCAGGTACTCCACATCACGCCCGTCACCGTCGACTGAAATCAGCGATTCAGACGCCACCTGGCTGAGAACACCCACCGGGCCAGTAAACACAACTTTGTCAAATGCCTCGGGTTCCTCGCATTGATCGTGTGTTATGAGAATCTGGCCGTCTGGCCCCGATGCTACCCGCTGCACGGCCACCTCGGTATGGATCGTGCCGCCAGCGGCATCTATCGATTGGGAGAGTCGTTCAAATACAGCTTTGTAGCCTCCCGATATGTAGCCAAGCTGCTCCTTCTGTGCCGACGCGTCACGGGCTGAGAACATGCGCTTGATGTAGGTCCATATAAAGACCGCCGAGACACGCCGGTAATTCTCACCGAGCTTTGCCAACAATAGCGGCCGCCAGAGCTTTTCGTAAGTTGCGCGACCACCAACTTTCACCAACCAATCTTCCACCGAGATATGCTCGAGCCGCCGCCAGTCATCTATACGGGAGCAATAGAGAATCGTGAGCGCAAGCCGAAACTTGGACCACAGACTCAATGGCGGAAACTTTAGGAACTCGAAATTATTGCTAACGGAGTAGAGCTGCTGGTCGACAAAGAATCCGGTGCGAGTCGTCTCCCAGCGAGGCTCACTGGACATGCCGATATCGTGCAGGAACCGGATCAGATCCAAGTCGCTTGGCAAGACCACGTGGTAAAAACGGTCCCACACGAACTCGCCGAAGTCATAATGCGTAGCAAGGCCGCCCAGTTGCGAACCACGCTCGAAAACAGACACTCGGTTGCCATTCTCAGCCAACCGCCGGGCCAGGGCGAGCCCCATCAAGCCGCCACCGATGACGCCAACTTTCATGACGATTTACCGTCGATCGGAGACCGCTTTTCAGCCAGCCGCCTGCCGATCCTGGACTGGCGATGAGGTGTCTTGTTGCATGGCTTCGCGCTGCCATTCGAAAGCGCGGCGCATTCCCTCTTCCAGCCCGACTTGCGCAGTGACACCCAGCAAACGAGTCGCAAGCGATACGTCAGGGACCCGCCGCCGCACGTCCTCGTAGCGTTTGCCCGTGAACGACTCGTACGGTATTAACTCGTACTTGAGGTCCCCCGCCGTACCTGAGACCTTCTTGATGAGCTTCGCCAGGTCGAGAATCGTTATCTCGTGGGTGCTGCCTACATTGAAAATTTCACCGTCGGCTTCGCTACGCATAGTTGCCTGATAGATTCCCTCGACGGTGTCAGTGACATACGTGAAACTGCGTGTCTGCTGGCCGTCGCCGTGAATCGGAATAACCTCGTCCTTTATCACCGCCTCGATGAATACCGATTGTGGTCCGCCCCACCAGCTCATATGCTGTCGCGGACCGTACGAGCCGAAGAACCTTAGAATCGTTACCGGAATGTCGTAACTATCCTGATAGGCAAGCGCGAGATGCTCATCAAAGAGCTTCGAAACAGCGTATGCCCATCGAGGCACTTTGGCCGAACCGATAACGGAGTCGCTTTCTTCGCTAAAGGGCAACTCGGGGTTTCGTCCGTACACATCCGACGTCGATGCAATTACGCATTTGCAGCCAAGCCGCGCGGCGAAATCCAGGGTATTCTCGGTACCGTGGTAGTTGATCTTGAGCGTGTCGATCGCTTTGCCATAACGGGGAATTTTGAATGCGGCGAGGTGAACCACCTTGTCAAAGTCGACACCCAGATTTTCGTAAGTCGCAGGCTCCGTTACGTCCGCGTGCACAAACTCGAATGCGTCGTTGCCCTCATGGTGTGCAATATTCTCGTATCTACCCATACTTAGATTGTCGATCCCGACAACCTCGTGCCCTTCGGCAAGCAACTTGTCCAAGAGGTTTGAGCCGAGAAACCCGGCAACTCCCGTTACGACGATCCTTTGTCTCGAATTAGTCATGTTCCATTACTCTCGATTGCGCTGTAGCCGCGCGTATTACTTCGGTTCCCTGTTCCGCCCACTCAGCACGCCCAAGTGGAAGATTTCCTCAAAATAACTCTTGTTCTGCAACGACAATATCCCCAGTCCAATTAGTTGGATTGACAGCATCAATGACAGCAACCCGATAATGAAAGTGTGGGGTTGATTCGCATACGCTGCGCCAACCGCCGCCGACGCCCGCGGGAAGAAACCTTCAACACCAGTCAGCGCCGAAAATTCGCCGACGAAATGAGCGATCATCCAGACATTCACATATACCGAGAACAACAGCAAAATCAGTCCCGGTATAACGAAAAACATAAAAGGCCTAAATAGGAACCCGGAAAACAGGATCGCAAACGTGTGAGTCACGACCCGCATGCTCGACCGCCGTTGCGTTGTCGCGGACTTGAAGCTGCTCCAATCCAGGTGTGCGGGAATTTCCTCGATGCGTGCCCCGAGAATCATGCTCTTGTAGATGATCTCGGGAATAATATCCATGCCCATCGATTTGAGGGGGAGCGACTTGAGAAATCGAGCGTCATAGACACGGACCATGCTCGTGATGGTTGACAGGTCATTCTTCGCCGCCAGCGCCAGAAATCGATTGGCGGTAATGCTCAGCGTCTTACGAAGCCAAGGCACATTGGAGATTTTTCCGCCCTTCAGATACGGCGACGCTACTACGATCTTGGCCCGTGACTCTTGGATAGTCTCCAACAATCGCTCGATATGCGATGGTGCATAGCTCAGGTCCGCATCCAACGTCAGAATGTAATCGCCGCTACAGTTATTGAATGCAAATTTCAGCGCTTGACCTAAACCGAAATTAGTAAAGTGGCTCAGAAAGTAAACATTGTCGTGCTGACTGGCAAAGGCCTCCGCTAGTGCAGCGGTGCGGTCCGTGCTGCCATCGTCAATGATAATCAACTCCCAACGGTACTTGCTCTCGAGCTTGGCCATATAGTCGAGCAACGACTGAAGGGTCGCGTCGATGATGGGCTCTTCGTTAAAGGCGGGCAAAACGAGCGAAACGAACGGGCGGTGTTTGCTCGGATCAATCTCCCGGTCGGAGCGACGACTTTCAAGTTGTGCCGGGTTTACACTCACAATTTCCGATCCTCAAAGTCGCTTGTACAACCAGTTTGGGATGTAGTAGCGGCGCCGGTTCAGGATTACTCCTGCGACTTTGCCGCCGGCTCGCTCAATCTTGCTAACCGCTGCCTGGGCAGTGACTTTCCGCGTAATTCCAGCACTGACGACCAGGATTACTGCATCAACTTTCCCCGCCAGAACGAGGCTCTCGGGTGACGTCAGAACGGGCGGCCCATCGAATACGACATAGTCATACTTGTGCCTGGCATCTTCGACAAAGCGGTCGAAAGCCTTCGACTGAAATATGCTGAATGGGTCGCCGGTGGACGATGCGCCACGCCGCGTCCTTACCTGCTTGGAAACCGCCGTAGCCGCCGCGTGCTCGAGCCGCACGCCGGTCAGGACATTGTCAAGAGTGCCACCACCCGGCATCTCGAAGAAATGCTGTAGCGAGGGTCGTTTCAAGTCCGCGTCAATCAACAGTAGCCGCAGCTCGGAATCGGCTACCACCGACTTTGCCAAGTTAGCCGCGGTTTGTGATGTCCCGTCGCCTTCCGCAGTTCCACAGATCAGGAAAGAGCGCAATTGGGTCCGTGAAAACCTGCTCAAGAACCCCGCCTTGACTTCATCATAGGCTGCCAGCAAACCGTCATCCTCGATGACTGAGGCACCCGTTTCGGTGTGGCTCTCGTCGGAGGCACCGTTCTCCCGGCGCTCGCCCTCCTGCCCGCCTCCAACTTCATGAGCGTCGGGGGTAAATTCTGGATCCGGCCGATCATCGAAGGATTCCGCACGCTCGGGCTCCTCCAGCGAACGTTCCAGATGCTCGTTCGAGGATTCTGACGCTGATCTGGAAAAAAGAACGCGCGCAAGCGACTTGTCGCTATGCCGCGTCATCTACGTATTTGCCCTTGGATTGCTTGCGTGCGAATCATTTTCAAGTATCCGATTCAATTGGTGCTAATCTCTGGCACGGAGCCTAGAACTGGTTTGCCGAGATGATGCTCAACCTCCTCGCGGCCGTTTAGCGTCCCGCCCAGCATTTCCAGCACGAACGCCAGGCCGATCCCTCCGGCCAAGCCGAAGAATACGGCGAGTGCTACAATTGCCCGACGCTGCGAAGGCAATGGCGTCAGTGGCACTCGAGCTTCTTCCAATACCGTTACATTGTCGATTTTCTTGGCATCGAGTTCTCTATTGATACGGAACTCTTCATACTTGCTTTGCCAGAGCCGATAATTGTCTCGCGCGATCGTGACTTCCTGCTCGAGCATGCCAAATTCTGCCTGCTTGTCGTCCAGGTCCTGTAACTGACGATCCTGCTCAATCAATTGTGCTGACTTTGCTCTGATTCTCGCGCGCACTTCGGACAGCGCTGCTTCGCTCTCGAGAATCAACTCGGCCAGATTTTGCTCCGACGTGAAGTCGACGGGCACTTCGTCCGCGGCTTCCAGGGACTCGCCCAGCTCCTGCAGGCGAGACCGCGTCAAGTCCAGATCCCGCCGCACTCGAATCAGGTCCGGATGTGTGTCCTTGTAGCGTGATGCGAGATCGCGCTCCTGCTCCATCAACTCAGCGAGTCGTCTTTGTAGCGGGCTCGCGGTAGTGACGCCCGACGCTACCTCCCGGGTCGCTCTCGAACGGAGCAGCTCGAGTCTTTCGTTCAATTCCGCCTCGGTGTTTCTCGCCGTTGCCAGGCTTTCGACTAGCTCGGCGCGAGTCTTGAGGAGAATAGTTATTTCTTCACCAGGCGTTGCGAGAATTTCATTCTGCTCGCGAAATGCAGCGAGCGTGCTCTCCGCGTCTGCGAGTTTTGTCGCCATCAGTTCGAACTGCTCTTGGAAGAATCGGTCGCGTTGCGGGTTCTGTTGCAAGGCCAGCAGGCGATCGAGAAACAGCTCAACGACCTTGTTGACGACGTCAGCAGCAATCACGGGATCTTCGTGGCGGAAGCTAATGTTGAGTATTGGCGATGTGCCAACCCGCTGTGTATAGAGTCTCTCTTGCAAGAGCCGGCCGGCAACCACCGACAGCGGAAGCTCCGCTATTTCTGTGTCTGTCAGATCTGGCCCGCCACCAGGCACACCGCCGCTAATCCCGGCCATTTCCTCTTCGTTGTAGAGGAATTCCAGTTGCGGAAAGAGATTCAGGGGCCCCAATGCATTTGCCACTTCTGTGAGAAGACTGGTGCTACCCAGGATTCGCTGCGCCAGCGCTACTTGTTGCTCCAGACTGAATCCACCGGGCCTGGTCCCGAATTCTGACGACTTGGGTACGATGCCGCCGGCCCGAGTCGGCTCGAGTACGAGTTCGGCAGACGCCTGGTACTGATCCACGACCAGCAAAAGGGCGCCTAGTGTCCCGGTGATGACCGTCGCCAGGCAAAAGCCAATGACCGCGGACTTGCGCTTGAACAGAATGCTCAGCAGATCTTTCGGGGTGAAGCCGGGCAAACTGCCACCCATCGCACTGGGATCCGGCGACCGCGATTGCCGTGTGAAGTCATGCCAGGCTTCTGATGAATTATTGTTGTCCATCACTAAATCTGTCTTGCGTTTTTCTGTGATCTAGCCAATTCGGCAGCAAGCGGCCACCCTGGCCGGAACCAGCGAGGATCTTGACTGACGGATCTGTTTTCGCGGTGCCCTGACATCGAGGATCGACCGACCGGTAGTTGGCCCTCAACTGCGGGGCTCGCCCGGCTCTTGCCCAAATGCCAAAAAAGTACTTTCTATGTTATTGATTTTATTGATTCAAAAATGGGCCAGCGGCTTGCTCAGCAGATTATCATATTGTTTACTCGATTACGTGACATACACCACATAATCGAGTTGCTTTGCCGCGGCGACATGCGGGGGCCGAGCGAAGAATCGGTAATGCGTATTGGCGGTTACTGGCGTCCGCCGGGAGCGGCCGGGACGAAATCCGGAAATTGTGGAAATTTATGTCAATGTTTACTGTACAAG
Organism: Gammaproteobacteria bacterium; assembly: GCA_030066665.1. Taxonomy (GTDB): domain Bacteria; phylum Pseudomonadota; class Gammaproteobacteria; order Steroidobacterales; genus J054. Next base: position 23,825 of record JASJBD010000038.1, read on the forward strand.
CGCGCGCGACTAACTATTATGCCGACCAGTCCTGCGACTAACCTGATTGAATCTGCCATCCTCAACAAAAAACAACGCGCTGACCTGGCCGCCTCGGCCGCGCGCAATGAACCAGGATTAAAGCAGTGAAACCGATAGCCAGCCTTTCGCTGGATCTCGACAATAAGTGGTCCTATTTAAAGACTCACGGTAACCCGTTGTGGGAAAGCTATCCGTCGTATTTCGGCGTTGTCGTACCGCGAATCCTGGGTTTTCTCGAGCAGCGCGCGATGAAAATCTCGTTCTTCATCGTCGGCAAGGATGCAGATCTCGACGAGAACCACGAATACCTGGCTGCGATCGCTGCGGCCGGGCACGAGATTGGTAACCACAGCTATCATCATGAACCCTGGCTACACCAATACTCGCCTGCGCAACTCGACGAAGAACTGGCGCGCGCCGAAACCAGCATCGCCAGAGTTACTCGCGCCCAAACCCGCGGATTTCGCGGTCCCGGCTTCAGTATTTCGACGGCTACGCTCGACACTTTACAGAAACGTGGCTACCTCTATGACGCAACCGTGTTTCCCAACGTGCTCAATCCGCTCGCACGCATGTACTTTTTTGCGACCAGCAATTTGAGCGAGGAGGAACGCGAACAGCGGAAAGCGCTGTTTGGCACGTTCCACGAGGCCTTCCGGCCCGTCAAGCCGTTTCGGTGGAATCTCGGACAGGAGGCTCTGCTCGAAATACCGGTAACAACGATGCCGGTCTTCAAGATTCCAATCCACCTCAGCTATATCATCTACCTCGCTCGCTATTCCAGGCTACTGGCACTGACCTATTTTCGCTTTGCGATACAGATGTGTCGGCTGTCGAAAACCGAGCCGTCGATTCTGCTACACCCACTGGATTTCCTGGGCTCCGATGACGACGATGACTTGCGGTTCTTCCCAGGCATGGACATGCCCAAAGACACCAAACTCGATCTCCTGTCCGAAGTGCTAGCTATTCTGCAAACGCGGTATCAGATCGTAACTGTTGAGGAGCATGCGAAACGGATCATCGAGAAAAATCAACTGCAGACGCGGGAACCGCGTTTTCGATTTTCTCAGTAATCCACTTTCCGACACGAAGAAGGATTTTCGATGAGAGATAATATTGTCGCCTTGATTGTTGAAGCTGCCCGGGAATTGGGTGACCAGGACGAGATTGAGCTCCCGGTCGAACTGACCGCCGATACCAGACTGTTTGGCGAAGACGGAATTCTCGATTCGATGGCGTTGGTCTCACTGATCGTTGCAGTCGAACAGATGATCGAGGAGCAACTCGGATTTGCCGTGAGCCTGGCCGACGACAAGGCACTGTCCCAGAAGTCGAGCCCTTACCAGACCATCGGCACCCTCGCAGACTATGCCGCGGCACAACAGGGAGCAAGCCACTAGTGAGCCAGCCGGTTACTCTGATCACCGGCACACGAAAAGGCATCGGCCGATACCTGGCGGAGCACTTCGTTGCCAGGGATCACCAGGTGATTGGCTGCAGCCGCAGTCCGACCGACTGGGACACGCCTGGCTATCAGCATTTCGAGCTGGATGTCTGCGACGAGATCGCCGTGCGATCGATGTTCAGTGCCATCCGCAAGTCCCACGGTAGATTGGACAATCTAATCAACAACGCCGGGATTGCGTCGATGAACCATTCATTGCTGACGCCGCTAAAGACGGTCGAGCGGATCCTCGAGGTCAATCTCGTCGGGACATTCCTGTTCTGTCGCGAAGCTGCCAAATTGATGCAGCGCGCGCGACATGGACGCATAGTCAATTTCACTACCGTGGCAGTGCCGCTGAAGCTGGAAGGCGAAGCGGCCTATGTGGCTTCCAAGGCTGGCGTCAAGTCGCTAACCGATGTTCTGGCGCGGGAGTACGCGAGTTCGGGCATTACCGTTAATTCGATTGGGCCCACACCGATCGATACTGACCTGATTCGCGCCGTGCCGAAGCAGAAAATCGACGAACTGGTCGCGCGCCAGGCAATCAAGCGCCTTGGTCGCTGTGAAGATGTCGCGAACGTCATCGATTTCTACCTGCGCGAGGAAAGCGACTTTATCACCGGTCAACACCTGTTCCTCGGGGGCCTCTAGTGCACACAGATTTCCTAGTAGACGTCTTCGAGGAGTCGGCCGACAACGATGCGCTCGTGTGGAATGACCTGCAGTTCAGCTACCAGTGGTTGCTCGACGAGCTGAGGGTCTGGCAGGCCAAGTTACATGACGAAGTGCCGCAAGGAGCCGTCGTTGCCATCGAGGCAGACTTTTCGCCCAAGTCCATTGCCCTGCTGCTGGCACTGATCGACCATTCCTGTGTCGTCGTGCCGTTGACAAGCTCGGTGGAAGAGCAAAAGCCGGAATTTCGAAAAATTGCAGAAATCGAGACAACTGTCGCCATCGATGCCGAGGATCGAGTGTCCATCCATCAGACCGGTATAAATGCGACTCACGAGCTGTACAAAAAACTCCGCGCGCTGGGCCATCCTGGTCTCGTTCTGTTCTCGTCGGGGTCGACGGGCAAGAGCAAGGCAGCCGTGCATGACTTCGCGCCGATGCTGGATAAATTCAAGGTCCGGCGACACACAATGCGGACGATTACCTTTCTGCTGTTCGACCATATCGGTGGCGTCAACACGCTGCTTTACAATTTGTCTAACGGCGGGTGCGTCATCACGGTGACCGATCGCCGCCCCGACACGGTCGCGCGCGCGATCCAGGACTACCAGGCTCAGCTGCTGCCGACATCGCCGACTTTTCTCAATTTGCTTTTGTTGAGTGGCGTTCAGAACAAGTACGACCTGAGCTCACTGGAACTTGTGACTTACGGCACCGAAGTGATGCCAGAGAGTACGCTGAATCGTTTTCGCGATGCGTTTCCGGATGTCCGCATGCTGCAGACCTACGGGCTGTCGGAAGTGGGAATTCTGCGCTCGAAATCTCGCGAGTCGGGCTCTCTGTGGGTCAAGGTTGGTGGCGAGGGTTTCGAAACCAGAATTGTCGACGGCATGCTGGAGATCAAGGCGCGCTCTGCCATGCTTGGCTATCTGAATGCCCCGAGCCCGTTCACCGAGGATGGCTGGTTCATCACCGGCGACGCCGTCGAGGTGGACGGGGAGTACATCAAGATTCTCGGCAGGAAATCAGAACTGATCAACGTCGGCGGCGAAAAGGTGTATCCGGCCGAAGTCGAAAGCATCCTGCAACTCATGGACGGCGTGGAGGACGTGTCGGTCAGTGGTGAGGCCCATCCCATCGCCGGTCAGATTGTGAGCGCGAAAGTGAAGCTGGCGCACGACGAATCTTTGGGCGACTTCCGCAAGCGCATGCGGGCATTCTGCCGGGACAAGCTGCATCGCTATAAGGTTCCACAGAAGGTCGTGCTGGTTTCAGAAACCATGCATGGCGAGCGTTTCAAGAAAATGCGGCGTTGAGTCAAGTTTCGACATAACGCCTGTACCAGGTTGCTGAACTCCGTCAATTTTCTGGCGGCGAGTCGTTTTGGAGAGATTTCAAGGACATTACCGTTGGAACTTACTTGAAATCGCAAAGTTTCTGGATATCATGCCGGTAATGACAAAGCGATCGACGAAGTGTCGGTCAATAACAATTGTTTCCACTTCTAGCCACGGATTGGCTGGGTCCGCCTAGCCAAGCCAGTGTCCGGGGGATCGAGATGCTTGAGATCCTGTTTGCAACGCTGCCCGCATGGTTCTACACGATGTCGGTGGATGATTTTCTGAATCCCGGTCGCGACTTCGACTCGGGCGAATACCGGTACGTTTGTTATTACATTGACGCAAACAACAACGGTCGTTACGAGGGCTGGGCCGGACTGAAGTTTTACCTCGACGACACGATCGCCGACATTGGCCGGTTTCCGCCACAGCCAGAGCCGTGGCTGCCTTCGGACGACTCGGCCTGCACCGCGACCCGCGGCTGCCATTCCCCGCTTTTCGAATAACCGCTCGTGCGGCTCTGGCAATCAGGCCGACGCGCTGGCCTGGACACGCCACAGCAGGCGATCGAGGATGCCCCATGCGTCCAATCCGCCGCTGATCAGCTGACGGAACATCCACATGTTCTCACCCCCTTCTACCTTGATCCGGGGCAGGAAGTAGGCATCACCGCCAGCTCGAATCGAGCCGTGTTGTGACGTGAAGGCACTGCTGTAGCCCGCACTCCGGATCAAGCTCGCCGTTTCCTCATTGAAGTCGGCTGCGGTACCAAACGGGTAAGCGAGGCAGGCAGGCGCCTCGCCGAGCGCCTGCTCGATCTGATGCCGGGACTCGAATATTTCGTCGCGCGCCTCCGCCAGTGGCAGTCGCGCCAGGGACCTGTGGCTAACGGCATGCGAGCCGATCGTCATTCCGGCGTCGCGCGCGCGTCCAATCTGTTCCCAGGTCATATACAGCCCTGCGGCTTGATTGGGCCCATTCGACTCGCCGCTGCCATTGACCAGACCGCTCGACACGAACGCTACTGCCGGTATCCCGTACTCCCTGAATATGGGCAGCGCGTGCGTATAGAAACTTCTGAGACCGTCGTCCACGGTTACGACGACCGCGCCGTCACGAACGACGCGGTGCCCGTATACGTGTTCATTGAGTTCCGAGAGTGAGATCGCAATGTCACGATTGGCGAGATATGCCATCTGGCGTTCCAGAACCTGCGGAGATACACAGAAAGGATCTCGCACCGAGTCGCCAAAATCATGGTAAGTCAGCACGCGTATGCCCGGCGCCGTGTTGCGAAGATGCCGGACAAGCGAACCGGCGGCGACGCCGTAGCGGGCCGTCTTTTTCGCGACCCACCGTGTGGGACGAACCGACGTTGCGGTCATTCTAAAACAATCCCCATCAGTCGCCGGTCGCCGTCGGCCGCTCTGGTCATTCGCCATAGGAATTTCGGATTGCCGAGCAAATATCGGCTTGCTTTCCTCGGCTGCTGCAGCATGATCTGCACCCACTCGATACCGATGCGGCGCATCCACAGTGGCGCCCGCGTCAGATTTCCAGCCCAGTGATCGAATAAACCGCCCACGCCGATGGCAACGGCCACGGCGAGCTGTTGGCGATGTCGATCAATCCAGCACTCCTGGAGCGGATTTCCCATGGCGACCAGCAGCAAGTCTGCGCCTGCGTCATTGATCGCTTGCAACACGGATTTCTCATCGCCGTCACCGACGTAGCCGTGGCGGAATCCCGCCAGTTTCCAGCCAGTGAATCTCGCGGCGCACGCGGCGGCAGCCCGCTCCGCGGTCTGCTTTGTCCCGCCAAGCAGGAAATAGCTATGACCCTGATCCGCGGTGGTTCGGAAGAGTTCGGGTAAGAGATCGGTGCCAACCAGGTTGTCCAGCATCTCGACACCCCGCTGCCGGGCCGCCATCCGTACCCCAGTACCATCGCCATAAACCCGGTGGGCGGCATTGAGTATCCGCCGGTACTCGGGATCGTCGAATCCGAGATTCAACGTATGGGCATTGACGAGATAAACCGGATGACAAACCCGGCCAGGTTGCTCGATTAGTGCCTGGATTTCGCGAATCGCATCGGCCTTGCTCGAATTGGTAATTCTAACGCCCAGAACCGAAACCACTGACGCGTGCGGTGGTGAATCACCCTGACTGTCAGAAAAATTCTTGTTGGGATCCGACTCGGTCATGGACAACATCATCCCGCCATTACGACAAGCGCGGATATTTATGTAGCCCACGGGTCATGTCAATTACACAGCTCCCGCTATCGGTAACCGTCAGCACGGAGTCGATGCCGGACCTGCCAGGCCATGGCATTTCCTCCACCGGATATGCAATGCTAGCTCTTGAATAGTATTTGCCGCGGCAAGACGGACGCTTGCCGACGGATCCAACGCACGGAAACTGGGCATGGCGCGAATTTGGCGGCGATCCGCCCTGGTGATCGGAGTGGCAGTCGCCGTGCTGTTCCTTTGGCTGGCGTTGCGCGGTACCGACCCGGCGTTGATTGCCGCGGCTTTGCGGCAGTCCAATCCGGCCTTTCTTGTCCCCATGCTTGGCGTACTGGGCCTGTATTTCTGGCTCCGGGCGATGCGGTGGGCGATCCTTCTGCATCCCGTCCGTGCAACGCAGACTGCGACCGTTTTCCCCGCAACCGTCATCGGTTACATGGGTAATCTCATTTTCCCGGCGTACATTGGCGAACTGGGCCGCGTATACCTTGCTAGCCGGCAGCTGGAAGCGCGCTATGCACCTGTTCTCGTGACACTCGCGGTGGAGCGCGTCTTCGACTTTCTGAGTGTGCTGTTCTTCGTCGGCGCGGTGCTGATACTCGAACCGAACGTCCCGAACGAGCTACATGCTGTCGGTTACGTCGCACTTGGAGGTGCCGGCCTGCTATCTGTCGCGCTCATTTTGTTTCAGCGATTGACACCCCTGCTCGGGCATATCGCGCGTCGGCCCGGAGCGGTCGGCCGGATTGGTGCGCGCGTCCTCGAGCAGGCAGAAATCAGCGTCAGCGGCATCGCGGCCGTGAGCCGGCCGGACCTTCTGATAGGGATTGTCGTTACATCCCTGCTGCAGTGGGCGGCAATGGGCATCTGTCTTTATGTCGCGATCGTCGGCGTAGGCATCGACGCGTCAATCTCGGCCGGCTTCATCGTACTTGCGCTGACCGTTGCCGGAATGACCCTGCCGAGCAGCCCCGGTTTTTTCGGCACGATTCAGCTGTGTTTCTCTCTGGGCTTGGTACCGTTCGGTGTCGCGCCGGAAAAGGCATTTGCGGCATCCGTTTTCTATCATTTGCCCGCGTACCTCGCAGTAATGGCGGCCGGCCTCTTTCTCCTGAAACGCGCCGGCCAGAATCTGCGGGACCTGCAGCAGGATGCGCAAGCCGTCCGGCGCGGAGACTAGCCTCCCACGACCGAGCGGGCCAGGGTCTCACCCAGGTTCATCGCGCGCGCAGAATCGCCAGAATAATTTCCGCCACTGAGGGATGCGCAAGCATCGCGTCATGATCGGGCGCCCTCGCGCCCGAATCATCGAATAGGAAATTGCCCGAACTTGTTTCCCGGAAGGCGTTACCCGGCGACAATTCGATTTCGAATCCGCCGGCCCCATCCAGTTCAGCGCTTCTGGCGGGGACGATCCACTCATCCGGATCAATCCGCAGGGTGAAATACGCGATCGACCTGGTTTCGGTAGGGCGCACGGACAATTCGGGTTCCGCATCGATCCCGAGTCCGTAGGGGGTTTCGTCTACCTTCGCGGTGACCGACCCGTTGAGGATCAATTGAATCGGACTCTGACGGGAATCGGCAGCGAATGCAGGACACGCTTCCAGCGCGCCAGGGTCGTTGAATCGACACAGTGCCTCGGTGCCATGATTGGCACCAGCGATCGAGATCCACGTACGAACACGCTCCGGTCGCAGCCTGACCGCGAAATAGCGGCTCGACAAGGCTCCCATACTATGCGCCACTATGTCGACGCGAGCGGGCCCGGTGTCCACCGCACCCGATTCCTCACGCCTCTGCGATGCTTTCTCCAGCAGTGCGCTGACTGCCGGCATCAGAAACATTTCGGCAGCTGCAACGTTACCCGCCGTGCTTGGAACGATATCGACGGCGTGCACGAATTCTGGAGGGTAACCGTCAGCGACGAGTTGACTGACGATGTAACTCATACTGTTACTGCCCATGCCATGACCGTGCACGAGCAATACCGGTGTCCGGTAACGATCCGTGGCTGCCGGCGTACCACCGCACGCAGCAATCGCTATTCCCAGGATGCCAAAAAGGACAGCTGACAAGAGAAGGGATTGCACCCGTAACCCATCAGTGCTCATGCGAATGGATCCGCGACTAGCTCTTGCGCCTACGGATTGTCTTCGCCGGGCTGCCCGCAGCTATCGACCAATCCTCAACCGGTTTGTTCACGACTGAACCCGCCCCAACGATCGAGCCACTGCCTACATCCGCCGCGATCACAGAGTGACTGCCGATCCAGACGTCGGAGCCAATCCGGATTCGCTCTTTGAACCCACCCTGCAGAGCCATCGGGATATCCGTGCGGTCGAAGCTGTGCTGGCGCGAGCCACTCAAGAACGTACATCGCTCGCCGATCAACACGTAGTCACCGAAATCGCAATGATGGACTACGTTGAACCTGCCAATCAGCACGTTGCTGCCGATCGTGACATCCCTTTCGATGAATACGGTACCGAATTCAATGAGTACATTCTTGCCGCAACTCTCTACGGCAAACCGGTAAAACTCATAACGCAGGATCACCCCGGGAAAATACGGCACCAATGACAGCGCTTCCGATAACGTTCTAAACACTATTTCCGATAACCGACTCAGCATCGCCAGTGGCCAAACAACAGGCCATGTCAAGACACCGAGCGCCGCTTGGAAAAAACGAAATGGCGTGCCGGCGGTAAATTGCCTGTACTGGATCGAGCGGGGCTCAAAATCCACGGCCGTAATATTATCCTCCATCAAGTCTTCGCCAACAGGTCGTTGAGATCGAACCACACGTGCACCTTCGGTTCTCCTGCCTGCTCATAGTCCTCGAAGCTGGCGCCCAAGCGGTGGTAGAGAAAGAGCACTGGCCGATTATCGTCGTCGACAATCATGCGCATCTTGTCCACACCCATGTGACGAAGCTTCTCCGCCGCGTAGCGAATAAGCTCCTCGCTGATCCGCAAGCCGGTCCGGCGAACAAATTTCGTAGTGAGAAATTCCGGCCTGACTGCCACACATACCACCTCACCCAGCGGATCATGGGCAAGTTCTTGCTCGCTCCGCCGGGAACCAACTGTACGTAGGGCGCGAATGAGGGCAATCAGTCGGCGCGGATCCTGCACGAGGGACACGAGCAAGGTCCAGATCGTGTATGGCCAGTGACGCCGCAGCGAATCACGATGAAAGGAAATCGACTGGTTCGTGTAGGCAACGAAACCCGCCGGCTCGTCATCCACAGTATAGAGCGCGACCCTCAGGGTCCCGTCTTTGACGTGCAAGGCGTAGCAGATTTCGCGAATGAAACGTGGGCCCAACGCAGCCATCGGCCCGAAATCCAAGAGTTCCATATGGAGCTCGGTAATCGTGTCCAGGCCTGCTTTATCCTGCCTGGAGATTTCTAGAAGCTTTTGCGAAGCCATTAGATTCAATCGGTTCGACGACGGGTCATCAACTTATTTGCTGTCCGCGGCTCGTAGATGCGAATTGGAACAGTTACTGAACCAGCGCGAATTGTGACTCCTCCCCAATAATTCTAGCGCATCGCAACACGAAGACTCGATGCCTCACCCGCCAATTCTGCGTCACATGCATGGCTCAATTGCGCGAAAAAGACATAAGTCAGATCAGTCATTTCGCGGCTTTTCTTCACGACCTACTCGATTGTATACTTGGGAGCCAAAGGTCGCGCCGCGATTGACATAACAGAGAATTCGAAAATGGATACGCGTCGACAACAACGCGAGCAGGACGCTAGTCGATCGGGCTCCCCACGACAATGGCATCGCCACAGTCTTATGCCAACGCTGGCTGTCGCAGTCGCGACATTACTGGCCGGCTTCTCGCCGGCAGTCGGGGCGACCTCGCTGCAGTTCTTCGGCAACGGTGTAAACGACATCGACCGCGTGAAGATCCGGATCGATAACCCCGCCGACAACAATCCCGGACCACCAGCGGATATCGGCGCCACCGATTTCACGATCGAATTCTGGATTCGCCCGGACGCGGGGAATACTTCGACAGCTGTCGTTTGCGGTCAAGGCAATGGCTGGATCAATGGGAATATCGTCTTTGACCGCGACCGCTTCCTGCAGCCACGGGGATTCGGCATATCGCTCAGTGGCGGTCAGGTCACTTTCGGCGTCGATAATGATTTCGGTGAATCCTTGACGATTTGCGGCACGTCGGACCTGCGCGACGGGAACTGGCATCACGTTGCAGCGCAGTGGCGGCTTTCAGATGGCCGTATGCAACTGTTCATCGATGGTGTTCTCGAAGCCGAGGAGCTGAACGGACCCGAAGGCGACATTTCCTATCCCGATGATGGCGTGCCAGGCGATTTTTGCGGCGGCCCATGCGTAAATAGCGATCCATTTATTGTTATCGCTGCCGAGAAACATGATGCCGGCCCGCAGTTTCCGTCCTACAGCGGCCATTTCGACGAATTGCGGCTCTCCACAACACTGCGATATTCCCAGCCGTTTACCCCACCGACGAGCGCCTTTGTCGACGATGCCCAAACGGCAGCGCTCTATCACTTCGACGAGGGAAGCGGCGGCGACGGCACGATCATCACGGACTTCGCAACGGCGCCGGGAGGTCCGAGCAACGGCGTCCTGCGATTCGGCGGGAATCCCGCCGGACCAGTCTGGTCAATGGATGAGCCGTTTGCTGCGGCGGCTACCGGGACCCTGCAGTTTACCGCCGCCGCGTACAGCGTGGCCGAGGACGGTTGGGTAGCGACGATAACGGTCTCGCGTGTTGGCGGCAGCGCCGGCGCCGCGACAATTGATTATGCGACTGCCGCCGGCACCGCCACCGCCGGGAGCGACTATACAGAGACAACCGGAACGCTGAACTGGGCCGACGGTGATTCCGCCAATAAGTCCTTCGACATTACGATTTTCGACAACGACGTGGTGGAAAGCAGCGAGACGGTCAACGTGTCATTGAGCAACCCTACCGGTGCATCCGCGGGCGCGATTGTCGATGCAGTATTGACGATCACGGACGACGATACCGGCGGGGGCTCGGGCGCAAACTCCGGTGGTAGTTCGTCTCTGGATCTCGCACACCTGTTGCTTTTATTTGGTCTGCTCGTATTGCGTCGATCACCGCTTCAACAAAGTGTTCGCGGAATTATGTAAAGACCCTCATGTTATTGTCACATCGCCCGCGATACATAGGCGTGTGACATGAATCACACTGCGACGAATACCCCAAATTGTGTGGTTTCAGGCTGGTTGAATATGCGTTAGCATTCGCTCTATTACCGGCTAGTAAAAACACAAACAAGAAAGAAGCCGTAATTGCGGACCGTACAGCGACCTTAAAGGGGACTACTTGCTGTGTCGGTTCGACGGGAAGAAATAACGCGGGCGAAAGCCAACGCCGCGTTCCGCCAATATCCCGACTTACGCCTTTCCTGTGCTTGCCAGCCGGGTCGCAGGTCCGTTTGAGTCTAAGGAGTTGGAATGTCTAATTCGTGGGAGCATGCCAGGGATCGGAATGAGTCACGGCCATTCAGTCGAGCTATTCCTCTAGCCTTAGCGGTCATCACCCTGGCCATTGCGAGTGTCGCGCAGGCTCAATTCACAGATGATTTCAACAGGCCGGACGCCGCGGCACTGGGAAATGGCTGGATCGAAAAAGCACCTGCCGCTTTTGAACTTGTAGGCGGACAGGCCGCGAAGCAAGCGACAACTTCTGGATATCTCGACAATGTCGCTTATCGCCCCGCAATTGAGGATCTTCTCGATGTAGAGGCCTCAGTCGAGCTCAGGTATCAGGACTTCCCTCCGAATTTCCCCAGCGTGGGTTACGCACAGTTGTTCGTGCGGCTTCAATCGAACACAGTCGGCATTCCGAACACGTTGGACGGTTATGTTCTCTATATAGACGACAGTCAGACGCAGGCAATCCTCGGACGACAAGTCCAGTCTCAATTTGTCACTACTCTGGCAATCATCAACTTTACATCGGCTCTCAACCTGGACGACACATTCAGGCTGCGATTGCGTGCGACTGGGACTTTGCCCGTGTCTCTCGAGGCCTTCATAGAGCGGCAGAACGGGGCAGCTTGGGACATCATCGGTCAAGCGCTGGTCGATGACTTTGATCCGGCGCGAATTACCGCTGCGGGATCCGTCGGGTTTGGTGGCTATATCGGCGACAACTACGCCTACGACAACTTCGCATCGATCGACGCGAGTACTGGAGGAGGCGATAACCCCATCCCGGTACTAACGGGTATTTCGCCGAATCAGGCAATAGAAGGGTCGCCGGCCTTCACCCTGACTGTCACCGGCTCGAGCTTCATCCAGGAATCGGTGGTACGGTGGAATGGCGCAGACCGGCCGACAACTTACGTATCGCCAACTCAGCTACTCGCGTCCATCCCCGCGTCTGATGTTGCCGCGGCAGGAACGGCAAATGTAACGGTGCTCAACCCGGCGCCTGGCGGCGGCTCATCATTACCGGCGGTCTTCACGATCGAAAGCGGTGGCCCCACGCAAAACCCGGCTCCGGTGCTTGATTCAGTCGCGCCGCAATCGGCCACTGCTGGTGGCGGCCCAGTAGCGATGACGTTGAATGGCAGCGATTTCAGCGCTGCCTCTATTGTCCGACTGAATGGCGTAGATCAACCAACTACTTTCGTGTCCGCCAACGTCTTGCAGGCCACGATCGCCGCCAGCAATCTTGCCCAAGCAGGAATCGCTGCCATGACCGTGTACACGCCGGGCCCGGGCGGAGGTACTTCCACGCCGGACAATTTCTTCGTGCTGGAGACCGGGGATGCACTTTTTTACGACAACTACAATCGCGCGGATAGCGCGGATCTAGGCAATAATTGGACTGAGAAGACACCAAACGTTTTCTCGATAGAAGATGGCGCGCTCACGAGCATCGATACGAGCTTTGTCCTCGACTATCGTGACTCCATCGTCTATCGACCCCAGGCAGAGGATGCGCTCGAAATCGAAGTAGGCACGGAATTCATACGGCTTCCGCAATTGGTCAACGGCAATTTCCCGCAGTTGCATGCGCGTGTTCAGCGCGACACGGTAACGCTGCCGGCGTCCCTGAATAGCTACATCTTCTTCGTCAATGACTATGCTCCCTCACCCGGTGAATTGGTCATCGCTGCGCAGGGCGTAGTTGAAGGCGAGTGCTATATCGCGACGTTCCCGCTGCAAAGCGCACTACAGACAGGTCAGCGCTACCGGCTGCGATTCCGGGTTAGCGGGACCAACCCTGTCGCACTGGTTGGCTTCCTCGATCAGTTTGATGGCCAGAGCTGGCAGACGCTAGCGACCGGCGCTACTACGCACGATGCGTCGACGCAACCGGTACCGGGGTTGTACTGCGAGAGTACACCAACCAGGCCAGCCGCCATGCCTGCGCCAATCGTGGGTGCCGGCACCGTGGGCTTCGCGAAATGGTGGGCGCGCGCAGACAACTACGACAACTTCTACGCCATCGGATCGGGCGCAGGGGGCAATCCGCTGCCTGCAATTACCGGGCTTTCGCCGACTACTATTACGGCAGGTAGCCCCGGCTTCACTCTGACCGTCAATGGCAGTGGG
>JASJBD010000034.1 GCA_030066665.1 Gammaproteobacteria bacterium
ACTGGCACAACAACGACTACTCGAATTTCGATGACTTCCTTGCGTCGTTCAGCTCGTCGAAACGCAAGAAGGCCCGCCGTGACCGGCGCAAAGTCGAAGAAGCGGGCATCTCGTTCCGGCGGCTGCAGGGCGCCGCGCTGACCGACGATGCTTGGGAACAGGTGTACCAGCTGATCAGCATCACGTTCATGCAGCGTGGTTCGCTGCCCTATTTCACGCTCGACTTTTTCAAACAGATCTCGCGCGCACTGCCCGACGGCATCCTCGTCGTAATGGCGGAGAGAGACGATGAGCCGATTGCGGCCGCCGTGTTCTTCGTTGGCGACGACGCGCTGTACGGTCGCTACTGGGGCAGCGACGGCCACTATGATGCTCTGCACTTCGAGACCTGTTACCACCAGGGCATCGAGTATTGCATCGAACACGGACTGCGACTGTTCGAACCGGGCACCCAGGGCGAGCACAAGATCAGCCGCGGCTTTCTGCCGGCCGAGACCTGGTCCGCGCACTGGCTGAAGCAGCCGGAGTTCTTTTCGGCCATTGGCAACTACCTGGACCACGAGCGGCGCCACATAGAGCGTTACATGGACGCGGTGGATGCTCACAGCCCCTACAAGTCCCGGGACTCCTCGTGAGGCAAGGGCGAATCACCTGGCTGAGCCCGGCCGATCCTCCCGAGTCGTTTCCCGCCGTAGCGACCGCGCTGACCGAACCTGACGGCCTGCTGGCCGCCGGCGGCGACCTGGCCCCGGAGCGACTGCTGGCGGCCTATGCCCGCGGCATCTTTCCGTGGTTTGAAGAGGGCCAGCCGATTCTGTGGTGGTCGCCGGACCCGCGCTGCGTGCTCTGGCCCGACAAGCTGCATCTGTCGCGGCGCCTCAAACAGCAACTTCGCAACTCGACCGCGGAATTGCGCATCAACACCGCCTTCGACGAGGTCATCCGCGCCTGCGCGGGCAAGCGTCGCTCGCAACAGGGAACCTGGATTACCGATGAAATGGCATCCGCCTACCAGCGCATGCACCGCGAGGGCTGGGCGCACTCGGTCGAGATCTGGGACGACGGCGCGCTGGCAGGAGGGCTCTACGGCTTGTGCATCGGCAGAGTCTTCTTTGGCGAGTCCATGTTCAGCGCACAGCCGAACACCTCGAAAATGGCGCTGCTGGGCCTGACCCGGCACATGCGGTCGACGGGTCTCGAGCTTCTCGACTGCCAGGTCCCCTCCCCGCACCTGTTCACGCTCGGCGCCGAATTCATGCCGCGAGCAGAGTTTTCCGCCTTCCTCGAGACCGCGTGCGACCCGCCGGATTCACATGACGCCTGGCCCGCAGAACCGGTTCCTGTGAGCAACCTGTTCATTGCATAACGAACGCGATTTCTGCACAATTCGCGGCACTCAAGTCACAGACCGAAAACCCTTGGCAAAAGAAGAAGCAATTCAGATGGAAGGCGTCGTTACCGAGACGCTTCCGAACACCACGTTCCGGGTCGAACTCGAGAACGGCCACGTCGTTACGGCGCACATCTCGGGCAAAATGCGCAAGAACTACATCCGCATCCTGACGGGTGACAAAGTAACCGTGGAATTAACGCCCTACGATCTCTCCAAAGGACGCATCGTCTACCGAGGGCGCTGATCGCCTCAGGCGTCCGGCAAATGCTCCAGTTCCTTGACCGCCGGCTCGGCGTTCAACTGCAACTCGTCGTCCGAACCAACCGTAATACGCACATGACCGCCGTCGGCAAGGCTGCCGAATAGCAGCTCTTCAGCAAGCGGTCGCTTGATCTGCTCCTGGATCAGCCGCGCCATCGGCCGCGCGCCCATCTTGGGGTCGTAGCCGCGCGCCGCGATCCACTCGCGCGCCGCGTCGTCGAGTTCCAGCGTGACATCGCTGGTATCGAGCTGGCTCTCCAGTTCCACGACGAGTTTATCGACCACGCGCTTGACGGACTGGTGGTCGAGCGGTGCGAACTGGATGATCGCGTCGATACGGTTACGGAACTCGGGCGAGAACTGCTTGTTGATGACCTCCATGCCGTCCGTACTGTGATCCTGCCTCGTAAACCCTATCGATGCGCGGCTCATCTCCTGCGCGCCCGCATTGGTCGTCATCACGAGAATCACGTTACGGAAATCCGCCTTGCGGCCATTGTTGTCGGTCAGCGTGCCGTGATCCATGACCTGCAACAGCAGGTTGAAGACTTCCGGATGGGCTTTCTCGATCTCATCCATCAACACGACCGCATGCGGGTTCTTGTTGACGGCCTCGGTCAGTAATCCGCCCTGATCGAAGCCCACGTAGCCGGGCGGCGCACCAATCAGGCGCGACACCGTGTGGCGCTCCATGTACTCGGACATGTCGAAACGGATCAGCTCGATCCCGAGGCAATGCGCCAGCTGGCGACTGACTTCCGTCTTGCCGACCCCGGTTGGGCCGGCAAACAGGAATGCGCCGACGGGTTTTTCGGGTTCGCGCAGCCCGGAGCGGGCCATCTTGATGGACGCTGCAAGTGCTTCGATGGCCTTGTCCTGACCAAAGATGACCAGTCTGAGATCGCGTTCGAGATTGCGCAGCTGATCGCGATCGGAAGCCGACACGCTTTTCGGCGGGATGCGCGCCATGCGAGCCACGACCATCTCGACATCTTCCTGATCCACCACACCGCTGCGCTCTGCGTCCGGCAGCAGACGCGAGCGCGCGCCCGCCTCGTCGATCACGTCAATTGCCTTGTCGGGCAACTGCCGCTCGTTGATAAGGCGCGCGCACAACTCCGCCGCGGCCTTGAGGGCGTCCTCGGTGTACGAAACACCGTGGTGCTCCTCGAAACGTGATCGCAGACCTTCGAGAATCTCCACGGTTTCGTCGACGGTCGGCTCGATAATGTCGATCTTCTGGAAGCGGCGTGCGAGGGCATGATCTTTCTCGAAGATGCCCCGGTATTCCTTGAACGTCGTGGAACCGATGCACCGCAACTCGCCGTTCGCGAGCACGGGCTTGATCAGATTTGACGCATCCAGCACGCCACCGGACGCGGCCCCGGCCCCGATAACCGTATGGATCTCGTCGATGAACAGGATCGCGGCCTTGTCTTTGGCCAGCTCGGCAATCACGCCTTTCAGCCGTTTCTCGAAATCGCCACGGTATTTCGTACCCGCCAGCAACGCACCCATGTCGAGCGCATAGATCGTCGCCTCGGCGAGCACCTCCGGTACTTCCTTGTCGACGATCATTTTCGCCAGGCCCTCAGCCAGTGCGGTCTTGCCCACGCCGGCCTCACCCACGTACAGCGGGTTGTTCTTGCGACGCCGGCAGAGTACCTGGATGGTTCGTTCGATCTCCGCGTCGCGCCCGATCAGCGGGTCAATCAAACCGTCTGCCGCCCGCTGGTTCAGATTGGACGTGAAACTATCGAGCGGACTCGCGGCTGACTCGCTGTCAGCCTGCTCCGCCTCCGCGCCGCGGGCGGCATCCTCCGCCGGTCCGTCGCCAATCTTGCTCAGGCCGTGAGAAATGAAATTCACGACATCCAGCCGCGAGACATCCTGTAAACCCAGCAGGTAGGCGGCGTGCGACTGCTTTTCGCCGAAAATGGCGACCAGCACGTTTTCACCCTTGACCTCTTTCTTGCCGCTGGACTGCACGTGAAAGACGGCGCGCTGCAGGACCCGCTGGAAGCCGAGCGTGGGCTGCACATCCTGCTCGTCGTCGTTGTGCAACCGCGGCGTCGACTCGTCGATGAATGCGCGCAGGTCGTCGCCAAGGCGCTGCAAATCGGCCCCGCAGGATTTCAGGATCTCCTCGACCCTGGGGATGCTCATGATCGCCAGCAGCAGGTGCTCCACGGTCATATATTCGTGGCGCTCGTTGCGGGCGTTCTGGAACGCCTCGTTGAGGCAGTATTCGAGTTCGCTGCTCAACATGTCAGACCTCCTCCAGCGTGCACAGCAGCGGATGCTGGTGTTGCTCGGCAAAGGCGCTGACCTGGGCAACCTTGGTTTCAGCTATTTCGTACGTAAACACCCCGCAGACTCCTTTCCCCTGGGTGTGGACCTCCAGCATGATGCGGGTGGCCTTGGGACGTTCCATGCTAAAGACAGTTTCGAGGACCTGAACGACAAATTCCATCGGCGTGTAGTCGTCATTCAGCAGCACGACCCGGAAAAGGGGCGGCTTTTTGAGCTTCGGCTTGGCTTCCTCGACGGCCAGCCCGCGGTCGTCCGTCGGGCCCACCATGGGCTTGTCATTGTCATTTGCCATTTCGTGCAAAAAACCCGAAGAATCGGTCCTCCTGACCAACTGTTATTCTACCGTGCTCACAGCTCTCAGACAGCCGAACGATTGCCCAGTTCGCGGCGATCGCGGTGTCAAAATTCCGTCGCCGGGCCCGCAAGATCCGGCCCGGAGCGTTTCACACGACTGTTAAGATCTTGCATGCATGTCAATGGTGAACAAGGATTTTCGACCATTTTCCTTGCGCTCTTGCCCCGAGCCATTATTATGCCAAGTTGGCTGAATACGGGTCGATCGCTTGGGCCGCTGGCCAGGGAGTATCAAGCATCGCGATGAACGTGCAGGATTTCATTACCGGGCTGGCTGAGCAGTCGCCGGAACAACTGCTCGCCCGGGCCAGCGAGCGGCTGCCTTTCTGGATTTCGCTGCTGCTCGTCGTGATGATCTCATGGTACCTGGCACGCCTCGTCTGGGCAGTCTTTCCGCCGCCGGCGAGCCTCGAATGGACCCCACCACCGGCAACCGGCGGGGCCGCGGTGAGAAATACCGGCCAGCCATCAACCGATTATGGCGCCCTCGTGGCCGCCCATCTGTTCGGCGAAGCCACGGCCGATCCGGAACCGGTGGTCGAAGACGTGGTCGATGCGCCCGACACCCGGCTGAATCTGGAACTGCGCGCGACCGTCTCAGCCGTGGACGCTCAGTACGCCCACGCAATCATCGCGGATGGCTCGAAAAACGAACAGGTGTATTTCCTCCGCGACTCGGTACCCGGCGGCGCCACGCTTCACCAGGTGCATACCGATCGGGTGATCCTGAATCGCGGTGGCGTGCTCGAGGCGCTGCGCCTGCCACGCGAGTTTTCTGACGCGGGCACCACCGTGAATCGGGCGCCCCAGCAACGCCGCATGTCCGGTCAGCCGACCGTACGGGAGGTCGTGCAGCAAAACGCGGCAACCTTCACGGATATCGTGCGACCCCAGCCCTTCATGCCCAACGGCCAGCTCAAGGGCTACCGGGTCTACCCGGGCCGGAATCGCCAGCAATTCGCCGCGTTCGGCCTGCGGCCTGGGGACCTGGTCACAGAAGTAAACGGCATTGCCCTCAATAATCCGGCTCAGGGCATGGAGATCTTTCGCAGCCTCGGCGGGTCGACTCAGGTCACCCTGACGCTCGAACGCAATGGGCAATCACAGGTTGTCACCCTCGATACCAACCAGCTGACGACCGCCAACGGAACCCGCTAGCCATGTTGACAGCCATTCGCCGTTTCAGGATCCAGCTGCGCCGACCGCTGCTCGTGATGCTGCTCAGCGGTGCGTTAGTGCTGCCGGGACCAGTCGCGGGGCAGCAGCCGTCCATCACCCCGAACTACAAGGATGCCGACATCCGGCAGGTGATCGAAGCCGTCAGCGAGATCACAGGCAAGAATTTTGTCCTCGACCCGCGGGTCAAGGCCCAGGTCACGATGCTGTCGTCGGTACCGATGACGCCGGACGCCTTCTACGAGGCGTTCCTGTCGATCCTGTCCGTGTATGGCTTCGTTGCGGTGCCATCCGGCAATGTGATCAAGATCCTGCCCGACGCGAATGCGCGCCAGGTACCCGGCAGCGAAATGAGCCCCGAATCGGGACGCCGGGCGGATGACATCGTCACCCAGGTGATCCAGGTGCGCAACGTTGCCGCCGCCCAGCTGGTGCCGATCCTGCGACCGCTGATCCCGCAGTACGGGCACCTGGCGGCCTACCCTGCCTCGAACATGCTGATCATTTCCGATCGCGCCGCGAATGTGGATCGCATGCTGCGCATCATCCGGCGCATCGACCAGGCCGGTGACGAAGACTTCGAGGTCATCCGACTGGAGTTCGCGTCGGCGGCCGAGATCGTGCGGATCGTCAACGCCCTCGCGCAGGGCGCCGCGGCCGGGGGCCAGGGGGCCGCCGGTCCGCAGACGACCGTGGTCGCGGACGATCGGACCAACAGCATCCTGATCAGTGGCGACAAAAACGAACGGTTGCGCATTCGCACCCTGATTACCCACCTGGATACGCCGCTGGAAACGGGTGGCAATACGCAAGTGCGGTACCTGCGGTACGCGGATGCCGAGGAACTGGCCGCCAAGTTGCAAACGCAGTACACACAACAGGGAGCCGATCCGACGAACCAGTCCGAGGCTGGCGAAGTCATCATCTGGGCGGATGTGCCAACCAATGCGCTGATCGTCACGGCGCCGCCCAAGACGATGGCGTCGATGATGACCGTCGTCGACAAGCTGGATATCCGGCGGCTGCAGGTGTTGCTGGAGACGATCATTGTCGAGGTCATGGCCGAGCGCGCTGCGGATCTTGGTGTGACCTGGGCCGTCTGGGACGGCAAGCTCGAAAACGCGGTCGGCCTGACCGATTTCAGCAACGTCACGGGCGTGAAAGGCCTGGCCAGCATTATCGACGGTGACGACGCCGCGGCTGGAGAAGCCATCGCCGGTCTCGGTAGCGGTATCACGATGGGCCTCGGCCGGCTATCGGACTCCGGCACCAACTTCGTCGCGCTGATCGAAGCACTCGAAGCGGACACCGACACCAATGTCATGGGCACACCGATACTCGTCACCCTCGATAACGAGGAAGCCGAGATCAAAGTCGGCCAGGAAGTGCCATTCGTCACAGGCAGCTTTACCAATACCGGCACCGGCGGGGGCGGCGCGGTAAACCCGTTCCAGACGGTGCAACGGGAACAGGTTGGCCTGACACTGACGCTCACACCGCAGATCAATGAAGGCGACGCGGTGCGGTTGAAGATTGCGCAGGAAATTTCGACCGTATCGGACAGTGTCCAGGCGGTCGACCTGATTACCAACAATCGCACGATCGACACCGCGGTAATCGTCGAAGACAAGGGCGTGCTCGTGATTGGCGGTCTCATCCAGGACGAGATGCGTGAAAAGGTCGAGCGCGTGCCACTGCTCGGCAGCATCCCGCTGGTCGGTACCCTGTTCCGCTCGACCAGCCGCAACAAGATCAAGACGAACCTGATGTTTTTCATCCGACCCACGATTCTCCGGGATGACGTGCAAGCGGCGTTCGAGACCAACGCCAAGTACACCTTCATTCGCAACCTGCAGCTGGATCGCGAACCCGACCGCGTTCTGCCGACCTGGGAAGCCAAGCGGCCAGCGCCACCGGTGCTGCCGTGGTCGCCGGAGGTCGAGGGCACGACCGATGACGGGACCCCGACCATCGACCTGCGCAATCTGGGGTCCGGCGAGGACGTGCCGCCACCACCCGAACGGGAGGAATAGGCATGGCCACCAGCATGCCGCCCGAGGAGACGCTCGACGAGCTGCCGCTCACCGAGGCTCAGGAGGAACCGGCCCCGGAATTACACAAGAGCGGGCAGCGCCTGTTGCCATTTTCGTTCGCCAAACGCCATGGCCTGTTGGTGCATGCGTACGACGGTGATCGGGCACTCACGCTGGTGCGTAATGATGCCTCGCCAACCAGCCTCACCGAGGTGCGCCGCTACATTGGCCAGCCGTTGGACCTCGAAGTCGTAACGCCCGAGGACTTCGATGACCGCCTGCAACAGACCTACGAGCGCGAATCGAACAGCGCGATGCAAATGGTCGAAGGCCTTGGCGAAGATAATGATCTGCTGAAAGTCGCCCAGGAATTACCGGAACCGTCTGACCTGCTGGAAAGCGACGACGATGCACCGATCATCCGGTTGATCAATGCGGTGCTAACGTCTGCGGTGAAAGAAAACGCGTCGGACGTGCACATCGAGCCGTTCGAAAATCGACTGGTCATTCGCTTCCGGGTCGATGGTGTCCTCAAGGAGGTGCTGCAGTCACGGCGCGCAGTGGCACCATTGGTCGTCTCGCGCATCAAGGTCATGTCCAAACTCGATATTGCCGAAAAGCGGCTGCCACAGGACGGGCGTATTTCACTGCGCATCGCCGGGCGCGCTGTGGATGTGCGCGTATCCACCATGCCGTCGGGTCATGGCGAACGCGTCGTGCTTCGATTGCTGGACAAACAGGCAGGCCGACTGGATCTGAACCACCTCGGGATGGAGCCCAAGGCGCAGGCCGACATGGATGCGCTGATTCACAAACCGCACGGCATCATTCTCGTCACCGGCCCGACGGGCTCGGGCAAGACGACGACGTTGTACGCGGCGCTGGAGCGCATCAACGATCACACGCGCAACATCATGACCGTGGAAGATCCGATCGAGTATTACATCGACGGCATCGGCCAGTCGCAGGTGAACACCAAGGCCAACATGACGTTCGCGCGCGGCCTGCGCGCGATCCTGCGCCAGGATCCGGATGTCGTCATGGTCGGCGAGATTCGCGACCTCGAGACTGCGGAGATCGCCGTGCAGGCCAGCCTGACCGGACACCTGGTGTTATCGACACTGCATACCAATACCGCGGTGGGCGCGGTCACCCGGCTGCGCGACATGGGCGTGGAGCCGTTCCTGCTGTCGTCGAGTCTCATCGGCGTGCTGGCGCAGCGCCTGGTGCGGTTGCTCGATCCGGCCACCAAAGAGGCCTATACGGCCAGCGAATATGAATGCAATGCACTCGGCATGGATCCGGCCAATTCACCGACGCTCTATCGTCCGCCCGAGAGACTGCCGACGGGTGATGGCTACCGCGGTCGCACCGGCATCTACGAACTCGTACCTATCGATGACAATATCCGGACCATGATCCACGACGGCGCCGGCGAGCATGAAATGGAAGCCTATGCACGCTCGCGGACCGGCAGTATTCGCGACGATGGGATTCGCAAGGTGCTGGACGGCGAAACGACCCTCGAAGAAGTGCTGCGGGTTGCCCGCGGCGACTGATGGGCGCATTCGAGTATACCGCCGTCGATCCGGGCGGCAAGGAACGCAAGGGTGTCATCGAAGGCGACACGGCTCGCCAGGTGCGGCAGCTGCTGCGAGACCGCAAGCTCCTGCCGCTGTCGGTTAGTGAAGTCGCCCAAAAGGAATCGACCCGGCAGCAGTCTTTCAGCCTGCGACGTTCACTGTCGGCGAATGACCTCGCCCTGATCACGCGGCAGCTGGCAACCCTGATCCAGTCGGCGATGCCGCTCGAGGAGGCGCTGCTCGCGGTCGGCGAGCAAAGCGACCAGCCACGTGTAAAGAGCATCGTGCTGGGAGTGCGCTCCAAGGTAATGGAAGGCCACAGCCTGGCTGACGGCCTGGCGGATTTTCCGCGCGCTTTTCCGGAACTCTATCGCGCCACGGTGGCAGCCGGCGAGCAATCGGGATACATGGATACGGTGCTCGACCGGTTGGCCGATTACACCGAGAGCCGGCAGGTACTGCGCCAGAAGATCTCGAACGCAATGATCTATCCGGTGGTACTGACTGTTCTGGCGCTGGCTATTGTCAGCCTGATGCTGGTTTACGTCGTGCCGAAGGTCGTCGGTGTCTTTGCGACGAGCGGTCAGGAACTGCCGGCCCTGACTCAGTGGCTCATCGTATCGAGCGACTTTCTGCGCGCATACGGATTCCTGCTGTTGATCGGCCTGATCGCCGCCGGCTGGGGCTGCGGCCGTCTGCTCCGCCAACCGGACTACCGGCGACGGTTCGACCACATGCTGCTGCGCCTGCCCGTGGTCGGCCGCCTGATCCGGGGTTTCAACACGGCGCGCTTTACACGCACGCTCAGCATCCTCAGTGGCAGCGGCGTCTCGGTCCTCGAGGCCTTGCGCATCTCTGCGCAGGTGATTACCAACCTGCCCATGCGCGAGACCGTGGAAGACGCCACCGCGCGGGTGCGTGAAGGCGCATCGATTGGCAAGAGCCTTGGTGCTGGCGGCATGTTTCCGCCGCTGTGTATTCACCTGATTTCGAGCGGGGAAGCGAGCGGCGAACTCGAGGCCATGCTCGACCGGGCCGCGGCCCACCAGGAACGCGAGATGGATGGCCTGATTGCCGCCCTGCTCGGCATCCTCGAACCGGCACTGATCATCGGTATGGGCATCGTCGTGCTGGTGATCGTGATGGCGATTCTGCTGCCGATTTTCGAACTCAATCAGCTGGTCAGCTGATTCGCCCGGCGCGCCGCGCCGGTCTGCCTCCCGCTTTGCATTGCCGGAACCGGGACTGGTTCACGCTTTGTCGATTTCCGAGTTGCGGCCGCCCGGATTTAGCGATATATCTCCGCTAGCGAGGCCCGGGTTGAACATAAGCGAGGTGGTCGAGGGCCTCCGCGAGTACCTGCCGGAGTTTTTAGGGAGCGTGTTGCAATGAATCAGGTAGACAGCAGCATTGAGATGGAGCCGAAGACAGAGGCGGACGAAAAAGACCTCGAAACCGAGGGCGAGGATACGTCTGACACGGCGATGTCCGAAACCCTGGACACGGACAATATCGGTGGTGCATCCGTCGAGATCGACGTGGATGAACTGATTGCGGAGATGGAAGCCGAAGGCGTCCCCGCTGATCATCTGAAAGACTCCGATGCGCGCAAGCGGCTCGATGAAATCATGGAGCAAAAACGCATGTCGCACGACCTGGTCGATTTCGACGATATCGATTTCGACAGCGACTAGTGAAAGTCACGGCTGCTGGTTTCCAGGCGGCCAAGCAACCCGCTCAGATCTTCCAGTCGATGCGCGACCACATGCAGGACTTCGCCCTGTTTCTGCACCACGCCCTGCACACCCAGCAAACGCGCGTTCAGTAACTCTCGCCGCTGGCGTTCGACCAGGCTATTCCAGACGATCAGGTTCAAATACCCGGTCTCGTCCTCCAGCGTAACGAATACCACGCCGGCCGCACTCCCGGGACGCTGGCGCGTGACCACCAGCCCGGCTGCGCGGACCGGGTCGCCATCGGGCAGTTCATTCACATCGCTGGCGCTGAAATAGCGCCGGCGGGCGAGATGCCGCCGCAACAGGGCCAGCGGATGGCGGCGCAAACTCAACCCCAGGTGCTGATAATCCGCGACGATGGCCTCGCCCTCACCGGGCCGGCGCAGCATCGGCGCAGCTTCCGCGACGCGGGTATCTGCCAGCAGCGGTAGAGGCGCCTCGATGCCGGCCACCCGCCAGCGCGCGAGGTGACGATGACCGGCGAGACTGCCCAGCGCATCGGCGCCGGCCAGCGCGCCGAGGTCGCCCTGGTCCAGGCCGGCCCGTCGAGCCAGGTCCTCGACATCGCTGAAGGCTCTGATCGCGCGGGCATCCCGTAAGCGTTGCGCGCCATTCGCAGATAGTCCTTTCACCAGGCGCAAGCCGAGCCGCAGGGCGGGTTGTGTACCGGTGTCCGCTTCCAGGCTGCAATCCCAATCGCTGCGCTGTACGTCCACCGGCCGGACGGCCACACCATGGCGCTGTGCACACTGGATCAGTTGCGACGGTGCGTAAAAACCCATGGGCTGACTGTTCAGCAAAGCACAGGTAAAGGCCGCCGGCTCATGATTTTTGAACCAGGCGGAGATATAGACCAGCAGTGCAAAACTCGCCGAGTGGGACTCGGGAAAACCGTATTCACCAAAACCCTTTATCTGGTTGAAGATCTGCTGCGCGAATTCCACCGGGTAACCGCGCTGGCGCATGCCACTGATGAGTTTGTCTTCGAACGGACCGAGACTGCCACGCCGCCGCCACGCCGCCATCGCCCGGCGCAACTTGTCGGCCTCACCCGGCGTGAAACCGGCAGCAACAACTGCCAGCGACATCACCTGCTCCTGGAAAATCGGTACGCCCAGCGTGCGTTTCAGTACGCCGCGCACTTCTTCGCTGGGATAGGTCACCGGTTCTTCGCCATTACGCCGGCGCAGATAGGGATGCACCATGTCACCCTGGATGGGTCCGGGACGGATGATCGCGACCTCGATGACAAGGTCGTAATAGCAGCGTGGCCGCAGACGCGGCAGCATTGCCATCTGGGCGCGCGATTCGATTTGGAACACGCCCATGGTGTCGGCCCGGCAAATCATGTCGTAAACCGCCGGGTCCTCGGCCGGGATATCGGCGACCTCGAGACGCGTGCCACGGTAGTCATTCACCAGGTCCAGGCAACGACGAATCGCCGATAACATGCCGAGCGCCAGCACATCAACTTTCAGCAGGCCCAGCTCATCCAGGTCATCCTTGTCCCACTGGATCACACTGCGCTCGGGCATGGCTGCATTCTCAACCGGCACCAGTTCAGACAACGATCCGCGCGAAATAACAAACCCGCCCACGTGCTGCGACAGGTGCCTGGGGAAACCGATCAATTCCGTTACCAGCACCAGCAACCGCTGCATCACTGCCGTGTCCGGGTCGAGACCCGCCTCGATGACCCGCTCCCGTTCCACCTGCTTGCCATCCCACCACTGCATCGCGCGGGCCATCCGGCCGATTTCCAGGTCGGCCAGCCCCAGGGCCTTGCCCATGTCGCGGATCGCGCTGCGCGGGCAGTAACGGATGACAGTCGCAGTCAGCGCTGCGCGTTCGCGACCGTATTTGCGATAGATGTACTGGATCACCTCCTCGCGACGCTCGTGCTCGAAATCCACATCGATGTCCGGTGGCTCGTTGCGTTCTTTGGAGATAAACCGCTCGACGAGCATGGCCATCCGCGCCGGATCGACCTCGGTGATACCGAGACAGAAACAGACCGCGGAATTCGCCGCCGAACCACGACCCTGGCAGAGAATGCCCTGCCCGCGCGCATAGGCGACGATGTCCTGCACCGTCAGGAAATACGGTTCGTAAGCCAGTTCGCGAATCAGCTCGAGTTCATGCTCGATCAATTGGCGCACCTGTGCCGGCGCGCCACCGGGCCAGCGCCGCCGCGCACC
Source organism: Gammaproteobacteria bacterium (assembly GCA_030066665.1). Classification (GTDB taxonomy): domain Bacteria; phylum Pseudomonadota; class Gammaproteobacteria; order Steroidobacterales; genus J054. The sequence goes on from JASJBD010000034.1 coordinate 13,048, forward strand.
CGCCTCCGTCAGGCGACGCAGATACGTAGTAGCGGTTTCACCGGGTGGTACGAGCTCTTCCGGGTATTCGTAGCGCAGTTCATCCAGCGAAAAACTGGCCTGCTCGGCGATCGCCATGCTCGCCATCAGCAGGGCTCGCGGATAGATCGCCGCCAGCGTAGCCCGACTGCGCAAATGACGCTCGCCGTTCGGATACAGGGCCCGACCCGCCGCCGCAACCGTGGTTTTCAGGCGCACTGCCGTTAGCGCATCCTGCAGTGCCCGCCGGCCGCGCCGGTGCATGTGCACATCTCCGGCCGCCACCAGCGGCAGTTCGCACGAGCTCGCAAATTCCCTGAGTTGCCGCAGGCGATCGGCATCGTTCGGGCCTGCCAGCAATTCGACGACCAGCCAGGCGCGCTGCGGAAAACTGGCATGTAGCCAGTCGGCAACCGTGGCGTCCGGCTGCGCAGGCGGTAACCACAACGCCAGGCAATCACTCAGCTTGCTTTCCAGGTCCGTGCGCGTCAGCTGGTAGGAACCTTTTGGCGCGGCCCGGCGGCCGCGCGTAATCAATGCGCAGAGCTGGCCATAACCACGACGATTGCGTGCCAGCAGCGCCAGGCGCAGACCATCGGCGAGCCGGAACTCGCTACCGGCGATCAGTTGCAAAGGTAGGTCACGTGCCGCGACGTGCGCGCGCACCAAACCGGCCACTGAACATTCGTCGGTCAGCGCCAGCGCGCGATAACCCAGCTCGACAGCCCGACTGACCAGCTCCTCCGGATGGGATGCACCACGCAGGAAAGTGAAATTACTGATGCAGTGGAGTTCCGCGTACGGTGGCAGCGTGGCAGGATCCGCAGTCATCCGAAGATGCCATGCAGATACCAGCCTCCGGCACGCAGGTCACGGAACAGCCACAGGCACATGCCGCGATGATTGCGACCCGCATAATAATCACGTCGGATATCCCGACCATCCCACCAGCCATTCTCGATACGCTCCGGTCCGCGCATGATTTCGAGCGGACCCGGGCAGCGGGGCTGTCCTGCGACGACCTCGAGTTGCAAAGGTTCGGGCAACATCCACAACGGCCGTTCGGGCCATGCCTGTGAGTCGGACGGCACGACCGGCATCGGGTCAGCGATAGCCTGCCAGGCATATTCGGGGCGATGCTCCTGCAGCGCCCGTATGCCATGCACTGCACCGGTTCCCAACCGGGCGCGCAAGCGTTCCAGCAGCTCATTGATGGCACCCGGCTGCCTCGTCGGGTCAATCGCGGCACCGAACAGTTGCCGGCTGTGTTGATCGACCTGTGACTGAAAATTCGCTTCCAGTGCCAGCGCGATCACCTTGTCGGGTAATACGGCCGCATCCAGGTGGATGCGCAGCAGTTCGGCCAGCCGCGCAATATCCGACGTTGCCGCCAACAAACCGATTCTCAGCAAGGTTGGTGGCAAGCTGGTGTGTTCGAGACGCAGCCACAGTAACTGCACGGCGCACTGCCGGCGCCGCATATCGACTTGCAACCGGTCGAGTAATTGATCAGCCGCGGCTGCCAGCAGCTTTGCATTGGCCGTTTCCAATGGCATGTCGAGCTGTTCGCGGAACTGTGCCGCGGACTGATGCCAATGCCTGACTTCCGCGATCCGGCCATAAGCCTGGTCGAGTTCGCGCAGGCGCTCGGGACCAAGACGACGTGCCAGGCCATCCCGCGGCAGTCGGGCACAATCACCCAGTGTGCGGATACCCGCGTCGCGCAGCACCCGATGGCTGGCAGCCGGCCATGGCAAAACGGCTATCGGCAATGCCGCGAGACCACCAGCCAGACCGGCCGGATCCGGAATCAGGCTGTCACAGCCAGCCGCAGCCAGCCACAAGGCACTCGAGGCGGTGGGAGTAACGGCCGCGATGGCACAATGGCCCAGCGCCTGGCAGGCGGCACGCACTTGCTCGCGCAGCACGACCGGTTCGCCAAACAACCGCAGGCTTCCGGCAATCTCCAGTAATAAAGCGGCCGGTGGTTCCAGGCTGACAGCCGGCGTAAAACTCAGCGCTGCATCTGCCAGCCTCTGCAGGGCCTGCGCTTCACGCTGCGGTCTACGTTCCAGCAATTGCAGCCTTGGCGCCAGCGCCAGCGCTGCGTTGGCAGCCATCCCCCGGCGAACGCCTGCACGCGCCGCCGCGGCATCGCAAACCACGACTTGTGCCCGCGCCGTACCATCGCTGAGTACGGCTACCGGCATGCCGCCAACAAGCTCCAGGACTTCCAGTGGCAACTGCGGAAAATGCAGGCATAACCACAATTGCCCGGCGGCGACAGCGCTGACTGGCCCATGGTTGAGCCCCGGCTGGATCCTGGCACCAGCCGACGGCAAATTTTCGTCGGCAAACAGTCCGGGTTGTCGCTGGTACTCCGGCACAGGCACGCAACATGTCAGGCGTCCAGGACCAGCTGCCGGGGCTGGCCGCCACGCCGCTTGAGGATCTTCACAGCCAGGCCCCGCTGACGCGCCGGAGTCAGGCGTATACGCAACGCGGCCGGTGAGCGTTGTCGACAGAAACGTACGGGCCGGAACAGCAATACCCAGCAACCGGTCGACTCCGCGGCCAGCTGCAACCGCCGCAGGGCACGGCTGTCCGCAGCCTCGCAAAAACCTATGACAGCACTAAAAGAATCACTCCTAACAGACTGTTCTATAGACCAAAATGTATCCGATCTATTCTCACTGCGAACGACGACTATTCGCGACACATCGACGCCGGCCGCACTCAATCCTGGCGCATAGGGGATATAGGGCGGATTCACGAACATGATCCAGCCGGATTGATCGGCTGCCGTGGTCAGCGCCCCGAGAGCCGGTATCAGCAAGCGAAACTCCCCCAATCCCCAGCCAGTGACCAGTAACTCACTGAGTGCGCCGACCGGCCAGCCCCCGGCCAGGGCCTGGTCGAGCTCCCGAAAACCTGTGGTCAGTACCGGCCGGCGATTGTCATGCGACCGCCTGGCCTGCCAGATAGCGGGGTGTCGCAGCAGTGCCTGGATACGATGCCTCGATGACATTTCTTATTATCAGGTTGTCGGCGAGCGTCAGTTCAGCATGGGCATGCCATTGCGTAACAGACCAACCACCACACCTTCGATGACCATCGGCTGCTCGCGCAGGTCGACCTTGATGGGTTCGAAATCGCTGTTTTCGGGCAATAGCCAGCAGACGAAGCGGCCATCCTGCCGGTAACGCTTCACGGTAACCTCGTCTTCGAGCCGGGCCACGATGATCTGGCCATTGCGCACCTCGGGAGAGCGATGCACGGCGACCAGGTCGCCATCGAGAATGCCCGCATCGCGCATGCTCATACCCTGCACCCGCAGCAGAAAATGCGGCTTCGGATGAAACAGCGAAGTATCGATACGGTAATGACCCTCGACATTCTCCTCGGCCAGGATCGGATTACCGGCAGCAACCTGGCCAACCAGGGGCAGCCCGAGCTGTTCGCGCAGGAAATCCTTCAACTGAATACCGCGCGAGGTGCCCGGAATCAGCTCGATCGCGCCCTTGCGCTGCAGGGCGCGCAGGTGTTCCTCGGCGGCATTCACGGAGCGAAACCCCAGTTCCCGGGCAATTTCCGCGCGGGTCGGCGGCATACCGGTCTCCTGCATGAAGTCCTGGATGAAACTCAGAATCTCGGACTGCCTGGGGGTCAGTTTGGCCATGATTACAAACCTGTAAATTCAAACAGGACTGTAATCATATACAGTTATTTTTGACTTGCAAGCCCCTTGCCCGGCGAACTGGCAAAAACGCCACAAGGTCCGGAAATAGAGGCGTCAAGACCTGTCAATACGCCATTTCCGCAGACCGCGGAACCTGTTGCGCTCATTGCGATTTAACAATGTTTACTGCATCATTCCGCCGTCTAGGGAGGGTCGCGAATAACACCGGTTCTCTCTGCTTAGGCAGTTTTTTCCACAGTATTGAGGACTTGTTGATGAGCAAAAGACTTCAGACTGCAGCCAAGGTAAGCGCCATTGCGCTGGTCATGCTGCTGACTTCCGGTTGCGCCGCTGAGCTGCAACGCCAGGTCGATGAACTGAACGCCCGGGTTGATCGCATCGCCGCGGACGCCAGTGCGGCCCAGTCCGCGGCCGACGCGGCGGCGGCGGCTTCTTCCGAAGCCCGGCAGATGTCGTCCGGCGCGCAGAGCACTGCGAACCAGGCTCTGAATGCAGCAAACCAGGCTCAGGCCTGCTGTGATGCGACCAACGAAAAGATCGATCGCGCATTCCAGCGCAGCCAGTCCAAGTAAGGACAGCCAATCTGATCTTCAGCCGCGGTCCGGATGGACCGCGGCTTTTTTTTTACCCGCGGGTTTTGCTCATATTGCCCGTTTAATTGAGCACGCAAAGACCCTCAACACCTGTTCCGATTCTGGTAGTGTTTGCGGCCACAGGGAGGTAGCAGATGGTCGAACTTTATTTCAGTATCAAATGGCTTCACATTCTCGGCGCCTGTATCGGCTTTGGATCGAATGTGACCCATCTGTTCTGGATATTTTCGGCCAATCGCGATCCCGTCAATCGCGCCAATATCCTGCGCGTTGTCAAGAAGATCGATGACTTCATGTCGGTGCCGTCCTATGTCGTCAGCATCAGTTGCGGACTGGCGATGTGGTTGTGGCAATGGCCCACCAATACCTCATGGATCGTGGCCAGCCTCGTGATAACGACCATTCTGACGATCATGGGGATCAGCTACGGCCCGTTCATGAAGAAATGGATTCGGATGGCCAAGGAACGGCCCGCCGACGACCAGGGTCTGGCTGTTCTGGCGCGTCGCCTGACGATCTGGTGGGCCGGCATCACCGGCAGTGTGTTCGTCGTTATTTACTTGATGGTCCGCAAACCGATGCTCTGGTAGCCGCGCGGATCGCTCGAGCAAGAGGTATTTCCGCCATGTCTTTCCTACCCTCGAGTCCCGGTCTGACCAACCTGACAGGCGTGTTTCAACTCTATCCGGAGCGCGCCAAGCTCATGCTGTACCTGATCGATGACATCCTGCGCGGTGATTCGCCGCTGAGCGTCGGTGAGCGGGAACTGATCTTTGCGTACGGCTCGGCGCAAAACGACTGCGACTTTTGCTATTCGTCGCATCGACCCGTGGCGGCAGCCTTCGGCATCGATGAATCGATCTTCGACGAGCTCCTGGACGATATCGACAGCGCCTCGGTCGACGCACGGCTCAAGCCAATTCTGCGCTACGTAAAAAAGTTGACCCTGACGCCCAGCAAAATGACCCAGGCCGATGCGGAGGCGATTTTCGCCGCCGGCTGGGATGAACAGGCGTTCGTCGACGTTGTTTCAATCTGCGCCGTGCAGAACTTCTTCAACCGGTTCGTGGACGGCATCGGCATCGACGTGGACAGCGAGACCGCGCGACAGACCGGCGCGAAATTACTGCCGACCATCGGCTATGCCGGGATTGCGGCCAAGCTGGCTGAGGCGGCTGGCGACTAGCGTACGCTTTCGACGCTCGCGACCGCTGGCTGTTCGGCTGCGTCCAGTTCCGGCTGCGGTTCGGGCAGCGGCAAAGCCGTGCCGATACGTACCGGGATACCACTGCCTTGGTTATAGGCCAGTTCGACCTGCGACCAGTCCACTTCGGCCGGACGGGCGCGCGTAGCGCGCACATAGAGTTCGGTGATAATGGTCAACCCGCGGTTATTATTGTTTTCGTCCTCCTCCAGGGGGCGATGCACCTCCAGCATCAACGCATCTCCCTGCCAACCGATCTTGTAGGGCTGGTTTACGAGATAGACAGGTGTATTGACACTGACCTGGGGAAATAACCAGTCGATATCCTCCGGGTACATCCGGATGCAACCATGCGTAACGCGCATGCCTACACCGGCAGGCCGGTTCGTGCCATGTATCAGATAACCGGGCACACTCAGGCGCATTGCGTAGTTGCCGAGCGGATTGTCCGGCCCGGGCGGCACGACACGCGGCAGGATGCGACCATCCGCCGCATATTCCTCGCGCACTGATTGCGGTGGATACCACGCAGGATTCTTTGACTTCGCCGTAATGGCCGCGCGCCCCAGCGGGGTTGACCAGTCCATCTTCCCAATACTGATCGGGAAGGTCGACACACGACCGTCGGGCGCGCCGGCATCGTAGTAGTACAGTCGGTATTCCGCGATGTTGATCACCACACCGCGACGCGGCGTGTCCGGCAATACAAACCGGGTGGGCAAATTGACCGCCGTGCCCTCCCCCGGCAACCACACATCAACGCCGGGGTTGGCACGAACCATTTCCTCGTAACCAACGCCGTGACGGCGCCCGAGGTCGACGAGCGTATCTTCATAAACCGCCGTCACTTCACCAGTCGCGCCAATGACGTCGTCGCCGGCCGAGAGCAGGAACACCTCTGCCGACAGCATGCCGGGCACGACCAGCAACCCGGCGGTCGCCAGGCGCATGCTGCGGAGCAATGTGGACGCTTTTCTCATACCAGTGTGCCGAGCAATGGTAAGGCCAACGAGTACACCAAAACTGTGATCAGGATTATGCCAGTGATATTCAGCCAGAGGCCGGCCCGTGTCATTTCCGGAATGCCGACCTGGCCGGAACCGAACACGATCGCGTTGGGCGGCGTGGCGACAGGCAGCATGAAAGCGCAGCTCGCGGCGATGCCGGCCGGGATAATCAACAGAAACGGATCCAGCTGGAGGCCCACCGCGACCGCATAGAGCACCGGAATCAGCGTGGCGGTGGTCGCCGTATTGCTGGTGACTTCCGTCAGGAAAATCATCATGGCCGTGACCAGCGCCACGACGAGCACGGCTGGCAGCATACCCAGCGCGGCCGCCTGCGCGCCGATGAACTGACTGAAGCCGGAGCGATCGAGCGCCGCGGCGAGAGTCAGGCCACCACCGAACAGAATCAGCAGGCCCCACGGCAATTTGACCGCCGTCTCCCAGTCCATCAGAAACCGGCCGGCCCGGAGGTCCGCGGGAATCACGAACAGCCCCACCGCCGCGAGAATTGCGATCCCGGGATCTGTCAGGCCCGCGAGCGGTTGCCAGCCGAACAGGCTCAGCTCATTCAACAATGGCCGCATGATCCAGCAGCCGGCGGTCACGATAAAGACCATCAACGTCAGGCGCTCGCCGCGTCCCATCGGGCCCTGGGCGGCCTGCAGTTCACCGAGTGCCGTTTCCATCCCGGGCACCGGCGTGTCGCCCACCGGAAAAATCCACTTGCAAAGGAGAAACCAGCAGATCGGCACGAAAGCCACCACCAGTGGCACACCGATCATCATCCAGGTCACAAAACTGATTTCTACATCCATGCGGCTCTCGATGAAGGAGACGAGAAACAGATTCGGCGCCGTACCAACGATCGTGCCGACGCCGCCGATGGACGCGGCGTACGCGATACCCAACAGCAGGCTGGTGCCGAACGCACTGGCTGACGCGACCGGTGCCTCGCCACCCGGCTCACGCGACAATCGCAACACGCTGAGTGCGACCGGCAGCAACATGATTGTCGTCGCCGTATTCGTCACCCACATGCTCATCGTTGCGGCCACGCTCATGAACGCTGCGACGATCCGTGTTGGCCGTGTCCCGACTGCGCCAAGCACCGCCAGCGCGATCCGCCGGTGCACGCCCCAGCGCTCCAGCGCGAGCGCCAATACGAAACCACCCAGAAACAGGAATATCAGCTCGTGGCCGTAACTGGCTGCGGTGAGCTTGATGGTGGTCACACCCGCCAGCGGAAACGTGGCCAGTGGCAATAGCGCCGTGACGTAAACCGGGATCGCTTCGGTCAGCCACCAGACCGCCATCCACGCACCGACCGCGGCCGCGGCGCGTGCCGGGGGCGACAATGGTTCGATCTCGCCCTGCTGATTGACGTAGGTCTCGGGCAGAAACGCGAAGACCAGCAGCGCCGCGACAGGTCCAAGCAGCAGACCCGCAAGGCTGAGGCGGCGCGTCATCAGAAGCGAATCAGCGATGAACCCCAGGTGAAGCCACCGCCAAAGGTCTCGAGCAGCAGCAGGTCACCGCGCTGAATACGACCATCGCGCACGGCCGTATCGAGGGCCAGCGGTACTGAGGCCGCCGACGTATTGCCATGTTCCCGGACCGTCATCACGACTTTGTCCATCGGCATGTCGAGGCGCTTCGCGGTTGCCTGGATGATGCGGGTATTGGCCTGGTGAGGCACGAGCCAGTCGATTTCATGCTTGTCGAGATGGTTTTCTGCGAGCGTCTGGTCCACGAGGTTTTCGAGGGTCTTGACCGCAACTTTGAACACTTCGTTCCCCCGCATCTGGATGTAGGGCCCCTCGGTGTCACCCGGTTTACGCTGCTTCGACGTGCCGTACGGGTTGTACAGGAGATCGTGATAGCGCCCGTCGGCGCCGAGGTGACAGGAAATGATCCCGGGTTCATCGGCGGGCTGCAGGATGACTGCGCCCGCGCCGTCGCCGAAAATCACGCAGGTAGCACGGTCGTTCCAGTCGGTCATCCGTGACAGTGTTTCTGCGCCAATGACCAGCGCACATTTCGCGCCGCCCGAAACGACATAGCGATCCGCGATACTGAGCGCATAGATGAATCCGCTACACGCTGTTTCGACACTGAAAGCCGGACAGCCATGGATATCAAAGCGCTGTTGCAGCAAGCAACCGACATTCGGAAAAACCACATCCGGGGTCGTGGTACCCACGACGATGAAATCGATGTCGGCCGGCGTGACGCCTGCGTTTTCCATCGCGCGTCGCGCCGCCTGCTCGGCGAGGTCAGTGGTCGTTTGGTCGTCGTTCGCGATGTGCCGGCGCTCGATCCCGGTCCGGGAGCGGATCCACTCATCGGTGGTATCCACCATGGTCTCCAGCTCCGCATTCGTCAGCACTCGTTCCGGAAGGTAGCTACCAATGCCGGCGATTCGTGAATACATCTAGTGATCCTGTGATTCGAGCAAGCGGCGAATCTGGTGCGGTGTATTCTTCTCCACCTCGAGCATTGCGACACGAATCGCCTGCTGTAGTGCGACCGTGTCCGCGCCGCCGTGGCTCTTGATCACGATCCCGTTCAGGCCAACCAGGCTGGCGCCGTTGTAGCGACGCGGATCCAGCCGGCGTCGCAGCGAACGCAACACCGGCAATGCCACCAGGCCGGCCATGCGGCCGTAGAAGCTGCCGCGGAATTCGCGTTCGAGGAAATGCGACACGAGCTTGGCCGTGCCTTCCATGCTTTTCAGGGCGATGTTCCCGCTGAAGCCGTCACACACCAGCACGTCGGACTTCTGGTCAGGAATTGCGTCGCCTTCGACGAATCCCACGTAATTGAGACCGGAGTCCTGCAGGCGCCGAGCCGCCTCCCGCACGGTTTGCGTGCCCTTGATGTCTTCCTCGCCGATGTTGAGCAAGCCCACCCGTGGATGCTCGATATCCTCGATATCACGCACGAATACCGAACCCATGACCGCAAACTGAAACAACTGTTCGGCCGTACAGGCGGAATTGGCCCCGAGATCGAGCATGTAGGTCTTGCCACGTTTCGTCGGTACGATCGCCATGATGGCGGGCCGGTCGATTCCCGGCAGGGTTTTCAAGACAAATCGGCTGGTCGCCATCAAGGCCCCGGTGTTACCCGCGCTGACACACGCGTCGGCCTCTCCCTGTTTGACCATGTTGATGGCCACGCGCATTGACGAGTCTTTCTTTCTGCGGAGAGCGTCCGCGGGTGGTTCGTCCATGCCGACGATCTCACGAGCATCCTGGACTGACAGACGCGATCCGGTAGCGGCACCATTCATCGCCCCGGAGATAACCTCCTGCTGACCTACCAGGATCAGGCGCAGGTCCGGCCACGCATCCAGCATGGCCAGCGCGGCTGGAACAGCAACCTGGACGCCCGCATCACCGCCCATCGCATCCAGCGCAATCGTCACTCCTGCGGACACACAATCCCCCGTAAGTCGCGCCACGGCTGTGACGACGGCCGTATTATCATGCGAGCAATGCGCTGGTTACCAGATGCCGCGCGCGGCGGCGCGTCCGGCTAATCGAGATCCAGATCTTCCGCCGGCGACTCGACAACTTTGCGCCCGCGATAGTAGCCATCCGGACTGACGTGATGACGGCGATGGGTTTCACCCGTGGTTGGCTCCACCGACAAAGCCGGCGAATCGAGACTGTCGTGGGCACGGCGCGTGCCGCGTTTCGACGGTGTTTTGCGATTCTGTTGAACGGCCATTCCGAATTCTCCTAATTCTCCTGATCGTCGTGACCACTCTGCCCGGCAGACAACATGCTGCCCAATGCGGCGAATGGCCGATTTGCCGGCGGTCCGTCAGATTCGTCGACCCATTTCGCCGCGGCGGGCGCATGGCACTCATCCGCGACGTCATGCATCGGCGCCAACGGCACCGCGGCAAGCAATTCATCCTCTATCGCGGTCGGCAGGGACAAGACCCCGTCAACGAGCGCGACACTGTCAAACGGTTCTGCCAGTTCGGCAGCAACCCACTCATCGTCGACCACTGTCAGGCTGGCGGACAATGCCACCGGCCAATTGAGCGGCTCCAGGCAACGCTGACACACCAGCACGATTGCCCCCGAAATCTGCATGTTCAAGTGCGGCCGCTTCTCGTGGTCCAACGAGAATTCGACACGCAACTCGAGCTCAAAGGACGAATCGGAGGCCAGCAACGCACGCAGACGAGGCATGTCTGCCACGTTCAACGCCAGAGTACCGTGCGCAGCCTTGGCCGCATACTCTCTGAGCCGGGCGGCCTCGATGCGCTGCGCCAGCATAATCGCGCAAGTTTAGATACCTTGCGGGAATGTGTCAAAATGTTGCGCTCGATTAGTAGCTTAGGCTGATTTCCCATGCCCTCGCCGCCCGTGGTGCTGGCTTCGAGTTCCCGGTACCGCCGGGAATTGCTGAGCCGGCTGCTGACCCAATTCGACAGCGTCGCGCCGGCTGTTGACGAAACCCGGCTGCCGGACGAAGAACCGGCAGCCTTGTCGGCGCGACTGGCCAGGGCGAAGGCCGAGGCAGTGGCGGCTACGGTGAGCGATGCGATCGTGATCGGCAGCGACCAGGTCGCCGCGCTCGGTGAACAGGTGCTGGGCAAACCCGGCAACGCGGAACGCGCCCTCGAACAGCTGCTCGCCAGCAGCGGTCGCAGCGTGGATTTCCATACCGCCGTCTGCGTGATCGGTCCGCAGCACAGTGCCGTGGACAGGCACGTCGATCTGACGACGGTGCATTTTCGGGACCTCGGTGAAGCGGAACTGCGTCGCTACCTGGTGGCCGAGCAACCCTTCGATTGCGCTGGCAGTTTCAAGTCAGAGGGTCTCGGCGTGACGTTAATGACCCGCATCGACAACGAGGACCCGACCGCGTTACAGGGCCTGCCATTGATCTGGCTGGCGGATTGCCTGCGTCGTCTGGGCATGACGCTGCCCTGACACCTGCGCGTCACGCCCGCGGTAGTTTTTCCAGGATCCGTGCGAGATCCGCGTCGAGCGGCGCTTCCACACGCAATACCCTGTCAGTGCGCGGGTGATCGAAACTCAGCGCGGCGGCGTGCAGAAAAAGCCGGCGCAGGCCGATGCGCTGGCTGAGTTTCATACTGGCCGAAGTGCCGTAACGTTCATCGCCGGCGACCGGGTAACCGATATGCGCAGAGTGCACGCGGATCTGGTGTGTCCGGCCCGTCTCGATCACGATGTCCGCCAGGGTGAAATCACGATACCGTTCGCGCGGGCTGATTCGCGTCCGCGCGGGTTTCCCTTCAGGGTCGACGGCGACATGACGTTCGCCACCGCGCCGATGATGTGTGACGAGCGGATCATCGACGAAACGATCGCCGGCCTTCGTACGACCGCACAGCAGCGCAAGGTATTCCTTACGCACCTCCCCGTCACGAAACTGCGCATGCAGCGCGCGCAGCACAGGCCGACGTTTCGCGACCAGCAAGCAGCCACTCGTGTCCCGGTCCAAGCGATGCACCAGCTCGAGATCATCCGGATGCTCCCGCGCCGCGCGCAGCAATTCGATGGCGCCGAAACTCACCCCACTGCCGCCGTGGACCGCCAGGCCGGCAGGCTTGTTCAGCACCAGCAGATCCCGATCCTCGAACAGCACGTGCTCAGCGAGCCACGCAACCTGGTCGCGCGCTGGCGCTGAAGACGCCGCCTCCCGGCCCGGCCGGAACGGTGGAATCCTGACCTCATCACCAGCCTGCAGCCGCATGTCCGGCTTGCAGCGACGACCGTTGATACGCACCTCGCCGCCGCGGATCATCCGGTACACGCGCGAGCGCGGCACGGATTTCAACCGTGTCAGCAGGAAGTTGTCCAGGCGTCTGCCGGCCTCGTCCGCCGACACCCGGACCATGCTTGGGGCATTGGGTTTCTTCATATTTGGCGAGGGGTTACGGAATACCGCCGACAACGGTCGCCGGTCTGGTATATTAATCTTTGCGCCATTATTGAGCGCAAGGGCCCTCGATTTACAGGGCCACTGGTTTGCACCCGGTCCGCGTGTCGCGACCGGGCTTTGGATGACCTGCTTTCAGGTCTACTCATGGGCACTGGGGCCGGCCGGATTGAGTCCGGGTTGGCCACTGACGAATTTTTTGAAGGTCCGCTGAATGCGGTTTCTGCATCTCGCCGATCACGTTGGTTTGCAGGCAATTGTCGTGATGCTCAGCGCACTCGCGCCGGGCGCGCTGTGGTTACGGCGTCGCGACCCACGCCCGTCATTCTCAGCCCGATTCGTACCCAGTGCCCCCATGAATGAATACGTAGGGGCTTATGAAAAGAATGCTTGTAAACGCAACTCAGGAAGAAGAGTTGCGCGTGGCCATGGTCGATGGTCAGAAACTATACGACCTCGATATCGAAATCCCGTCCCGGGCACAGAAAAAGGCCAACATCTATAAGGGCAAGATCACCCGGATCGAACCCAGCCTGGATGCCGTTTTCGTCAACTATGGCGCCGAGCGCCATGGTTTTCTGCCGCTGAAAGAAATTTCCCACGAGTATTTCCAGCAGGAACCGGAATCGGGTCAACGAGTCAATATCCGCGACGTGCTGAAGGAAGGCCAGGACATCGTCGTCCAGGTCGACAAGGAAGAACGCGGCAGCAAGGGCGCGGCCCTGACGACGTTCATCAGCCTGGCCGGGCGCTTTATTGTGCTCATGCCCAACAATCCTCGCGCAGGCGGTGTATCGCGCCGAATCACCGGCGAAGATCGTGACCTGGTCCGCGATGCGCTGCAGGCGCTCGACGTGCCCGAGAGCATGGGGGTGATCGTGCGCACGGCCGGCGTTGGCCGTTCCGATGAGGAATTGCAGTGGGACCTACAGTACCTGCTCGGCATTTGGGATGCGATCAAGCAGGCCGTCGTCTCGCGGGCATCACCCTGCCTGATATTCCAGGACAGCAACGCCATTATCCGGGCCGTGCGTGACCACCTGTCGACTGACGTTGGCGAAATACTGATCGACGACCAGACGACCTACGATGAAGCGCGTGACTTTATGTCCCACGCGATGCCGCACAACCTGAACAAATTGAAGCGTTACGAAGATCAGGTACCACTTTTCACGCGTTACCAGATCGAGAGCCAGATCGAGTCGGCATTCGCACATACCGTCGAACTGCCGTCTGGTGGCAGTATCGTGATCGATCACACCGAGGCGCTGGTCTCGATTGACATCAACTCGGCCCGCGCGACCAAAGGTGATGATATCGAGGCGACGGCGTTCGCCACCAACCTGGAGGCAGCCGACGAAATCGCGCGGCAATGCCGGTTGCGGGACCTCGGCGGACTGCTGGTGATCGACTTCATCGACATGGGCCCGCAGAAGAACCAACGCGACGTGGAAACCCGGCTCCGCGAAGCCGTGCGCAGAGACCGCGCCCGGGTCCAGATCGGCCGTATTTCGCGGTTTGGCTTGCTCGAAATGTCGCGCCAACGCCTGCGACCGTCGTTGGGCGAATCAGCACACTCCGTGTGTCCCCGGTGCAATGGGATCGGGCATATACGCAGCGTCGAATCACTCGCCTTGTCCATTCTGCGCCTGGTCGGCGAAGAGGCTCGCAAGGAGCGTACGGCGAAAGTCATCGCTCAGCTCCCGATCGACGTGGCGACGTACCTGTTGAACGAAAAGCGCGACTGGATCAGCAACATCGAGGAACGTGATGACGTGCAACTCGTGCTGATTGCAAGTCCGGACCTGGAGACGCCGAACTACTCCATCCGGCGGGTTCGCGACGATCAGACCGTTCTGCCGGAAAATACCGGGGCCAGTTATCAGCTGGCCGGCGACGATAGTGAAGATCAGGTCATGGAAATGGCCACGCGGGAACGCCCCAAGGCCGAAGCGCCGGCCGTGAAGGTCGTCGTCCCGGAGAACCCGGCACCGGCGCCCGCACCGGCTGCGCCGGTAGCGCCCGCCGCGCCTGCAAAGCCCGGAATCGTCCGGCGCATGTGGCAGGCGTTGTTCGGCAGCGGCGAGCCGAGCCGGCCGGTCAAGGCCAAGAATCGCGAACGCAAACGTCCGGCGCAAAGCGGCCAGGGCGCGCGGAAGCGCGGCCGCCGGGGCGGCGAGCAGTCGCAACGTGCCACTCGGGGCCGCGGCCGCCAGCGGGCCCGCAATCGCGGCGAACAGCAGGGACGCAATCGCAGCGAGCAACAACGCAACAAAGGCGAATCGCGCGGCAAGCAAGGCGACAACCGCGAGCGACAGCAAAAAAATGACCGCGCCGCGCCTGGTGGCAACGACAAGGCAGCAAAGACCCAGTCGAACCAGGAACAGGAATCGCGCCAGGGCGGCCAGCGTGCACGACGCGGCCGGCGACGGCGGCGCCAGGGCGGCAGTCGCCAGGGCGACGGTGGCCCGAACCAGGCCAGGGATATGGCCACGCAGGACAAGTCGGCCAAAGCAGAATCCGCGGCGAAAACGACGCCGCAACATGATTCAACCCAGCCGCTGAACCCGAAAGAGGCCCGTAGCCAGGAAACACCGCCAACAACTGACAACACTGGCAAGCCGGCCGCCGCGAAGGACAAGCCCGCGCCCGCGTCATCCGTCCCGGAGCAAAAGCAGCCGCCCAAACCGGCGGAAGGAAAACCACCGGCGGCGCCCACTCCCGCCGCGGAGAAACCGCCCGAGTCGGCACCGGCCGCAGACAAGCCGAAACCGGAGAGCGACCGACTGCTGCCCTGGGAAGAGGCAACCCGCCGCTCCTCGGATCGGAGCTACACAGTCTGGTCCTCCGAACAACCGGGCCGGGACGATCGGGATCGCCAGTAGGCGCGTTCGCTACGGGCGTCGGTCGACCGTCAGCGTCGGCAGCTCCCGAAGCAGGCCGTCGACGGCTTCCTCTACCAGGTCGAGGACCCGTTCGAAGCCGACCGGACCACCGTAGTACGGGTCCGGGACGTCCGTGCCAGGCTCGCTGTCGGAGAAATCCAGGAACAGCCGCGCGCGGCCGCGTAGTTCGGGCGGTGCGAGGTCGCGCAGTTCCGACAGGTTGTCCGCGTCCATGGCGAGCAGCAAGTCAAACCGCTCGAAGTCCTCGGCAATGACCTTGCGTGCGCGCAGTTTCCCGATTTCATAACCGCGCCGCGCCGCCGCCGCCTGGGCGCGCGAATCCGGCGGCGCACCGACGTGATATCCGTGGGTGCCGGCAGAATCGACCTCGACGACCAGTTCGCTGGTCCAGCTGTTCAGGCGCTCGCGCAATACCCCCTCCGCCATCGGGGAACGGCAGATGTTGCCCATACATACCAGCAGGACACGCACGTCAGCACTCATCGGCACCTCACTGTGACCTGCATCAGCGGGCCGCGAGGAAGCGCGCCGCCGCCTCCAGGTCTTCAGGCGTGTCCACATCCGGCCCGAGCGACTCCCTCGCAATACCTACGCGGATCTCCATACCCAGCCACAGCGCCCTCAACTGTTCAAGCTTCTCGGTTTTTTCAAGATAGCATGGGCCGGTACTCGTCAACGTCGCCAGCGCGGCCACCCGGTACGCGTAAATGCCGAGATGCCGCCATGACTCGACGGCGCCAACCGCATCGCCATGGCCTGCCGCCGGAATCGGACTGCGACTGAAGTACAGCGCTCGCCCGTCCCGGTCCATGACCACTTTGACGACGTTGGCGTCAAAATAATGTTGCTGGTCGTCGATCGCCGTGCACAAAGTCGCCATGTCGGCCGCCGAATGTTCCTGCAACAAGTTGGCGACCTGCGCGATTCTGGCCGGCGGCAGCAACGGCGCATCACCCTGGACATTGACTACCACCGCGGCGTCGGACCAGCCTGCCCGGGCCACAACCTCGGCGATCCGGTCGGTGCCCGACACGTGATCGGCGCGGGTCATCGCCACGGCAGCGCCAAACTCCTGCGCCGCCGTCTGGATTCTCTCGTCGTCCGTGGCAATTACGACTTCCGTAGCACCGCTCTGCACCGCATGGTCGAACACATGCTGAATCATAGGGCGCCCAGCCAGCGGCGCCAGGACCTTGCCCGGAAAGCGGGTTGACCCGAAGCGGGCCGGAATGACTACGCGGAAGCCCGTGCCGGCGGCCATCAGGCGCGCCCGGCGCCCGGCAGCAGCCGCCCGAGCGCCGCCTCCACGGCGTTCTCAGAAGCTCTAGAAAGTTCTGCCATTACAGGGACATACCATGTATTTCTCACGCTTTCATTCAAATACTTCACGGCGTCTTTCTCGGTCATCATGATAGGGGCATCGCTGCGTCCCCGCAGGTCCGCCAAATCGATCGTGCCGTGATCCGCGACGTCGATGGCGTCGACCCGCATCCCGGCGTCTGCCAGGAGGCGATGGAAGCGCGCGGGATGGCCAATTCCAGCAACCGCCGCAACCCGCTGACCCTGAAAACTCGCCAGCTCCGACTGCGTGCCGTCGGCCAGGTTCACCGCCATTTGCGGCACGAGCCGGAAACCCAGCTCGCCAGCCAGCAAGGGTTCGCCGTTTACCAGCACCAGGTCTACCTGCCGCAGGCGCGCGGCCGGTTCCCGCAACGGACCGGCCGGCAGTAACCGGCCGTTGCCGAGCCTCCGCTGCGCGTCGAGCACGGCTATCTCGAGGTCGCGGCGCAGGCGATAGTGCTGCAGCCCATCGTCGGCGACGATCACGTCGACACCCTCGTTGACCAGCCGGTTCGCCGCCGCAACGCGATCAATACCGACACAAACAGGCCGCCCCGTGCGCCGCGCGAGCAACAGGGCTTCGTCGCCGACTGCCGTAACCGGCGCATCGGCCGTCACCAGTCGCGGCCGCCGGCCCTGCCTGCCGCCGTAGCCGCGGCTGACGATGCCGGGAGCATGGCCGCGCTGCGCCAGGTTCCGCGTTAACCAATCGACAATCGGCGTCTTCCCGGTGCCGCCGACCGTGATGTTGCCAACCACGATGACGGGTACCCCGATCGCTTCGCTGGCAACCAGGCCACGGCGATAGGCTGCCCGGCGGAGATTCGCGATCCCGCCAAACAGCCACGCGAGGGGTTGCAGCAGGGCGATTGAAGACGATGGCGCGTGCCAGGCCTGGTTGCCAGCGAAGCGATCGGGGTACCCGTCATCGTGGTTG